>NZ_JBQHWF010000003.1:0-312913 GCF_052064095.1 Blautia sp. HCP3S3_C4
CTCTGCAAGAAAAACCGCAGAAATACGGGCTATTTTTACTTCTAATTCACCCAATTTTGTTCGAGGTAGAAAAATCGCTGGAAGCTAACAATTGAGAGTGAATTAGAAGAAATAGAGAAAATGGATGAACCAAATGATAAGACGGAAGGAATGTATTCATTGGGTGGTTCATGGAACAGTGTATTTTGCTGTTAAAGAATATAATGAATAGTTATTCAAAATGGATATTTATCCGTATTCATATTTATGATATTTTCATAGCTAAAAAAGAAGGAAGAATTAAAGAAAAATGTGAAAAAAAAGAACACTATTATAAGACACAATATCTTTATAATAAAGAATATTATGAAAAAATGTTTGAAAAATATCCTGAATTATATAGACTATATAAACTTCAATATCGTATGTTGATGTGGGAAAATAAGATAATTAAGAGCAACTATGAGAAAGATAAAAAGATTATAAATTTAATTTGGTTTACAATTTTAAGCACAAATATTAAACAAGTTGAAATATGCAAAGGTGACTGGCATAAAGGAACAGGTAGTGTTTCGAAAGTTAATTTGAATTCTGGGAGTATATATTATAAAACTTATTGCCTGGAAAGGAATATACAGTACCAAAAAATATATGGATATTTATGCGAAAGAAAGGGGATACACAATAAAAAAATAAAATATTTATCCCGGTCCAATTATGGCTGGGAAGAAAATATTGAAAATGAATCATGCAAAACAAGGGAGGAGATAAAACGATATTATTATAGGATGGGAATCCATCTGTTTCTGGCATATTCGCTGGGGGCAACAGACCTTCATGGAGAGAATATTATTGCTCATGGAGAGTATCCTGTGATTATAGATATGGAAACCTATCCCGGATTTATTCCACATTTTGATAGAAGTAGTACGAAAGATAAAGCAGAAACCAGTCTTAGAGAGAAAATTGTAACTTCAGTAATGCGAACAGGTATGCTCCCGGTTCTCACCTGGGGCAGAGGAAACAACAGAGTACTTATAAGTGCCATGAATATGAACGGGAAAATACGGACGCCCTTTAAAGTACCTGTGGTAAAGGATGATAAAACCTCAAATATTCATATAGAATATGAGCAGGTGGAATTTGAAATGGAGGAGTGTATTGTCAGATTAAATGGAGAGGCGGTGAATTCAGCAGAGTATACAGAATATCTGGTTCAGGGATTTCGGGCAGCTTATCTGGAAATGATGAAGGATGAGAAAATAAAAGCCATGTTGGAGAAATTCTATTATGGTAAGTCTCGGGTAGTTCTGCGGCATACCCAGCAATATTATATGTATCTGTTTGCATCCTTTCATCCGGATTATATGGAAAGCAGGGAACAGCGTAAGAAACTGCTTCAGGTTATGCACAAAGATGGAGAAACTCAGCTTCAGCAGGAACTCAGGGATTATGAAATCGAAAGTTTGTTAGAACTGAATATTCCTTATTTTGAGATTGATGCGCACAGTACATCCATATTTGATGGGGATGGTGTGGAACATACCGGCTATCTGCCTTGTACACCCTATGAATCTTGGATAGAGCATATGAAACAGATAAGCATTGAGGATATGGAGAGACAGTGTGATTATATTCGTTTGTCCATGGGACTACTTAATAAAGGATATATTGGAAATCCAGGAAAAGAGCAGAAGCATGAAACCATAGATGACATATCACTGGGAAGAGAAATAGAAGTCCAGATTCAAAAGATTGTTAACTGGCTGATTAGAAATGCGGTTATCGAGGATGAGGATATCAGCTGGGCCGCCCTGCATTTCTGGGAGAATGGTTATTGGAGTCTGGAACCCTGTGGAATGTATATTTATGATGGAATTGCAGGAATCACTATATTTCTGGCAAAGTATATACAGATCTATGGGGGAGACAATTGTAAAATCAGCCGAATATATGAATTGACGCTGAACAAAATGAAAAAGTATACAGAGAGGCGGTATCAAGAAATAAAGGCAGAGAAAATTGGACGTACCGGGTTATATGATGGAGAAAGCTCTGTGATATATTGCTATTTGTTGCTGTATGAGATTACAGGAAATCAGGAATGGATTTCCTGGGCCAGGAAGCATTTTGAGGTGGTTCTGAGATTTCTCTCAGAAGATAAATTTATGGATCTTCTAAGCGGAAATGCAGGTGCAATTATAGTGTCTGTAAGGCTTTATGAAATAACAGGTGAAGAGAAATACCTTGAATATGCAGTTGATATAGAAAGCGGGCTGTGGGCAAAAGGCCAGGAGACAGGTTCTGGGTATGGATGGAAACCTGAGAATCTGGAAGTCCCACTTGCAGGGATGGCTCATGGAAACAGTGGATTTCTTATGGCATATGCTGATCTTTATAAAATAACAAAGAAACCGGATTATCTGGACAAAATTCATAGATTGCTGGCATATGAGGATGCACTTTATTCAGAGGAGAAGAAAAACTGGCTGGATATGAGGGAATCTTCCGGTGAACGCATTATGAATGGCTGGTGTCATGGGGCACCGGGAATCTTACTTGTACGGTTAAAACTGGTGGATATGCTTCCAGCAGATGAACAGGTGAATAAAGATATTAAACGTGCTGCACAAGCATTATTTTACCAGAAAACAGATTCAAAGATATGTTTGTGCCATGGAATGGCAGGAAACCTGTTGATCATGCAGAGATATCTGCAGAAATATCCGGACAGAAAGCTGAATGTAGAATATAAAAAAGAAATAGTGCGTTTGACAGGATATCTAAAGGATGAGCAAAGTTTGTTGGTAACAGAACGGTTGAATCCGGCACTGATGAATGGGATAACCGGAGTGGGAATGTTCTTTTTGTTGTCTCAAAATAGTGACGGAGAGTTTTATTAATTCGGATGTTCTGTAACATATTGCAGCAGAAGTTTCTTTTTTCTGCGATTGATGTACTGACGAGATACGCTTAGAATCCTGGCAATTTCAGAGTCCGTTTTATTTTGGTAGAAATATAGGAAGAGGATTTTGTAATCCATGCTTTCTTTTGGATAAGAATGGATATATGCAGCAACATCTGTGTATGTATCATCAAAAAAATCGGGCGATTTTAGGGTGTCGGTGTAGTCAGATATATTTTCTCTGGGCGGTTGAGAAAGATAGTAGTGACAAAGGGAGCGATAACGATTTTCTACCGCAGTTTTCATATATGTTACGCATTCTCCTTCTGAGAAGTTGGGATTCAGATAAGGAAGAGATTTCAGCAGTGCCAGATATAGTTCTTGTGAAGCGTCCTCGTATTCCATACAATGGATTCTGGAGGAATAACTTCTGATAAGTGGTTCCATACGTTTCAGAATGGCTTCAGAGGAATTGGGTTCTCCGTCTTGGTAATCGTGGATTAGTTGTAATAATGATTTCATTGTGCTACCTCCTTTTTAGGGGAAGTAGTGGAAAGAAATGAAATCAGAAACCTGAAAAGAGAAAAAAGTGTTTGCCAATGAAGTGAACAGTAATATGTATTGTAGAAAAACTGAGAGAAAGTGAAGCAGGTCTGGATAAATCGGATTTTAAAGGGTACCAAGTTGACAGACAGAAAATTCTCCTGTCCTTATAGACTGAATCCCGGGATTCAAAAAAGAGGAAGGGAGGAATGGAAAGTTATGGAGTCAACGGTTATGGAAACAGCGGTATCCCAGGGAATCTGGGCTGTGTTGGCGGTTTTTTTGCTGATTTATATAGTGAAATCGAATGAAAAGCGTGATGCCAAACAGGAAGAGCGTGAGAAAAATTATCAGACAGTAATCGAAAGACTCACAGAAAAGTTCCAGCTTCTGACCCAGGTGCAGAGTGATCTGAAGGAGATTAAGAACAATCTGCTGGGGAAAAATGAACAATCAGATTAAATAAGAGTTACATGAATGAAAAAAGTCTCTCAGTCGCAAAAGGGCAGGGAGACTTTTTTCATTTTGGTTTACAGATGCGGATAAGGAATACTCCTTATGATATAGAATTTGCAAATTCTAAAATAATATATCTATATTTCAGGAGGAAACCAAAATGTCAGGTACAATGTCAGAAAAAGAGTTACGAATTAATTGTGGAAGTAAACTATGTGCGCAGGTTCCGGATGAAAAAAATGCATCTGCGTATAATAATGCGGCAGCAATGGCAATTGTAGGAAATACTATGTATTGGGTAAAAACACATAAGCGGGTAAACTCTCAGAATGTGTATAAGAGCACTGTATATAAGGCTGCTGATTTTACAGGTACTGCAGAGATCAGCAGGGTTGTCGTGAAAGTGATTGATTATTTTGTATATGGAATGACGGTAAAAGGAAATATACTATATTTAACATGTAAAAAGAGCAGTACAGAGTCAGGGGTTCTTGCTATGGATTTGAATGGGAATATCCGCAGTTATACTCCACTGGATAAAACTTATGTGGGAATTGCTTCTTATGTGGGAAGTGAGTTTTTAATGATGGAATATCTTGACTCTAAAGTACCAGCTATATTAAAGTTTGCCAGAGGTACTCTGGCAGAATTTGGTCAGAATGAGCAGAGAAAATTTACGGTAACTGCCAATGATGCTACAGAATATACTAAGGCTAACGGAATTTATTTTGATGTGAATTATGGAATATTTATTTTGGCCAACCATTATATTTCAGACTACAGCCAGTGTAAAAATCGTATTTTGCTTGTGCGTGCAGCAGATTACAAAGCAAATACAGTGTACAGTCCTTATGCAGTTTTTCAGGCTGATTTTGACACAACGAAGTATAGACAGTTTAATTTTGAGGGAATTGCTCTGTACAAAAATAATATGTGGGAACTTTCCAATGTGATTGGAACCGGCAGTAACACTATTGACACAGACCGCGTGACCTACCAGGCAGGTGTGACCTTTACAAAAGTAGATTCAGGTAAGAATGAATTTGAGAATGGTTATTTTTATTTTAAAGGGGCAACAAAGACTGGGGCGCTGATTCCAGATGAAGTTGTCGACAATATACAATGTAAAAATTTGGAAAGTATGGCAATTGATGAGAGTGGAAAAGCGTATTGTTTGAAATGTGACAGCCAGAACGAACATGCGGTGCTTATGAGTACTTCAAATCTTGAAAGTATAAGAGCAACTAAAGTGGCGGTCTATAAAGATAAAGATTGTTTATATCATTGTAATGGAATGATGTATAATTCAAATGATAAACATTTGTATATTTGTGGATATGATAAATCAGACAAGAACAATATAAAAAAGAATATTTATGTTGTAGATAAAAACGGTAAAGTTTTAAAGATTTATGATAGTGGAAAACCGCAGTATGGAATTGCATTATACAAGAAAGAGACAAGCAGATGTGAAATTCTTTTGATGAACCAAAAGGTTTATGATGAAAGAGAAAATGCTGATAATACAATACCCTTTGATATTGCTATTTTCGAAAATACAACAATGAATATCGTACAAAATGCATTTAAATTGGAATTTGGACGAAAAACAGGAGAAACGTTACAGGATATTTTTTATAATAGCATTTATGGAATGTTTGTTCCAGTAACTAGTTTTAATGGATTAAAAAATAAGGCTATAATCTTTCATATATCAAAAGAACAAATTGAATATGCACTTAAACAAGGGGGTGTTGTCAGACCTGACTTTGCAATTTTGCTTGATAAAAGTGAAACTTATAAAAATTATGAAATAGAATCTATGGATATTATTTCAGGTAAAAAACAGATGGCTATATGTGGGAATTTTCAAGTAAAAAATGAAGTGCAAAAAGATACATTTGAAGTGTTGAAGACGTTAATTTTTGAATAAAACAATTTAGGGACATTTAATAACATTTTACTTTTGATTGTGGATATTTCTTGATTTTTGGGGTATTAGTATTACAATTACAATAATTATACAAGGGAGGAAGAAAATGAAAAGTTATAAAACCATAACAGCATGTTTGCTTTGCGCTGCAATAACAGCAACAATGCCATCTTATGCCTGGGCTTCTGAGACGGATATCACTGTATTTTCTGACGGACAGACTGAGCTGACAGATGGTGACAGTACGATGGATACAGAGGATGTGGAAATAGCGGATGATGCAGTAAGTGATAATGAAAATACAGGAAATTTAACAGATTCATCTGAAGTATTTAATGCAGATGCAGAAAACGATGAAACAAAAGATAATCCCTCAGAAGTATTTTCTATTTTGACGGATAAACTGGAATACGGTCATGTAGATAAATTTTATTCTGTACAACTGAAGTCTGACAGTGAAATGCCTGTGAAGTGGAAATTGTGCGGAGAGAATAAGCTGCCGGATGGTTTTACTTTTTCCGAAGATGGAGTGCTCAGTGGAATGCCGAAGAGAATGGGGTATTATTCCTTTGGAGTTCAGGCGGATAACGGAGAACTGATTGTATATAAAAACATTTCTTTTCAGATTAGAAGCAGGGAAAGAGAGGAGGTTCCTTACAGACTGGAGCTTCTGGATAATTATGATCAGGCGAAACTGGATTCGAATGAGGACTTGGGAGTAATTCCGGAAAGTCAAAGCAGCGATTATTCAGGAAAAGTACCTCTGATCAACACAGGAACCCAAACCTTGCATCCGGTATATGAAACAATAGAAGGGACTTATTTCAAATGTAAAGTAAGTGACCGGGAAGCGGTTGAAACGCACACCTATTTGTGGGTGGAAGTGAGCCTTCAGAAGCAGCTCCCACGGGGAACATATGAAGAAACAGTAACAGTTCATACAGAAGAAGGCGCATCCTGTGACATAAATCTGAAGCTGACCATAGGACCATCTTCGGACAGGGATTATGATTTAAAGCCGGAATATGACAGGATTTGGTTTACAGAGGATGAGGAGAGCTGGGAAGACTGGCCGAAAGGAATATATTTCAGAGTTACCGGACAGAAAGATACTACGGTTACAGTAGATGCTTCAGAACTGAGACATTTCGTATTTATGGATGAGGAAGGACTGAATGAAATTGACCCGGGACAGATTAAGCTGAAAGATTTGAAGCCAGGGCAGCAGGAGAGGCTTATGATCATGCCCAAACAGGAATACGGAGTTTATGATGAAGTGGTTTATCTTTGTGCAAATGACGGAAGCAGATATCCAATACATATAAAGATGGACAGAGAGAAACCGGACAAGACAGAGTATCTTCAGGTCACAGCAGACAAGACAGATTTTGGAACGAAGATATGGAAATATGATACACTGCCTAAAGCCTTATCTATGGAAGTGAAAAATGTCAGTCAGGAAGATATGACTCTGTATATAGATAAAAACAGTACTGAGTTTACAATAAGTATGCCATCCACAAGAACATTAAAAGCAGGAGAAACAGTTACCATAAATGTGCAGCCAAAAGAAAATCTGCCCACGGGCTGGCATTCCCTTGAACTTAAGGTTATGGGAGAGAATTCAGAAGGAAAAATGTTCTGTAAATCAATATACTATCGTTTTGAGGTAAGTGATCAATACTTTTGCGGAGTAGTACCTTCTGAACTACAGACAATAAAACATGTAAATGGTGTGAAAAAAACACAGGAAGGATTAGGTCTGCCCGAATATATACATGTTTATGGAGCCGAGAAAAAAACAACTTTTGCTGTAGATGTGAAATGGGATGTTAAACACTGTGCTTATCAGAAAAACTGTAAAAAAGCACAGAAATTTGTAGTTATGGGAGAATTGATATTTGATGATCCTGAAACAAATGGCGACCATCTGGATACAACAGTAAAAATGCCGATAAAAATTGCCGCATATAAAAAACTTAATGCACCGCTGCTGGGGAAAGCCAGAACATATGACAACAGTAATATAGTTAGGGTTTGTATAGCAGAAGCCTCTGCACAAGCGCAGGGATATCAATGTGTATTGGTATCTGACAGGAAAAATCTTGCAAAACAAAAATTTGCAGCAGAAAAAAAGTTAAAAAATGTAAAAACGGATACCTACATGACGCTTAAGCACATTCAGAAAGGAAAATATTATCTGTATTGCCGGGGATATAAGAAAAAAGCTAATGGCAGGCTGGAATATGGAGACTGGTCTAAAGTACAGAAAGTAGAAATCAAAAAAAGATGTCGGGTGCACCAAAGAAAGTCCTGATCAGCAGTGATGCCTGATAAAATTGTGAAATCCGGAGAAACATTCTTGACAAGAAAGCCTTTTTTCATTATAGTAGAATCCAGAAAAAGGCTGTGAAAAAGAGGAGTAGGCGGTAATGCCCCACAGAGAGGGAAGCTTATAAGCTGGAAGGTTTCCCGGGAACAGAAGCGCTGAAGGTAGCTTTGGAGCCGGGAGGCTGAAGTGAGTGGTATGATAGTGTTGAGATTCATATACGCCCATGGTAGGCTTTCACGTATCCCGCGTTAAGGGAATGAGAGATAAACTAAGGTGGTACCGCGATCTATGTCGCCCTTTGCACGTATAATGCGTGTAAAGGGCGTTTTTTATCGTTGACTGCTTACAGCGGAGTAATCCGCAGATGCTTTTATTAAAGATATAGAATATCAGGAGGACATTATGAGCAAAGAACTTGCAAAAACTTACGATCCTAAGGGAATCGAAGAGCGTCTTTACACAAAATGGATGGACAATGGATATTTCCATGCAAAAGTAAATCCGGACAAGAAACCGTTTACTATTGTTATGCCGCCGCCAAACGTAAC
Source organism: Blautia sp. HCP3S3_C4 (assembly GCF_052064095.1). Classification (NCBI taxonomy): domain Bacteria; kingdom Bacillati; phylum Bacillota; class Clostridia; order Lachnospirales; family Lachnospiraceae; genus Blautia; species Blautia sp. HCP3S3_C4. The sequence continues at coordinate 8,697 of NZ_JBQHWF010000003.1, forward strand.
CGGACAGCTTCACATGGGACATGCACTGGATGAAACTATGCAGGATATCCTGATCCGTTTCAAGAGAATGCAGGGCTATGAAGCATTATGGCAGCCGGGAACTGACCATGCAGCTATCGCTACAGAGGTTAAGGTTATCGACAAGCTGAAAAAAGAAGGTATCGACAAACACGATATCGGCCGTGAGGAATTCTTAAAACATGCGTGGGCATGGAAAGAGGAGTACGGCGGAAAGATCATTAATCAGTTAAAGAAATTGGGTGCTTCCGCAGACTGGGAGAGAGAACGTTTCACAATGGATGAGGGATGTTCCAAAGCAGTACAGGAAGTATTTATCAAATTATATGAAAAAGGCTATATCTACAAAGGTTCCAGAATCATTAACTGGTGTCCTGTATGCCAGACTTCCATCTCTGATGCAGAGGTTGAGCATGAGGATCAGGACGGATTTTTCTGGCACATCAATTACCCGATCGTAGGGGAAGAGGGACGTTTCGTAGAGATCGCAACTACACGTCCGGAAACTCTGCTGGGTGATACTGCTGTTGCCGTAAACCCGGAAGATGAGCGTTACAAAGATCTTATCGGCAAGATGCTGAAGCTTCCTCTCACAGACAGAGAAATCCCGGTGATTGCCGATGAATATGTAGACAAGGAATTCGGAACAGGATGTGTAAAGATCACACCTGCCCATGACCCTAACGACTTCGAGGTTGGACGCCGTCACAATCTGGAAGAGATCAACATTATGAATGACGATGCGACCATCAACGAACTTGGCGGAAAATACGCCGGTATGGACCGTTATGAAGCACGTAAGGCAATGGTAGCAGATCTGGAAGAGCTTGGACTTCTGGTAAAAGTAGTTCCTCACAACCACAGCGTTGGAACCCATGACCGCTGCGGCACAACCGTAGAGCCTATGATCAAGCCACAGTGGTTTGTAAAGATGGACGAGATGGCAAAGGCAGCGATCAAAGCTCTGGATGACGGAGATCTGAAATTCGTTCCGTCCCGTTTTGACAAGACATATCTGCACTGGCTTGAGAATATCCGTGACTGGTGTATTTCCAGACAGTTATGGTGGGGACATAGAATCCCGGCTTATTACTGTGATGAGTGCGGTGAAGTAGTTGTTGCCAGAGAAATGCCAGAGAAATGCCCTAAATGCGGATGCACACATCTTCATCAGGATGAGGATACACTGGATACCTGGTTTAGTTCTGCATTATGGCCATTCTCCACACTTGGCTGGCCGGAGAAAACACCGGAACTGGAATATTTCTATCCCACAGACGTACTGGTTACAGGATATGACATTATCTTTTTCTGGGTTATCCGTATGGTATTCTCTGCTCTGGAGCAGACAGGAGAAGTTCCGTTCCACCATGTACTGATTCATGGTCTGGTACGTGACTCCCAGGGACGTAAGATGAGTAAGTCTCTTGGAAATGGTATCGACCCTCTGGAAGTTATTGATAAATACGGCGCAGATGCACTTCGTCTTACTCTGATGACAGGTAATGCACCTGGAAATGATATGCGTTTCTACTGGGAAAAGGTAGAATCAAGCCGTAACTTTGCAAACAAGATCTGGAATGCTTCCCGTTTCATTATGATGAATCTGGAAGGCAAGACAGTGACAGAGCCGGAGAACTTAAATGATCTCTGTGCAGAGGATAAATGGATTCTGTCTCACTTAAATACAGTGATCCGCGAAGCTACAGAGAACATGGAAAAATATGAGCTTGGCATTGCAGTACAGAAGGTTTATGACTTCCTGTGGGATGAGCTTTGCGACTGGTATATTGAGATGGCAAAGGTTCGTCTGTGGAAGGCAGAGGAAGATCCGAAGGCTGCAAATGATGCACTGTGGACATTAAGAACAGCATTGACAGAAGGTCTGAAGCTTCTTCATCCATATATGCCGTTTATCACAGAGGAAATCTACTGCACACTTCTTCCGGAAGAAGAGTCTATCATGATCTCCGAATGGCCTGTATACAGAGAAGAGAGAAACTTCCCGGATGCTGAGAAAGCAATCGAGGGCTTCAAAGAGGTTGTAAGAGGTATCCGTAATACCAGAACAGAGATGAACGTTCCAAACAACCGCAAGACAAGCCTGCATATTGTGGCAAAGGATGCTGATACAGCAGCAATGTATGAAAACAGCAAGAAATCCTTTGTAAATCTTGCATTTGCAAAAGAGATCCTGGTACAGACAGACAAGAATGGAATCAGCGAGGATGCAGTTTCCGTAGTTGTTTCCAATGCGGTTGTATATATGCCGTTGGAAGACCTGATTGACAAGGACAAAGAGATTGAGCGTCTTACAAAAGAAACAGAACGTCTCACAAAAGAGATTGCAAGATGCGAAGGTATGCTGAATAATCCAAACTTCGTAAACAAGGCACCTGCTGCCAAGGTGGATGCGGAGAAGGACAAGCTTGCAAAATACAAAGAAATGATGGATAAGGTTAAAGGACAGTTAGAGCAGTTACAGAAATAAGGGAGTGCTTAGATGAAATTATACAGGATTTGTAATAAAATTTCCCTTCTTTTGCATGCACTGGCAAGTGCTGTGGGATATTTTATTATGGAAGCAATTTGTCGTCACTCGTTCGTAGAAGCATGGAATTATATGACACAGAAGCCTTTGGTTTTTGCCTATAATACCGCATTTATTTTTACCTCGTCACTGATTGTTTATCTGTTTCACAGAAGGGTGTTCTGGAGAGTACTGGTTACGCTGTTCTGGCTGATACTGGCTATTATCAACGGTGTTCTCCTGCTGAACCGTGTTACACCCTTTACCGGACCGGACCTGCATCTGATTACAGATGCTTTGAAGATTGCCAACAAATACCTGCCTGCTGCAGGTGTTGTGGCAGTCGGCATCCTGTTCGGGATCTTTGTTATTTTACTGTTGATTCTTTTTATCAAAGGACCGAAGTATCAAAACAAGATAAAGTACCGTTATAATATTCCTCTGATCCTTGTGGCTGCAGCTCTTTTTGCAGGAAGCACACAGCTGGCACTGGAGAAGAGGGTGCTTTCCAACTATTTTGGAAACATTGCCTTTGCATATGAGGATTATGGATATCCCTACTGTCTGGCAACTACGATCTTTAACACAGGAATCAGTTGTCCCAGGGATTATTCTGAGTATGAGATCAAACGGATCGAGAAAACAGAGAAGAACCTGCTGGAGACTCAGGAAGAGAAAAAACCGAATATTCTTTTCCTCCAGCTGGAATCCTTCTTTGATCCTACCCTGGTGAAGTATCTGGATATTTCTGAGGATCCGATCCCTACCTTCCGGAAACTGATGGAGGACTATTCTTCCGGATATTATAAGGTTCCTTCTGTAGGAGCAGGAACTGCAAATACAGAGTTTGAATCCATCACCGGTATGAGCATGCATTATTTTGGCCCCGGTGAATATCCCTATAAGAGTATCCTGAGAGAGACAACCTGCGAGAGTGCCCCTTATGTACTGAAGAATCTGGGGTATAGCACCCATGCAGTACACAATAATGAGGCAAACTTCTATGGCAGAAGGTCTATTTTCCCAAATCTGGGCTTTGACACCTTTACTTCCGAGGAGTATATGGCGCGGGAAAATGAGAAAAACCCTAATGGGTGGGTGAAGGATGCAGTTCTTACAGATGAAATCCTGAAATGCCTGGATTCCACAGAAGGACCGGATTATGTGTATACGATTTCCGTTCAGGGCCATGGTGCTTATCCGGATGAGCAGATTCTGGAGGACCCGGAGATCACGGTTTCCGGTGCGCCTACGGAAGAGGAAAATAATAAGTGGGAATACTATGTGAATGAAATCCATGAGATGGATAATTTTGTAAAGGATCTCACAGATAAGCTGGCTGATTATCCGGAGGATGTGGTTCTGGTTATGTATGGGGACCATCTGCCTACTATGGGACTGACTGTGGAGGATCTGGATAATAAATATCTGTTCCAGACAGAATATGTAATGTGGGATAATTTTGGCCTGAAGAAGAAAAAAGAAAATCTGGCTGCCTACCAGATGGCTGCAGAGGTCATGGACCGGGTTGGCATCCATGAGGGAACCATTTTCCGCTATCATCAGGCAAGAAGAAATACAAAGAATTATCAGGTGGATCTGGAAACCTTGCAGTACGACCTGCTTTATGGAAAGAGATATTCTTACGGGGAGACCGGAGAAAGCCCTTATCTGCGCACCAAAATGCGGATGGGTATTTATGATACCACTCTGGATTCCATCCGGTGTATTTCGGATACTGATTATACCTATTATATCAAGGGAACAGAGTTTACTCCTTCCAGTGAGGTTAAGCTGAACGGAGAGTGGTATGATACGGTTTATCTGAACCCCACCACACTGATGATCACAGGAACCCAGCTTAATGATTTTGACAGGCTGGCGGTGATCCAGCGAAGCAACAGTTCTACCAGAAAGCCGTTGAGTAAGAGCTATGACCGGTCCTGTTATGCTCTGTATGCACAGAATCCATGGAAGCTGGATACAGAATCTGATACGGACAGTGCAGATACAGAGATTTCTGATACAGACAGCTAAACTTTAAAATCAGAGTTACTGTTTACAGATTTTGTCGGATAAAATATTACGATTGGTACTGGACATATTCCATCACTATTATATAATGTTAGAGTAACTAATTGGTATAAGCCACAGGAAAAAGTCTGTTGTGGATTATACGAAAGATAACTAAACATTATATAATAAGTGGTGGATTTTTTATGACATACGAAGAAGCGGTTGCTTATATTGATGAAACTCCCAAATTTACAAAGAAAAACAGTCTGGAGCATACGAAGGAATGCCTGAGGAGACTTGGCAGTCCACAGGACAAATTTAAGGTGATCCATGTGGCAGGAACCAATGGAAAGGGAAGTACCTGTGCTTTTCTTACTTCCATCCTCAGAGAGGCCGGATATTCCTGCGGTCTGTTTACCTCTCCCCATCTGGTGGAGATCAATGAACGTTTTCAGATCAATGAGGTGAATATTGATAATGATACATTTCTGAAGGCCTTTCATAAGGTGAAGGCACTGGCAGATGAACTGGTGGCAGAGGGAAGCTATCATCCTACCTATTTTGAGATGCTGTTTCTCATGGGAATGCTGATCTTTGCAGAAGCCGGTGTGGATTACGTAACACTGGAGACTGGGCTTGGTGGAAGACTGGATGCTACCACTGCTGTGGAGAATCCGGTGGCCTGTGTGATCACCTCTATCAGTCTGGATCATATGCAGTATCTGGGAGATACTGTGGCAAAGATCGCAGGAGAGAAGGCCGGGATCATTGTGCCGGGAGTGCCGGTGATTTTTGACGGGAATGCTCCTGATGCAGCGGAAGTGATCAGAGAGACTGCCAGGAAGCTGGGAAGTCCCTGGTATGAGGTAAAGAGGGAAGATACGGAAATTGTGAGAAATACTTCTGCAGGCATTGATTTTTCATTCCGAAATGATTATTATGGGGATACGGTCTTTTCCATCCCGTTTATTGCAAGGTATCAGGTGATGAACAGTGCCCTGGCCCTGAAAACCATGGAGGTTCTGAGAAAAGAAATTCCTGTTTCCATGGATAGGCTGCAGGAGGGAATCAGAAGGACCCGCTGGCAGGGACGTATGGAGACAGTTCTGCCGGGTGTGATCGTAGATGGTGCCCACAATGAGGACGGTGTGGAGAAATTTGTAGAGACTGCAGAGCATTTTCAGCAGGAATATCCTCTGACACTGCTTTTTTCCGCAGTAGATGATAAGGATTACCGGGATATGATACAAACGATCTGTGACAGGATTCACTTTGAGCATGTGGTAGTGACTTCAGTGGGAGGCTACCGCCAGGTGCCTGCAGAGGATTTTGCCCGGTTGTTTGAGAACGCAGGCTGTGACTGTGTGGAGGCTGTTCCTGATCTGGAGGAGGCTTTTGCGAAAGCACTGCAGCTACGTGGAGAGAAGGGCATGTTGTTCTGTGTAGGTTCTCTGTACCTGGTGGGCGAGATTAAAGATGTGATCAGGAGAAATAAAAAATGATAGATTATGAAGAGGAACTTAAGAAATTTGAGCCCTGTCTGGATGTGACAGATGCTGAGGGTGCCATATATGACAGAGAACTGACGGATATCCTGGATGTACTTCAGGAAGTCCTGAGGGAAGCGAAAAGCGGCAGAAGGGCGAAATAAGGAGAAACAGATGAACTGTATGAATTGTGGTGCGTTCCTGACAGACAGGGACCTGGATTACTGTCCGCACTGCGGATGTAATGTACTGATCCAGAAAAAGGCGGATTATCTTTCCAGGCAGTATTATAACCTGGGCCTGGAGAAAGCCAGTGTCCGTGATCTGTCAGGGGCGATCAGCTGTCTGAAGCAGAGCCTGATTTACAGTAAGTACAATATTCAGGCAAGGAATCTGCTGGGACTGGTATATTTTGAGACAGGTGAGGTGGTAGCTGCCCTCAGTGAGTGGGTGATCAGCAAGAATCTGCAGCCCAGCCGTAATCTGGCTTCGGAATATATTAATAAGCTTCAGGCTAATTCCAATAAGCTTGAGGTGATCAATGAGACAATACGAAAATATAATGAGGCCCTGAATCTGTGCAGAGAGGGCCATGAGGATATGGCAGCCATACGGCTGAAGAAGATACTTTCCCAGAATCCAAAGCTGATCAAGGGATATCATTTGCTTGCCCTGATCAGAATCAAGGAAGGAGAATACAACAAAGCCAGAAGAACCCTGAAGAAGGCAGCCAGGATCGATCAGACGAATACAACGACCCTGCGCTTCCTGAAAGAAATTGAGGAACAGACAGGAGTTTCCACAAAGCTTGGACGTCAGAATAAGGGACTTTTCAGGAATGGGGATGAGACTGGCAGTGAGAAAGCAGGAATGGGACCGGAGATGATGGTCCAGGCACCTGCTTACAGGGAACGATCCAGAGTTTCTTTGTTTTTTACTCTGGTGGCTGGTTTTGCAGCTGGTCTGCTGGCCTTTTATCTGCTGGTTGTACCGGCCATCAGGCAGAGGATTTACAGAGAAGCCAATCAGCAGATCGTCAGTTACAGTGATGCAGTATCCAGCCAGGGAGCAGAGCTTACAAAAGCACAGAGCCAGGTGAAAGAGTCAGATGATACGGTGGAGGCAGCTTCCGCCCAGATCGCACAGGAGCAGAAAAAGAGCAGCACCTATCAGGCCCTTCTGGAAGCCTATGCTGCCTATAAGCAGCAAAATATGGATGAGGCTGCCCTGAAGCTTCAGAATGTATATGTAAATGTACTGCCGGATGATCTGAAGAGTATTTACAATACCATCAGTAATGATACCGGTGTGACAGGTATTGATGAAAGTGCAGACGGATCTGAGAGCAGCAGTGCTGCAGGACAGGCAGATTCCTCCGGGGATAATGCTGACAGTGCAGGAGATACAGGAGCAGAGGATTCCGGTGAGGGTTATTCAGACAGTGGAGATGGTTCTTATGACGACAGTTCTTATGATGACAGCTCCTATGATGAAGGGAATTATGATGATTCCGAGTATTAAATGAATCTGATACATGAATTGGAAAATAACGGATCATTGCGAAAATACAAAAGAGATACACATAGAAATATGGGTGTCTCTTTTTTTTCGTGATCTTATCCGTTGGACAGAAACAGGGGGATTATATGAAGAACAGATTTGAAATTCAGGGAAATTGTCTAACCGTTTACCTGCCCAGAGAAGTGGACCACCCGGCAGCAGATGAGATCCGGCGGGAATCAGACAATATATTGCGTAAAAATTATATACGGACCATGGTATTTGATTTTTCGGAGACAATGTTTATGGACAGCTCAGGAATCGGCATGATCATGGGGAGATACCGGGCTATGGGGATGAGGGGAAACTGTATCCGGGTAACCGGGGTCAGTGTTTATATTGAGAAGCTTTTGCATTTATCCGGGGTGTATAAATTTGTGGAAATCTGCAGGGAAGCCTGAAAAGGGGGAAAGGAGTTTATTATGGAAAATACCAATGAAATGGAACTTATATTTGACAGTTCGCCTGTGAACGAGGGATTGGCCAGGGTAACAGTGGCGGCTTTCTGTACACAGCTGAATCCTACTTTGGAGGAGGTGGCGGATCTGAAAACCGCTGTTTCCGAAGCTGTGACCAACTGCATCATTCATGCCTATGAAGGAAAGGTATGTAAGATCAGACTGACCTGCAGGCTGGCAGAAAAAGCACTCTGGGTGGATGTGGAGGATCAGGGAGTGGGAATTTCAGATATTCGCCAGGCTATGGAACCGCTTTTTACCACAAAGCCGGAGAAGGACCGTTCAGGAATGGGTTTTACTTTTATGGAGGCGTTTATGGACGAGGTCAAGGTGGAATCTCAGGTAGGTAAGGGTACCATTGTCCATATGAAAAAAGTGATCGGGAGGTAGAAATGGATCATACTCTTGCTCTGATCAAAAGGTCACACCAGGGAGATAAAGAGGCAAGAGATACCTTGTTCAGAGAAAATACCGGACTGATATACAGTACAGTGAAGAGATTTCAGGGAAGAGGGGTGGAGAGGGAGGATTTGTTTCAGATCGGAAGCATCGGACTTCTGAAAGCAGTTGATCACTTTGATATTTCCTTTGAGGTGAAATTTTCCACCTATGCAGTTCCCATGATCATCGGAGAAATCAAACGTTACCTTAGGGATGACGGTATCCTGAAGGTAAGCCGTAGTCTTAAGGAAAACTGTGTGAGGATCTGCCGAAGCAGAGAAGAGCTGGAGAAAAGGCTGGGAAGGGAGCCAGGGGTGGCTGAAATTGCTGCTGCACTGGAGCTTCCTGTAGAGACTGTGGTGATTTCCATGGAGGCTGCAGCAGAGGTGGATTCTCTTCAGAAAATTATCTGCCAGGGTGAGGGAAGTGATATCTCCCTGCTGGACAGGCTGCCGGAGAAGGTGAACGGACAGGAGCAGGCTTTGAACAGGATTTTCCTGGATGAAATGCTGGGAAAATTAGAAGCCCAGGAAAGACAGCTTATTTATATGCGATATTACAGGGATATGACGCAGACGGAGATTGGGGAGAAGATGGGAATTTCCCAGGTGCAGGTGTCCAGAATGGAAAAGAGGATCCTTCAAAAGCTGAAAAAGGAATATGGGTAAAAATAAGGAGCTGGGACACTGGTGGTTCAGTGTTTCAGCTCCTTGTGTGTTTATAAGGCAGATTTCTGTGATCTGAAAATAATGCCTTTATATTTGAGCAGTGCAGTCTGAAGGATCAGGCCTATAACTGCGCAGGATACTACCTCTCCGATACCTACTGTGAGGATCATCAGAGGAATTGGCAGGTTTACACCGTATCCAAATCGAAGTACGAAGGGTACGATAATGGAATTGGCTGCGATAGGCGGGATCGGTGCAAGAAAACGGCTGCAGTTACGAAGCTTGTAGGTGAAAACTGCGCCTATCAGGGTGGCAATACTTCCGAAGAGGATATCTACAGGAATTGCACCTCCGAAAAGATTGGCAATGATACAGCCTACAAACAGTCCCGGTATAGCTGCCGGTGTGAAATAAGGCAGGATAGTCAGGGCCTCTGAGAAACGGATCTGAACTTCTCCGTAGCTTAAGGGTGCGAACAGTAAAGTCAGAACTACATAGATGGCTCCGATGGCAGCTGCCTCTGCCAGAAAGATAGTACTTTTGTTTTTCATATGATATTGTCTCCTTTAGTATTTTTTTTACGAGTGGAAGGTCTCGAACACTCGGTTTACCGGATCAGCAGGACCTTATTGAATATTGCATATAAATCCGGCGCCTGCCAGTATATCACTTATTTGGCAGCGGGTCAATATTTTTTCTACGGTCTGCTTCTTCTATAATGGTAGTGTTTACATTATCTTCATAGAGGCGCATCTGTATCTGCATGGGAGTGGGATCAGCAGTAAGTTTCCTATGTCCGAAATGATTAAAGAAAAACAGAACTCCCAGTCCGATACCAATGGAGTAGGTAATCTCAAGGATTGTAAAATGATCAGAAATCCTGCCGGTGACCTGGGTATAGATGGAGGAAAAGAGTTTTCCTACATCTACATCGTTGTTGAAGGTCATAATGGAAAAGGCAGCGCCGAAAAATGTGGAGAGACCTACGAACAGGATTTTGATCCATTCCCACAAAAGTCCGGGTCCGGGTTTGTTTTTGTATGTGATGATAAAAGTAGGTTCTCCTATAGGCGTGATCTCCAGATCCGGTTCTTTTTGCTGGATTTTGGAGATCAGATCCATAACAGAAAGCACATAGCGTCCCGGTTTGTCAGGAGGAAGATTTACCACAGGCATGACACGGAGGCGATTCAGAAGTTTGCTGTTGCTGCAGGACAGACTGGCAATGTCCTGCAGATAGATGTGGGGGTGCAGGGTCTGGATGTTTTTGTCCAGAAGCAGATAGAGGGTATCACTCATAGCAATTATCCTTTCATTTGGGGCTTGAAAATAAGACTGGCCAGATATGAAAAAATCAGTGCTGCGGAAACTCCTACAGCGCAGGCTTTGAACCCTCCGGTAAAAAGGCCGAGAAATCCTTGACTGTCAATGGCTTCCCGGGTTCCCTTCCATAGTACATTTCCAAATCCAAGGAGAGGGACAGAGGCGCCTGCACCTGCAAATTCTACGAAAGGCTGGTAGATGCCCACAGCGCTTAAAAGTGCACCGGAGCAGACGAGAAGGACCATGACCCGTCCTGGCATAAGTTTGGTTTTGTCTAACAGGATCTGGACCAGGGCACAGATCAGACCTCCTGTCCAGAATGCATGAAAATATTCCAAAATAGGAACCTCCTTTTATTATGAAGTGATTTCGTATTTTTCAATTACTACTGCATGGGCGATGCCGGGGATGGTGTCACCTTCGTTGAAGCTGACCTTGGAAAGAAGGGCTCCGGTAGGGACGAAAAGAATCCGTTTCCATTTTCCGGCAAGAAGCCCTGGCAGGATATAGCTGCTCAAAACAGAGGCTGCACAGCCGCAGCCGCTTCCGCCGGAGTGGGTGTCCTGTTTTTGGGAGTCATAGATCAGGATACCGCAGTCCTGGTGGCAGGAACAGATATCATAGCCTTTTTGATATAGCAGATCTATCAGGATTTTCTGCCCTACTGCACCCAGGTCACCGGTAAAGATGGCGTCATAGTCTGCTGGTGTCCGGTGGAAATCCAGAAAGTTCTGATGGATCGTGTCACAGGCAGCGGGAGCCATACAGCCGCCCATGTTCATGGAATCTTTTAGTCCATAATCCACCAGTCTGCCGGTTGTCAGGCCGGTAATGGCAATGCAGCTGTGTCCGCAGCGCAGAGGACGGGATTTTCCGGATGCAGGGAGAGGAGGCTGGCTGCCAAGTACACAGGCACCGGCACCGGTAACTGTCCAGGTAGCAGATAAGGGCCTTTGATTTCCGTAGCCCAGGGGAAAACGGAATTCTTTTTCCGCACTGCAAAAGTGGCTGGAGGTTGCGCACAGGATATGTTCTCCATATCCGGCAGCAATGCAGAGGGCGGACAGGGAGAGGGCTTCTCCCATGGTAGAGCAGGCGCTGAACAGTCCGTAGAAGGGAATCCCCATACCTGCAGCACCGAAGGAAGAGGCTGCTGTCTGTGCCAGCAGGTCACCTGCAAAAAGCAGACGAATGTCTGCGGGCTTCAGGCCTGCTTTTCCCATGGCCAGTGTGGCTGCCTCTTTCTGCATAGTGCTTTCTGCTGCTTCCCAGGTGGAAGCACCGAACATGGGATCCGGACAGATCATATCAAAGCAGGAGCCCAGGGGACCGTCTCCTTCTTTCTGTCCGGTTACAGAGGCACAGCTCTGGATAAACACAGGTTCTTGAAAGGAAATGCTGGAAGCTCCACAGGTGTATTGTTTTGTCATGAAAGTACCCCCGTTATTTTCAGAAGATAGTAGATAAGGCCCAGAAACCAGGAACTCAGGATTCCGTACAGGATCACAGGCCCGGCAATGGTAAATATTTTACAGCCGATTCCGAATACATGGCCTTCCACCTTGTATTCAATAGCTGAGGCTGCAACAGAATTGGCGAAGCCGGTGATGGGAACAAGGCTTCCGGCACCTGCAAACCTGCCGATTTTGGAATAAAGATTCAGGCCTGTAAGCAGGACACTGATCAGTATCAGGATCAGGGAACACCAGGAGGCAGCAGATTCCCTGTCCAGTCCCAGGCTGTATGCGTAATGCAGGATCAGCTGTCCAAACATGCAGATGAGGCCGCCTGTGAGGAAGGCTTTCAGCATATTTAGGCCCAGGCTGTGGGTGGGAGTTATCTGCTTTACATATTTTTCATATTGTTGTTGTTTTTCAGAAGTCATAGACATTCTCCCTTCTGTTTTTCTTTAGTATGTGAAAAAAGAGCAGAGAATATACTTCTTATTTTGACTTTTTGGGGGATTCTATTTATAATGGTGCTATTGTTGACCAAATCAGGGCATCCATCTGTTGAAATAGTAAATCAGGGAGCCTGTGGCTTTTCCAAGGGCAATACAGAGGATTACAATGGAGAGCCCTTTTTGGAAACGGATCCTTCGGGTGAAGATTGGAAAAACATCTGCCATTTCTGCCAGGGCCATGATCCATCCGCCCAGGAAAATTCCGGAAAAAATTCCGTACAGCATGAGAAAAGGAGATCCCAGAGGAAGCTTCCACTGAAAAAGATAAAACAGATTTCCGGTGACAGTACCCAGGAGTGCCAGGTCTTCATATAAGAGAATATGGTCTGCAGTCCGGGTGATCCCTGCATAGCGGGGAACAATGGAAAGCCCCATAAGAAGTCCGGTGATTCCGCCGGCTATGATTACACCGGAGCAGAGCCCTACAAAGCCGAGAAAAATATACTGAAACATAAATACCTCCGAAAAAATGGATATGGTAAAGAAAATTGCCCCTTCCAAAGATAGCAGCCATTTAGAAATCAGTATGCACAAATGCCGGAAAACTATACATAAATGGAAAATATAGGGGAATGTATGAAAAACTGTACTTTTACAGGGATAGATAGTATAATTAGAAATATCGTTGGTATGGACAGACTGGCTTTTGTCAAAGCTCTGTCTGACTGCAGATGAAGAGAGTTTGAGGAGGTTTATGTATGGCGGAGGCATTTTCAGGGGCAAAGGTTCTGGCCGGAACTGCTGTGGCTGATGTACTGGGGCGGGCCAGGATCGCAGTCTTTGGCCTGGGAGGTGTAGGTTCCTATGTAGCTGAGGCACTGGCCAGATGTGGGGTGGCAAGTCTGACCCTTGTGGATAATGGAAGGGTATCTGTAAATGATATAAACAGAACTTTCTATGCCCTTCATTCTACTGTTGGCGAGAGCAATGTGCAGGTAGCCAAGGCGAGAATCAGAGATATTGATGAGGAAATACTGGTTCATACCTATGAGACCTTTTATAATGAAGAAACAGCGGGAATGTTTGACCTGAGTAATTATGATTATATTGTAGATACCATTGATAGTGCAGCATCCAAGGTGCTGCTGATCGAAAATGCAAGAATAAGCAAAACTCCGGTGATTTCCTGTATGGATGTCTGTGATAAGCTGGATCCGTCCAGACTTGAGGTTATGGATATTTCCAGAACCAGTGTAGGCCCGCTGGCCAGGGTGGTTCGTACCCAGCTTCGAAAAAAAGGAATCCGAAAGGTAAAGGTGCTTTGTTCCAGAGAAAAAAATGACTGGAAAACAGAAAACAGCCAAGAGGGGAACAGCCTTTCCTTTGTAGCGGGGACAGCAGGATTTATGCTGGCAGGAGCAGTGGTGAGAGACCTTCTGGGGAAAGAATGGGACAATCAGCCCAGGGGAAAAAGAATGGGCAGGAAAAATAAAAATAGAAAGTATGAGGAATAGAATCTGTGAATCAGAAAGTAATAGAGAAATTTTGGAATCTGCTGGGAAAGGACAGGGTACTTGTAGATGAGCCTATGAAACGCCATACTACTTTCCGCATCGGAGGTCCGGCGGACTTCTTCTTACTTCCGTCTACAGTAGATGAGGTAAGGGGAATACTGGAAATATGCCGTGAGGAGGAGCTTCCCTATTTTATACTTGGAAATGGAAGTAACCTGCTGGTAAGTGATAAGGGATACAGAGGTGTGATCATACAGCTGTACCGTAATTTCAGCAATATTTCAGTAGAAGGAAATGAAATCTGTGCTTCTTCAGGAGCACTGCTTTCCCAGATCGCGGCAGCCGCAAGGAACGCATCTCTGACAGGATTTGAATTTGCAGGCGGGATTCCGGGAACTCTGGGAGGAGCTGTATTTATGAATGCCGGTGCCTACGGCGGAGAGCTGAAGGATGTGTTGAAGGAAGCAGTTGTTATGACAGAGCAGGGAGAAATCCTGACACTTCCTGTGGAAAAGCTGGACATGGGATACAGAACCAGCAGGATCAAAAAAGCCGGTTATCTGGTTCTGGAGGCAAGACTTGTTCTGGAACAGGGAGATATGGATAAGATCAGAGACATAACAAAGGATCTGACAGAAAAGAGAGTGAGCAAACAGCCGTTGGAATATCCAAGTGCAGGAAGTACCTTCAAAAGACCGGAAGGATATTTTGCAGGGAAGCTGATCATGGATGCAGGCCTGAGAGGTTATCAGGTGGGGGATGCCCAGGTATCAGAGAAGCATTGTGGCTTTGTGATCAATAAAGGAAATGCAACAGCAGCAGATGTACTTACATTGATAGATAATGTCAGGGAAAAGGTTCAGGAGCAGTTTGGTGTAACACTGGAACCGGAAGTGAAATTCCTTGGAGAATTTTAGACAGAACAGGAGATAAATCATGCGTTTTGTGATCGTGACGGGAGTATCAGGGGCAGGAAAAACAGCAGCATTGAAAATGCTTGAGGATGCAAATTATTTTTGTGTGGATAATCTTCCTATTCCATTGTTGGAGAAATTTGCATCTCTGATGCCGGAAATACATGGAGAGGATGTACAGAATGTGGCACTGGGAATCGATGCCCGCAGTGGCAGATCCCTGGATGAGCTGGAGGCTGTGCTGGATCGGATGAAGAAAGCAGGATATGAGTTTGAGATCCTTTTCCTGGATGCAGAGGATAGTGTGCTGGTGAAGCGCTACAAGGAAACACGCAGAAGCCATCCTCTGGCTATGGGGGGCAGAGTGGATGACGGAATCCGCCTGGAAAGAGAAAAAATGCAGTTCCTCAAAAAAAGGGCAGATTATATTATAGATACCAGCCATTTGCTTACCCGGGAGCTGAAGCAGGAAATAGAGAGGATTTTTGTGGCAAATCAGGATTTCTGTAATATGATGGTTTCTGTGCTTTCCTTTGGGTTTAAGTATGGGATACCGGCTGATGCGGATCTGGTGTTTGATGTGCGCTTTCTGCCCAATCCATATTATGTGGATGAACTTCGTCCCATGACAGGAATGGACGATGGAGTGTTCAATTATGTAATGAACTGTGATACTGCCAGGAAGTTTGCAGATAAGCTTGAGGATATGATCAATTTTCTGATCCCCAACTATGTAAAGGAAGGCAAGACCAATCTGGTCATTGCCATTGGATGTACAGGCGGAAAGCACCGTTCTGTGACTTTGGCCAGAGAATTATATTCCAGGCTGTCCGGGAATGAGAGATATGGCTTCCGTCTGGAACACAGAGATATAGGTAAGGACAGACTGCTAAAAAAACATGAAAGGTGAGACCGGGAAATGTCTTTTTCAGGGATGGTGAAAGAAGAACTTTCCAGACAGGTGGGAACGGCAAGACACTGTATGATCGCAGAACTGGCTGCTATTCTTTGTTCCTGCGGAAAATTGCAGCATCTGCCTCAGGGGGATAAACTTAAAATCCAGATAGAAAATGAAGCAGTTGCAAGAAAGTGCTTTACATTATTGCAAAAAACATTTAATATAGAGAAAGAAGTATCTGTGCGGGAGAGTAGTCACCTGAAATGGTTCAAGGTATACACAATTGAGATATCCAGACCAGAAGAGATCCAGGCAATTCTTCAGGCGGCAAAGCTGGCCCCGGACAGTAAAGACCATGATTCGCTTTTTCTGCAGGATCTGCTGGTAGTACAGCAGAATTGCTGTAAGAGGGCGTATATCAGGGGGGCTTTTCTTGCATCCGGTTCCATCAGTGATCCGGAGAAAGGGTATCATTTTGAAATTGTATATCCCAATGAGAGAAAAGCCAGAGAACTGCAGACAATTATTCGTAGCTTTTCAGTAGATGCCAAGATCGTGCAGCGTAAGAAATCACATGTGGTCTATGTGAAGGAGGGTGCACAGATTGTAGACATGCTGGCCGTAATGGAAGCGAATGTGGCATTGATGGACCTGGAAAACATCCGCATTCTGAAGGAAATGAGAAATTCCATTAACAGAAAAGTGAACTGTGAAACTGCGAACATTAATAAAACGGTAAATGCGGCTGTCAAGCAGATGGAGGATATCAGACTGATTCAGCAGACAATAGGGTTTGAACAGCTGAATGAGGGACTTGTACAGATCGCGGAGTTGAGGATGCAATATCCGGAAGCTACATTAAAAGAATTAGGGATGATGTTGAATCCGCAGGTGGGCAAATCGGGAGTCAATCACAGGCTCAGAAAGCTGAGTGAGCTGGCTGACGAACTGCGGGAGAAACAAGGAGGAGAAGTATTATGATTAAAAAACCAATCACCATTAACCTGTCAACCGGTCTGGAGGCACGCCCTGTGGCACAGCTGGTACAGGTGGCAAGCCAGTTTAACAGCGAGATATATGTAGAGATTGGAAAGAAAAGGGTAAATGCAAAGAGCATCATGGGTATGATGACTCTGGGACTTGATTCTGGTGAGGAGATAACCCTTTCAGCAAATGGTGAGGATGAAGAGGCTGCTATGAACAGTATTGAGCAGTATCTGAGTAATCAGTAATTATTGATCTGAAAACTGAAAACACATCCGGAAAGGAAGACCGCTTTCTGGATGTGTTTTTGAGAGATTAGAAGAAATGAGGGGCATTACCTATGTCGAAGTTTTTGAAATTTATTGTACATTTTATTGTTATCTGTACTATTATATGCGTTGTCGGCCTGGCTGTTCCGCCTTTTCTGGGAATTACAACAGAGATCCTGGATGACTCCAGCAAGGAAACCAATCTTCCGATGGGATCAGTTACCTATGCAATTCCTGTGAAAACGGAGGAAGCTGCTGTGGGAGATTCCATTCTTTATCAGGGAGACTCCAAGGCTTACAAATATATGATCACCGAGATCGATCAGAAGAATAAGACCTTTCAGGTTATCGATGCTTCCAATTCCAAAGAGAAAGCTCTTACAGTACAGGCGAAGGAGTACTTCCCAAAGGTAGTGATCACTATAGGATATGTAGGATATCTTCTGATCGCCACTGAAAGTATTGAGGGACTTATTATTCTGGGACTGGCTGTACTTTTCCTGATTATCCTCTATATTATAGCAGAGCTGTGGAAGAAAGATCCCCAGGATGATTATGATGAGATGGATACAGAGCCCGGTTATGTGAAAAGTAAGAAAGAACTGAAACGGGAAGAAAAAGCCAGACAACGGAGATATAAAGAAGAAGAAAAACAGATCAGAAAAGAAGAAAAGCAGAACCGAAAGGGAGCAGATGCCCCCAGAAAAAAAATACGTACCGGTGGCTTCGTGGATACGATCTATGAGGATGAACTGGAACCGGACAACGAAAAGCCGGTTACAGTACAGACTGCTACCAGCGAGGCTCATGAGCTGCTGAAAAAGGAAATTGCAGCAGCAACAGCAGATGAGCCGGAGACGCAGCAGGAGGAGCCGGAGAAAGAAGTGGTGATTTCTCCTACAGAAAATATTGTGACACATCTAAAGGAAGCGCTGGAAGAAGAAAAACAGGAGCCGGAAGCACCTGTGGATGAGGAAGAAGAGACAGAATCACTTCCTATAAGACGTATGGCAATCCCGGTATGGTCAGCAGCACAGATTGCAGAGAGTGCCAAAAACCAGGGAGATGCCCCTGATATAGTGAAAGATGATATTACAAAGGTTACACTTTTTGATTACTCAGATATTGTAGCCGGTGCCAAACCTGCATCTGCGGAAAAACAGAATTAGGAATGAGTAAATGCGGAATCTGATATACATTCAGGTTTCGCATTTGTTATTGTGCAAAATGTCTGCATTTTTCGGGCGAATGCCTGATCACAGGGTAGAATAAACAAAAAATAAAAAAGTAAAAAAAATACTTGCAATTTCCCAAAAGGTCGTGTATACTCCTATTTGTTGTGACATTGATAGCAATGAAGCGCGAGGTTGCTGCCAGACAGATGGCAGGTTTTCCGTGGAGCGAATGTCAAGTTTGAAAACTGACGACAAGTCACTGTACAAGTTCAGAAAGACCATCATGGGATGGGCGTGTGTGGAAAAAATTGATGACACACACGGAGATGTGTACAGTCGCCGCTTGTCGTACTGCTTGAAAAGTACGAATAGGAGGAGACTTTTTTTATGGCAAATCAGGTAATGAGAATCACATTAAAGGCATATGATCATCAGTTAGTAGATGCATCTGCTGCAAAAATCATCGAAACTGTTAAAAAGAACGGAGCAATGGTAAGCGGACCGGTTCCACTTCCTACAAAGAAAGAGGTTGTTACAATCTTAAGAGCCGTTCACAAATACAAAGATTCCAGAGAGCAGTTTGAGCAGAGAACACATAAGAGACTGATCGATATTCTTACACCAACCCAGAAGACAGTAGATGCGCTGTCCAGACTGGAAATGCCTGCAGGTGTTCATATTGATATCAAAATGAAGACCAAATAAGCATCTTAAATTATGATAATGCTTTAAGCATTAAGCTATTTACTATATGATTGCCGGTAATCGGTAATCCGCTATAAGGAGGAAGAAAGAAATGAAGAAAGCTATTTTAGCTACTAAAGTCGGAATGACTCAGATCTTCAATGAAGACGGCCAGTTAATTCCGGTAACAGTTTTACAGGCTGGTCCTTGTGTCGTAACTCAGGTTAAGACAGAAGAAAACGACGGATACGCTGCAGTTCAGGTTGGATTCGGCGACATCAGAGAAAGCCTTGTTAACAAACCGGAAAAAGGACACTTTGACAAAGCTGGCGTTGCAGTAAAGAGATTCGTTAAAGAGTTCAGATTTGATAACGCTGCTGAGTATGCAGTAGGACAGGAAATTAAAGCTGATATCTTTGCAGACGGCGATCACATTGATGCAACAGCTGTTTCCAAAGGTAAAGGTTTCCAGGGTGCGATCAAGAGACACGGCCAGTCCAGAGGACCTATGGCTCACGGCTCCAAATATCACCGTCATGCAGGTTCCAATGGTGCTTGTTCTGATCCGAGCAAGGTATTCAAAGGAAAACACATGCCAGGTCATATGGGAAATGTTCAGGTTACTGTACAGAACCTTGAGATCGTACGCGTAGATACAGAGAATAACTTACTGTTAGTTAAGGGTGCTGTTCCAGGACCTAAGAAATCTTTGGTAACAATCAAAGAGACAGTAAAGTCCTTATAATAAGAAAGGAGGAGCACACAAATGGCAAACGTAACTGTTTATAATATGGAAGGCAACGAAGTTGGAACAATGGAACTGAATGATGCAGTGTTTGGCGTAGAAGTCAATGAGCATCTTGTTCACCTTGCTGTTGTTCGTCAGCTTGCAAATAATCGCCAGGGTACTCAGAAAGCTAAAACTCGTTCTGAAGTAAGCGGCGGCGGAAGAAAACCGTGGAGACAGAAAGGAACAGGTCATGCTAGACAGGGTTCCATCCGTGCACCACAGTGGACTGGCGGCGGTGTTGTATTCGCTCCGGTACCAAGAGATTATGAAGTAAAAATGAACAAGAAAGAAAGAAGAGCTGCTTTAAAATCTGCTCTGACTTCCAAAGTTCAGGACAATAAATTAGTAGTTGTTGATGCTCTTACATTAGCAGATGTTAAGACAAAGGAAATGCAGAAGGTTCTTACAAACCTGAAAGCAGAAAAAGCTCTGGTTATCACAGCAACAGATGACAAGAACGTAATCCTTTCTACAAGAAACATCGCTGATGTTCAGACTGCAACTCCAAGTACAATCAACGTATACGATGTTATGAAACACAACACCGTAATCGTAACCAAAGATGCTGTAGCATCCATCGAGGAGGTATATGCATAATGGCTGATATCAAGTACTATGACGTAATCAAGAAACCAGTGATTACAGAAAAATCCATGAATGCAATGGCTGAAAAGAAATACACTTTCTTAGTTCATCCAGAAGCAAATAAATCTCAGATCAAAGAAGCTGTAGAGAAAATGTTCGAAGGAACAAAAGTAAAGAGCGTTAACACCATGAATATGGATGGAAAGAAAAAACGCCGTGGTATGACAGTTGGAACAACTGCTAAAACCAAAAAAGCTATCGTGGCTCTGACAGAAGACAGCAAAGATATTGAAATCTTCGAAGGACTTTAATTAACAGATAGCGATTATACGCATTCAAAAGCGTGAGGACAAATTTGAAAGGAGAACAAAAATGGGAATCAAAAGTTATAACCCATATACACCGTCTAGAAGACATATGACTGGTTCCGATTTCTCAGAGATCACAAAATCTACACCAGAGAAATCTCTTACCGTGTCTTTAAAGAAAAACGCTGGACGTAACAACCAGGGTAAAATCACAGTTAGACACCGCGGAGGCGGAAGCAGAAGAAAATACAGAATCATCGACTTCAAGAGAAGAAAAGATGGAATCGCTGCAACAGTAGTTTCCATCGAGTATGATCCAAACAGAACAGCAAACATCGCTCTTATCTGCTATGCAGATGGCGAGAAAGCATATATCCTTGCACCGGAAGGCTTAAAAGTAGGCCAGAAAGTCATGAACGGAGCAGAAGCAGAAGTTCGTGTTGGTAACTGCTTACCATTAGAGCTTATCCCGGTTGGTACTATGGTACACAACATTGAGCTTCATCCTGGAAAGGGCGGACAGATGGTTCGTTCTGCTGGAAACGGCGCTCAGTTAATGGCTAAAGAAGGCAAATACGCAACACTGCGTCTGCCATCTGGTGAAATGAGAATGGTTCCGATCGTATGCCGCGCATCTGTTGGTGTTGTCGGAAACGGAGATCACAACCTGATTAACATCGGTAAAGCCGGACGTAAACGTAACATGGGTATCAGACCTACTGTTCGTGGTTCCGTAATGAACCCGAATGACCATCCACATGGTGGTGGTGAAGGAAAGACCGGTATCGGTCGCCCAGGTCCATGCACTCCATGGGGAAAACCTGCTCTTGGTCTGAAGACAAGAAAGAAAAACAAACCGTCCAACAAGCTCATCGTAAGAAGACGCGATGGAAAAGCTTTATCGAAATAATAAGGAGGATTAAGCATGTCTCGTTCACTGAAAAAAGGACCTTTTGCAGATGCAAGCTTACTGAAAAAAGTAGATGCGTTAAACGCTGCAAATGATAAATCCGTTATCAAAACCTGGTCACGCCGTTCTACAATCTTCCCGTCCTTCGTAGGACACACAATCGCTGTCCATGACGGAAGAAAACACGTGCCGGTATATGTAACAGAGGATATGGTTGGCCACAAACTTGGTGAGTTCGTTGCAACCAGAACCTACAGAGGACACGGAAAAGACGAAAAGAAATCCGGTGTTCGCTAGTATTTGACTTTATATTCTGTCTGCTGCAATGCAGCAGGCAGGTTTAACCTGATATTGAGAGAAAATGGAAAGGAGGCACTTTAAAATGGCAAAGGGACATAGAAGCCAGATAAAAAGAGCCAGAAATGAGAGTAATAGAGAGACAAGACCGTCTGCAAAATTATCTTACGCAAGAATTTCTGTTCAGAAAGCCTGCTACGTGTTAGATGTAATCCGCGGTAAAGATGTGCAGACAGCACTTGGTATCTTAACATACAACCCAAGATACGCTTCCAGCGTGATCAAGAAACTTCTTGAGTCAGCAATTGCAAATGCTGAAAACAACAACGGAATGAATGCAGACAACCTCTACGTTGCAGCCTGCTATGCAGATAAAGGACCTACAATGAAGAGAATTCAGCCAAGAGCACAGGGTAGAGCTTACAGAATCGAGAAGAGAACAAGCCATATCACCATCGTGCTGGATGAAAGATAAGGAGGAAAAGCATGGGACAGAAAGTTAACCCACATGGCCTTAGAGTCGGTGTTATCAAGGATTGGGATTCAAGATGGTATGCTGATGCAGACTTCGCTGATTACCTGGTAGAAGACTACAACATCAGAACATTCCTTAAAAAGAAATTATACAGCGCAGGTGTTTCCAAGATTGAAATCGAAAGAGCATCTGACAGAGTTAAGATCATCATCTACACAGCTAAACCTGGTATCGTAATCGGTAAGGGCGGAGCTGAGATCGAAAAAGTAAAAGCTGAATTAAAGAAATTCACAGACAAAAAACTTATCGTAGATATCAAAGAAGTAAAGAGACCAGACAAGGATGCTCAGTTAGTAGCAGAGAATATCGCACTGCAGCTTGAGAACCGTATCTCTTTCAGACGTGCTATGAAATCTACAATGCAGAGAACAATGAAGGCTGGAGCTAAAGGTATCAAAACATCCGTATCCGGACGTCTTGGTGGAGCTGATATGGCTCGTACAGAGTTCTACAGCGAAGGAACTATTCCGCTTCAGACACTTCGTGCAGATATTGACTATGGATTCGCAGAAGCAGACACAACATACGGCAAAGTTGGCGTAAAAGCTTGGGTCTACAATGGCGAAGTACTTCCAACAAAAGGAACTAAGGAAGGGAGCGATAAATAATGTTAATGCCAAAAAGAGTAAAACGTCGTAAACAATTCCGTGGCTCCATGAGAGGAAAAGCCCTTAGAGGTAATAAGATCAATTATGGTGAATTCGGACTTGTTGCAACCGAACCGTGTTGGATCCGTTCCAACCAGATCGAGGCAGCCCGTGTTGCTATGACCCGTTATATCAAACGTGGTGGTCAGGTTTGGATTAAGATTTTCCCAGATAAACCAGTAACAGCGAAACCAGCAGAAACACGAATGGGTTCCGGAAAAGGTACTCTTGAATACTGGGTAGCAGTTGTTAAGCCAGGACGTGTAATGTTCGAAATCGCAGGCGTTTCTGAAGAAATCGCTCGTGAAGCATTACGTCTTGCTATGCACAAGTTACCATGTAAATGCAAAATCGTTTCTCGTGCAGACTTAGAAGGCGGTGATAACAGTGAAAATTAATAAATTCGTGGAAGATTTAAAGGCAAAATCAGCTGCAGAATTGAATGAAGAATTAGTAGCTGCTAAAAAAGAACTTTTCAATCTGAGATTTCAGAATGCAACTAACCAATTAGACAATACAAGCCGTATCAAAGAGGTTCGCAAGAACATTGCAAGAATCCAGACAGTGATCACTGAGCAGGCTAACGCTTCCAAATAATAGGAGGAAACTATCGTGGAAAGAAATCTGAGAAAAACCCGCGTGGGTAAGGTTGTCAGCAATAAGATGGACAAGACCATTGTTGTTGCTATTGAAGACCATGTAAAACATCCTCTTTACAAAAAAATCGTGAAGAGAACATATAAATTAAAAGCTCATGACGAAAATAATGAGTGTAATATCGGTGATACCGTAAAAGTTATGGAAACCAGACCGTTATCCAAGGATAAGAGATGGAGACTGGTTGAGATCGTAGAGAAAGTTAAATAAGGAGGATACCAGTATGATTCAGCAGGAAACAAGACTGAAGGTTGCCGACAACACTGGTGCAAAAGAAATCCTTTGTATTCGTGTTATGGGCGGCTCTACAAGAAGATATGCAAACATTGGCGATACAATCGTTGCTACTGTTAAAGATGCAACACCAGGTGGCGTTGTTAAAAAAGGTGACGTTGTAAAAGCTGTTGTAGTTAGAACTAAAAAAGGCGCTCGTCGTAAAGACGGATCTTACATCCGTTTCGATGAAAATGCTGCCGTAATCATTAAAGACGACTTAACTCCGAGAGGAACACGTATCTTTGGACCAGTTGCCAGAGAACTTCGTGAGAAGAAATTCATGAAGATCGTTTCCTTAGCTCCGGAAGTATTATAGGAGGGTGCCTAATGTCAGCTATGAAAATTAAAAAAGGTGATACTGTAAAGGTTATCGCTGGTAAAGATAATGGCAAAGAGGGTAAAGTCCTTGCAGTTAACGCAAAAGACAATACCGTAGTTGTTGAGAACATCAACAAGGTTACAAAACACAGCAAACCATCTGCTGCAAACCAGCAGGGTGGAATCATCACAAAAGAAGCTCCTCTTCATATCTCCAACGTTATGTTAGTTGTTGATGGACAGGCTACAAGAGTAGGCTTCCAGATGGACGGAGATAAAAAAGTCCGTGTTGCTAAAAAGACCGGTAAGGTTATCGATTAATTAAGAGAGGAGGCATGACAAGTGAGTAGATTAAAAGAAATGTACAAAAATGAGATCATGGATGCCATGACCAAAAAATTTGGATACAAAAATGTTATGGAAGTGCCAAAACTCGATAAGATCGTAATCAATATGGGTGTTGGTGAAGCCAAAGAAAACGCTAAGCTTCTGGATGCTGCAATCGCAGATATGGAGCTGATCACAGGACAGAAAGCAATCGCTACAAAGGCTAAAAAATCTGTCGCTAACTTTAAGATCAGAGAGGGTATGCCGATCGGATGTAAAGTTACATTAAGAGGAGAAAAGATGTATGAGTTCGCTGATCGTCTGATCAACCTTGCACTTCCTCGTGTACGTGACTTCCGTGGTGTTAACCCGAACGCATTCGATGGCCGTGGAAACTATGCTCTGGGTATCAAAGAGCAGCTGATCTTCCCGGAAGTTGAATATGATAAAGTTGACAAAGTAAGAGGTATGGATATCATCTTCGTTACTACAGCAAAGACTGATGAAGAAGCTCGTGAATTACTGACATTATTCAATATGCCGTTTGCAAAATAATAGGAGGAACGATTCATGGCTAAAACAGCAATGAAAATCAAACAGCAGCGCAAAGCTAAATTCTCCACAAGAGAATATACACGTTGCAACATTTGTGGACGTCCACATTCTGTTTTAAGAAAATACGGAATCTGCAGAATCTGCTTCCGTGAATTAGCTTACAAAGGACAGATCCCGGGCGTTAAGAAGGCTTCCTGGTAGGAACCGGATTTCAATATTAATAAACGATCGGCTGATTTATCAGTCCGGTCATGTGTCCAAGCGAGATTTATGATAAAACAGGTAACAATGTAAACAATAAATATACATGCACATGTAAAGTCTGAATTATAGGAGGAAACTAACATGACAATGAGCGATCCAATCGCAGATATGCTTACAAGAATCCGTAATGCAAATACTGCAAAACACGACACAGTAGATGTTCCGGCATCCAAAATGAAAATTGCAATTGCTAACATCCTTGTTGATGAAGGATATATTGCAAAATATGATTTAGTTGAAGACGGAGTTGTTAAAACTCTTCATATCACACTGAAATACGGTGAAGACAAAAACGAAAAAATCATCACTGGTTTAAAGAGAATCTCCAAACCTGGTCTTCGTATCTACGCAGGCAAGGATCA
Organism: Blautia sp. HCP3S3_C4; assembly: GCF_052064095.1. Classification (NCBI taxonomy): domain Bacteria; kingdom Bacillati; phylum Bacillota; class Clostridia; order Lachnospirales; family Lachnospiraceae; genus Blautia; species Blautia sp. HCP3S3_C4. The sequence continues at coordinate 34,370 of NZ_JBQHWF010000003.1, forward strand.
GCTTCCAAAAGTTCTTGGTGGACTTGGAATCGCAATCCTTTCAACAAACAAAGGTGTTATTACTGACAAAGAAGCTCGCAAACTTCAGGTTGGCGGCGAAGTATTAGCATTCGTTTGGTAATTTGAACCAAGATTTTTTATAGAGAACAAACTGAAAACAGAGAGGATGAAACATCCTCTCCGATAATCTAAGTAAGGAGGACAAACATATGTCACGAATTGGTAGACTTCCGGTTGCTATTCCTGCAGGCGTAGAAGTAAAAGTCGCTGAAGGCAACGTAGTAACTGTAAAAGGACCAAAAGGAACACTCGAAAGAGCACTTCCTACAGAAATGGAAATCAAAGTTGAAGATGGTCATGTAGTAGTATCCAGACCAAACGACTTAAAGAAAATGAAATCTCTTCACGGTTTAACAAGAAGCTTGATCCACAACATGGTTGTTGGTGTAAGCGAAGGCTATACAAAAGAGCTTGAAGTTAACGGTGTAGGTTATAAAGCAGCAAAACAGGGCAAAAAGCTTGTGCTTAGCCTTGGATATTCTCATCCGGTAGAAATGGAAGATCCAGACGGAATCGAAACCAAAGTTGATGGTAACAAGATTATCGTATCCGGTATCAGTAAAGAAAAAGTCGGCCAGTTTGCAGCTGAGATCAGAGACAAGAGAAGACCTGAGCCATACAAGGGCAAAGGTATCAAGTATGCTGATGAAGTTATCAGACGTAAAGTTGGTAAGACTGGTAAGAAATAATTCAGGAGGGTGAGAAAATGGTAAATAAAGCATCTAGAGCGAAAATTCGTGAGAATAAGCATAGAAGATTACGTCATCATTTAAACGGAACTGCAACAATACCTCGTTTAGCAGTATTTCGTTCCAACAAGCATATGTATGCTCAGATCATTGATGACACTGTAGGAAAAACTTTAGTATCTGCTTCTACTCTTCAGAAAGAAGTAAGAGCTGAGTTAGAGAATACTGATGATGTAGCAGCAGCTGCACATTTAGGAACCGTTATTGGTAAGAAAGCTGTTGAAGCTGGTATCGAAAGCGTTGTTTTCGACAGAGGAGGCTACATGTACCACGGTAAAGTTAAAGCACTGGCAGACGCAGCAAGAGAAGCTGGGCTGAAATTCTAATAAGGAGGAGCGAAACACATGAAACGTAATCTTATTGATGCTAGTCAGTTAGAATTAGAAGATAAAGTAGTATCAATCAAGCGTGTTACCAAGGTTGTTAAAGGTGGTCGTAACTTCCGTTTCACAGCTTTAGTTGTTGTAGGTGACGGCAACGGACACGTTGGTGCAGGTTTAGGTAAAGCAGCCGAAATTCCTGAAGCAATCCGCAAAGGAAAAGAGGATGCTATGAAAAAATTAGTTACAGTAGCAAGAGACGAAAACAACTCTATTACACATGACTTCGTTGGAAAATACGGAAGCGCTGAAATGCTTCTGAAGAGAGCTCCGGAAGGTACTGGAGTTATCGCCGGCGGTCCTGCCCGTGCGGTAATCGAGTTAGCTGGTATCAAAAACATCCGTACAAAATGTATGGGATCCAGAAACAAACAGAACGTTGTTCTTGCAACAATCGAAGGCTTAAGACAGTTAAAAACTCCAGAAGAAGTTGCTAAACTTCGTGGAAAATCTGTTGATGAGATTCTGGCTTAAGGAGGAATACAAAAATGGCAGATACATTAAAAGTTACATTAGTAAAATCTCCTATTGGTGCAGTTCCGAAGCATAAAAAAACTGTTGTAGCTATGGGTCTTACAAAAATGCACAAAACAGTTGAAATGCCAGATAATGCTGCAACCAGAGGAATGATTCAGCAGGTACAGCACCTGGTAAAGGTTGAAGAAGCTTAATTGCGATTTAACCAGAGAGAACTCTGATATGGATCTGATTTAAGCCTGTTATTCACAAGAGTAGCGGGAACATACAGAAACATATTCAGAAAAGATACGATCTGAACTTATAGATTTGAAATAATAATAAGGAGGTGCCAACATGGAATTATCAAACTTAAGACCAGCAGAAGGTTCTAAGCACAGCGATAACTTCAGAAGAGGCCGTGGACATGGTTCTGGAAACGGCAAGACAGCCGGTAAAGGACACAAAGGACAGTTAGCTCGTTCCGGTCACAAGAAACCGGGATTTGAAGGTGGACAGATGCCTTTATACAGACGTCTGCCTAAGAGAGGATTCAAAAACAGAAATACAAAAGAGATCATTGCAATCAACGTTGACGTACTGAACCGTTTTGAAGATGGTGCAGAAGTTACAGTAGAAAGCTTACTTGCAAACGGTGCAATCTCCAAGATCGCTGATGGCGTTAAAATTCTTGGAAACGGTGAGCTGACAAAGAAACTTAATGTCAAGGTTAACGCTGTCAGCGAGACTGCAAAATCAAAAATTGAAGCTGCTGGTGGTACAGTAGAGGTGATCTAATGTTTGAAACTCTTAAAAATGTTTTTAGAGTGAAAGAAATGAGACGTAAACTGCTGTATCTGATATGGATGATATTTATCATCCGTATCGGCTGCCAGATCCCGGTTCCGGGTGTTGACAGTGATTTCTTCAAACAGTGGTTCAGCAGCAATACCGGAGATGCATTTAACTTCTTTGATGCATTTACCGGTGGCTCATTTGAGCGAATGTCAATTTTCGCATTGAACATCACACCATACATTACATCTTCCATTATCATTCAGCTTCTTACCATTGCCATTCCGTCACTGGAAGAAATGCAGCGTGATGGTGAAGAGGGAAGAAAAAAGATGACCGCGATCACACGTTATGTGACAGTCGGTCTTGCATTGTTTGAATCTGTTGCGATGGCAATTGGTTTTGGCCGCCAGGGCATGATCCCGAACATGAATTTCTTTAAAGGTGTGGTAGTAGTAGCCTGCCTTACAGCCGGTTCAGCTATGCTGATGTGGCTGGGTGAGCGTATTACAGAAAAAGGTGTTGGAAATGGTATTTCCATCGTACTTACTATTAATATCATCTCCAGAGTGCCAAGCGACTTAGCTTTGTTATATGAGAACTTTATTAAAGGAAAGACCATTGCAAAAGGTACTCTTGCAGGAATCATTATTGCAGCTGTTATCCTTGTAGTAGTAGTTCTGGTACTTATCCTTAACGGAGCAGAGAGAAGAATCCCTGTACAGTATTCCAAGAAAATGGTGGGAAGAAAAATGATGGGCGGTCAGTCCACCAATATCCCTCTGAAGGTAAATACTGCAGGTGTTATTCCTGTCATTTTTGCATCATCCCTGATGTCTTTCCCAACTGTTATTGCACAGCTGACCGGTAAAGGCAACGGAACAGGAATCGGAAGTGAGATCCTGAGAGGTCTTTCTTCTAATAACTGGTGTAATCCTTCTCAGCTTCAGTATAGTTGGGGACTGGTTCTTTACATCGTGCTTTGCGTTTTCTTTGCATATTTCTATACTTCCATCACATTCAATCCGCTGGAGGTAGCAGACAATATCAAAAAGCAGGGTGGTTTTATCCCAGGCATCCGTCCTGGAAAACCTACGTCAGATTATTTGACTAATATCTTAAATTATATTATATTTATAGGTGCAGTAGGTCTTATTATTGTGTGCGTAATCCCATTTATCTTTAATGGTGTATTTGGAGCAAATGTTTCCTTTGGTGGTACATCTATCATCATTATCGTAGGAGTTATCCTTGAGACAGTGAAACAGATTGAATCTCAGCTTCTCGTGCGTAATTACAAAGGCTTCCTGAACAATTAAAAATGAGAGGTTGTGGTGCATTGCATCACAGCCTTGATTTGCTAAAAAAGAAAACGGAGGGTATTATCTTATGAAAATCATTATGTTAGGTGCACCGGGAGCAGGAAAAGGAACTCAGGCGAAGAAAATTGCTGCGAAATATCAGATTCCGCACATTTCTACCGGAGATATTTTCCGCGCAAACATCAAAAATGGAACAGAACTGGGTAAAAAAGCAAAAACTTATATGGATCAGGGACTTCTTGTACCTGATGAACTGACCTGTGATCTGGTTGTGGATAGAATAAAACAGCCGGATGCAGCAAATGGCTATGTACTGGATGGTTTTCCAAGAACAATTCCTCAGGCAGAGTGTTTAACAGAAGCTCTGAACAAACTGGGAAGTAAAGTTGACTATGCAATCGATGTGGATGTTCCGGATTCCAATATTGTAAATCGTATGTCCGGAAGACGTGCCTGCCTGAAATGTGGTGCTACTTATCATGTAGTACATGCAGCACCGAAGGTTGAGGGCGTTTGTGATACCTGTGGAGAGAAACTGGTGCTTCGCGATGATGACCAGCCTGAAACAGTTCAGAAACGTCTTAATGTATACCATGAGCAGACACAGCCGCTGATCGATTATTATACTAAAGAGGGAATTTTAAAATCAGTAGATGGCACAAAGGATCTGGAAGAGGTATTTGCAGATATTGTTGCCATCCTGGGAGAGTAATCGGGTGTTTTCAAACACCATCTGGAGGTAAAATGTCGGTTTCTATCAAGACAGAACATGAAATTGAACTTATGAGAGAGGCAGGACATCTGCTTGAGAAAGTGCATGATGGACTGATCCCGTACATTAAACCGGGAGTGAGCACCAAGGAGATTGACCGTATCGGAGAACAGATGATACGTGATATGGGCTGTATCCCGAATTTTCTGAACTACGGAGGATTTCCCGGATCATTCTGTATCAGTCTGAATGATGAGGTAGTTCATGGAATCCCGTCTGAAGAGAAAATCATTCAGGAGGGAGACCTTGTAAAGATTGATGCCGGTCTTATTTATAAGGGGTATCATTCTGATGCAGCGAGGACTTATGCTGTCGGTGAGGTTTCACCGGAGGCACGTAAGCTGATGGATGTGACCAGAGAGTGTTTCTTTGAAGGACTTAAGGCCGCACGTGCAGGAAATCATCTGAATGATATTTCCAAAGCGATCGGTGCTCACGCTGCCAAATATCATTACGGAATTGTCCGTGACCTGGTTGGACATGGAATCGGCACTCACCTTCATGAGGATCCGCAGATCCCTAATTTTCCACAGAAGAGAAGAGGAGTTCGTCTGATGCCGGGTATGACACTTGCTGTAGAGCCTATGATCAATCTGGGACGAGCAGATGTGGCATGGCTGGATGATGAGTGGACAGTTGTAACTATGGATGGTTCTCTTTCTGCTCACTATGAGAATACGATTCTTATTACAGACGGAGATCCGGAGATTCTGACTCTTACGAAATAATTGGACGACATACAGGAGGTTTAAAATGTCAAAAGCAGATGTAATTGAAGTGGAAGGCACTGTTCTGGAAAAGCTGCCTAATGCGATGTTTAAAGTGGAACTGGAGAACAAACATGTGGTGCTTGCACATATCAGTGGAAAGTTACGTATGAATTTCATCCGTATTCTTCCCGGAGATAAAGTTACAATTGAACTGTCTCCGTATGATCTGTCCAAGGGCAGAATTATCTGGAGAGATAAATAAGAAATATTGACTGCATTTGGTGCAGTGATGAGAAAGAGGGCCGGAGAAATCTGGTTCTCTTTTTTTGCGCTGTAAAGGAAATGCGTAGAAAAATGCGATTTTATTCAAAAAAGTGCTTGCATTTTATTTTTTGTTGTGATACTATATAACCCGAACGCGCAGATAGTATGTCTTTTTGCGTGTTCAAAACTGCAGATTTTAATGAATTTACGGAAGGAGGATTTCCAGTGAAAGTAAGATCATCTGTAAAGCCGATCTGCGAGAAATGCAAGATCATCAAGAGAAAAGGATCCATCAGAATTATCTGTGAGAATCCAAAACACAAACAGCGTCAGGGTTGATTCACTGATTCAGGTTTGTGAAACGTGCGGCTGCAGTGTGAGACACCCGGAAGGGTTGTTCAGACTGTTTAAATAGTTTTAGCATGTATTGCCTAATACCGAGAGGCAACGTTGGCCCGTTGGCCGCAACATTCGGAAAGGCTGCTATTCGCCAATTGCAGCTGGGTGTTTTACCGAGGCACCCCAATTAGGAACTAAGAAATAATGAAAGCAGGTGACAGATGCACCCCATTTCACCTTGCGGATCAAATGGATCAGTAAGTGGTGTACAGGCACTATGGAAGCTTTCAAGTAAGAAAATGGAGGAAACAGTACATGGCTCGTATAGCTGGTGTAGACTTACCAAGAGAAAAACGTATTGAAATCGGTCTTACCTATATTTATGGTATTGGTAGACCAAGCGCTGACAAAATTCTTGCAAAGGCTGAGGTTAATCCTGACACACGTGTCAGAGATCTGACTGATGACGAAGTAAAGAGACTGAGCGCAGTAATTGATGAAACAATGACAGTAGAAGGTGACCTTCGTCGTGAAATCGCCCTCAACATTAAGAGACTGCAGGAAATCGGATGCTACAGAGGTATCCGTCATCGTAAAGGACTTCCGGTTCGTGGTCAGAAGACTAAGACCAACGCTAGAACACGTAAAGGTCCTAAGAGAACAGTAGCTAACAAGAAGAAATAATTCTTTGTAACAAATATATTTGATAATCAGGAAAGTGTAGGTTAGTTTTAAAATGGCTAAAGTGACAAAAAAAGCGACAACAAAACGTCGTGTCAAGAAAAACGTTGAACACGGACAGGCACATATTCAGTCTTCTTTCAACAATACAATTGTTACCCTGACTGATAATGAAGGAAATGCTCTTTCATGGGCAAGTGCCGGTGGTCTTGGATTTAGAGGTTCAAGGAAATCTACTCCTTATGCAGCACAGATGGCAGCTGAGACTGCAACAAAGGCTGCTCTTATTCATGGTTTAAAAACTGTAGACGTTATGGTAAAAGGACCAGGTTCTGGACGTGAAGCAGCAATCCGTGCCCTTCAGGCATGCGGACTGGAAGTAACAAGCATCCGTGACGTAACTCCGGTACCACACAATGGTTGCCGCCCACCAAAACGCAGAAGAGTCTGATTGATTTAGAATATTAGGAGGTATTTGAGAAATGGCAGTAAATAGAGTGCCTGTTCTGAAAAGATGCAGATCCCTTGGCCTGGATCCGATTTATTTAGGAATTGACAAAAAATCCACAAGACAGTTAAAACGTGCAAATCGTAAAATGTCTGAGTATGGTTTACAGTTAAGAGAAAAACAGAAAGCAAAATTCATCTACGGAGTTCTGGAAAAACCTTTCCACAACTACTATGACAAAGCGGATAGAATGCCTGGACAGACTGGTGAAAACCTGATGATCATGCTGGAGAGCAGACTTGACAATGTAGTATTCCGTATGGGATTTGCAAGAACAAGAAGAGAAGCTCGTCAGATCGTTGACCACAAGCATGTACTTGTAAACGGAAAATGTGTAAACATTCCTTCCTACCTTGTAAAAGCTGGTGATCAGATCGAAATCAGAGAAAAATCCAAAGGTTCTGAGAGATACAAAGCTGTTCTCGAAGTAACAGGTGGACGTCTTGTTCCAGAATGGATCGATGTAGATCAGGAAAACCTGAAAGGAACTGTAAAAGAGCTTCCAAACAGAGCTGCTATCGATGTTCCGGTTAACGAGATGCTTATCGTCGAGTTGTACTCCAAATAATCCATAGGATTATAATTAATACCCTCAAACTTTCATTAACCCAGAAGGAGGGAACCCTATAGTGTTTGATTTTAATAAACCAAAAATCGAGATTACTGAATTATCCGAAGATAAGAGATTTGGCAGATTTGTAGTTGAGCCTCTGGAAAGAGGATATGGACTTACATTGGGAAATTCTTTAAGAAGAATTATGCTGTCTTCCCTGCCGGGTGCAGCAGTAAGCCAGGTCAAAATTGATGGTGTGCTTCACGAATTCAGCTCTATTCCGGGCGTAAAAGAGGACGTAAGCGAAATCATCATGAATCTGAAGAGCCTTGCAATCAAGAACCACAGTACAGATAATGAGCCGAAAACAGCATACATTGAGTGTGAAGGTTCCGGTGTGGTAACTGCAGCAGAAATTCAGGCTGACCAGGATATCGAGATCATGAATCCGGATCAGGTGATCGCTACCTTAAATGGTGGTAAAGACTGCAGACTGGCTATGGAGCTTACTATTACAAAGGGTCGTGGATATATCAGTGCTGAAAAGGGTAAATCTGATGATATGCCGATCGGTGTACTTGCAGTGGATTCCATTTATACACCGGTTGACAGAGTAAATATGAGTGTAGAGAATACCCGTGTTGGTCAGGTAACTGATTATGATAAGCTGACACTGGATGTGTATACAAATGGTACACTGGATCCGGATGAGGCAGTAAGCCTTGCAGCAAAAGTATTAAGCGAGCACTTAAGCCTTTTCATTGATCTTTCCGAGAATGCAAAGACCGCTGAGGTTATGATCGAGAAAGAAGACAATGAAAAAGAAAAAGTTCTGGAAATGAGCATTGATGAACTTGAGTTATCAGTTCGTTCCTATAACTGCTTGAAGAGAGCCGGCATTAATACAGTTGAAGAATTATGTAACAAGACTTCTGATGATATGATGAAGGTTCGTAACCTGGGTCGCAAGTCATTAGAAGAGGTTCTTGCAAAACTGAAAGAGCTGGGATTACAGCTTCAGCCAACAGAAGAGTAAGAACTCCCCTAACGAAGAGATTATACGGTGGGAATGCCTAAGCAGCCGGACAGTAAGACCGAACAAGCGTGTCCGGCTGTCCCACAGATGGAGGAAAATCAAATGGCAAAATATAGAAAATTAAGCAGAACTTCTGATCAGAGAAAAGCATTACTGAGAAGCCAGGTAACAAGCCTTTTATATCATGGAAAAATCGTTACCACAGAAGCTAAAGCAAAAGAAATCCGTAAAATCGCAGAGAGCCTGGTAGCTATGGCTGTTCGCGAAAAAGATAACTTCGAAACTGTTACTGTAACTGCTAAAGTTGCACGTAAAGATGCTGAAGGCAAGAGAGTGAAAGAAGTTGTTGACGGAAAGAAGAAGACTGTATACGATGAAGTTCAGAAAGAGATCAAGAAAGATACTCCTTCCAGACTTCATGCTCGTCGTCAGATGATGAAAGTTTTCTATCCGGTTAAAGAAGTACCTGCAAAGGGCGCCGGAAGAAAGAAAAACACAAAAGACGTAGATATGGTTGCTAAAATGTTCGAAGAGATCGCTCCAAAATATGCTGACCGTAACGGTGGTTACACAAGAATCGTAAAGATCGGACCACGTAAAGGTGATGCAGCAATGGAAGTACTCATCGAGTTAGTATAATTGCTTAAATTTCCAAAAACAGAGCTGTATATATGTGGCGTAAGCCATGTATATACAGCTTTTTTATGTTATAGGAAATTATTCTGTAATGTGCCTATAACATAAAAATTTGTAGGAATAATTTTCTCCTTGATTATTAGATGAGGATAGCGTAAAATCGTAGAGAACAATGATTTATACTATTTAGCAAATCTTTATAAAATACATAAGTGAAGATCGCAGGGGAAAATGCATAGGAACCTGTGATCAGGAGAACATAATTGAAACAAGATAAGAAGAAAAGTAAAGCAGGAATATTTGGCCGAATGCTGCTTCTTTTTTTGGAAATGATGGGGATTGCAGCTTTTTTGTGGGGGCAGGAGGTATTTCCTGCTTCTGTAACTACACCGGCTTTTTCCTGGGAGAATTATAAAACTGTGGCACATGCACTGGGAGGAATCGGAGATAAGACCTATCTGAACTCAAAGGAAAGTTTTCTGGCCAGTTATCAGATGGGATGCAGACTGTTTGAGGTAGACCTGACAAAGACTTCTGATGGCGTCTGGGTATGCCGCCACAGTTGGACACAGCCTATGGGACAGTGGGAAGGAGATAAGGCAAGAGTTCTTTCTGAAGCAGAGTTTCTTTCCAGTCCTATCTATAGAAAATATACACCTATGACCCTGGCAGATTTTCTGAAACTGCTGAAAAACTATCCTGATGCATTTGTGATGCTGGATTCCAAACAGTATTCGGTGAGAAGCTACCAGACCACAGTGGAGGATTATGCAGACTATCTGGAGATCGCGGAAGCTGCGGGAGCAGAGGAAGTGTTGGATCAGATCATACCTGAGATTTATACGCAGCCTATGTTTGCAGGAACTGCATTGCTTTATAATTTCCCAACTTATATCTATTCTCTGTGGCAGGAATATTCTGTAAAGGACCTGAAGGAAATTGCATCTTTTTGCAAGGAAAAAGGGATTCCTGCAGCTACCGTATATTACAAATATTGGAGTGAAGATGTGCAGGATATTTTTGACAAAAAGGGAATAAAGCTTTATATTTATACTGTAAATGATCTGAAGGAAGCAAAAGAATATATGCAGAAAGGTGTTGCCGGCATATGTTCCGATTATCTTCAGGACAGAGATCTGAATTTGGATAAAAAGGATATAGATAAACATGAAAATTAGAGTGATGATTGCTGTGACTGCAGCAAAACTGGCAGGATACATCTGCAAGAAAATGGGAAGGCAGGGGGTGACCTGGGCTGGTAAGATCGCGCTGGGTATCTGCCCGGATATTCTGGAACAGCTTTCCTCTCAGGTGCGCAAGGGCATTTTTGCAACCTGTGGAACCAATGGAAAAACCACAACCAATAATATGCTCTGCGCAGCTCTGGAGGCTGAAGGGCAGAAGGTAATCTGTAACCATACAGGCTCCAATATGTTAAATGGAGTAGTGGCAGCTTTTGTACTTGCTGCGAAATGGAATGGAAAGATTGATGCAGATTATGCATGCATTGAGGCAGATGAAGCATCAACCAGACATATTTTCCCACGGATCAAACCGGACTATATGCTTTTGACAAATCTGTTCCGGGATCAGCTGGATCGTTACGGTGAGATTGATATTACCATGAAGATCCTGGAGGAAATGATGCAGAAGATTCCGGACATGAAGATCATTGTCAATGGTGATGATGCCCTGTCAGCCTACCTGGCTATGGATGCCGGAAACCCCTATGTTACTTATGGAATCAGTAAACCTGTGATACAGTCTGCAGCTAATGAGATACGAGAGGGACGTTTCTGTAAACGCTGTGGAGAGAAACTGGAGTATGGTTTCTATCATTACAGCCAGTTAGGTGACTATCACTGTCCGAAATGTGGTTTTGCAAGACCTGAGCTTAACTTTGATGCTGAGGATGTAAAGGTGGGAGATCAGTTAAGTTTCCGGGTGGAGGATAAGCATATAGTTGCCAATTATAAGGGATTTTATAATGTATATAATATTCTGGCTGCTTATGCCGCAGTACGTACAGCAGGATTTGCGGGAGATCATTTCCAGGATATGCTTCAGAAATTTAATCCTGAAAACGGCAGAATGGAGCAATTCCGAATCATGGGAACCGGAGTTACCCTGAATCTTGCAAAAAATCCGGCAGGATTTAACCAGAATATTTCTGCTGTGATGCAGGACAAATCACCTAAGGACATCATAATTGCCATTAATGATAATGCCCAGGACGGGACAGATATTTCCTGGCTGTGGGATGTGGATTTTGATCTTCTGGGTGAGGAGAGCATCCGATCAATTACAGTCAGTGGTATCCGTTGTCAGGATATGCGTCTCCGTCTGAAATATGTGGATATTCCTTCTATTCTGGAGGGCGATGTGGAGAAGGCAATCCGTGACCGTGTAAAAGATGGAGTAGGAAATCTGTATGTACTGGTAAATTACACCGCATTGTTCAGTACCAGGAATATTCTGAAGAAGCTGGAGGGTGAGAAATCATGAAAATTACAATAGGGCATTTATATCCGGATCTTCTGAATCTGTACGGGGACAGAGGAAATATCCAGTGTCTGATGAAGAGATGTCAGTGGCGTGGAATTGAGGCCGAGACTATTCCCTTTGAACTGGAGGATGAAATTGATTTTTCAAAGCTGGACATTGTGCTGCTGGGCGGAGGTTCCGACCGTGAGCAGATGCTGGTATGCGAAAAGCTTAAGGAAATTCAGAAGGATTTTAAAGCCTATGTAGAGAATTATGGAGTTGTGATCGCAATTTGTGGTGGTTATCAACTTTTGGGAAATTATTACAAAACAGAGCAGGGAACCATGAAGGGACTGGAATTGGTAGATCTGTACACAGAGCAGGGAGAAGGACGTCTGATTGATAATATCGTACTGCAAAGCGATCTGTTTGATATGCCTATTGTAGGTTTTGAGAATCACGGAGGAAGAACCTATATTAAAGATAATAAGCCCTTGGGAAAGGTTTTATATGGTGCAGGAAATGACGGAAAATCAGGATATGAGGGCGTTGTATATAAAAATGTGATCGGAACCTATCTTCACGGACCTCTTCTGCCAAAAAATCCACAGCTTGCAGACTGGCTGATCAGCCATGCGCTGGAACAGAAGTATGGAAAAAAGATAGAACTTGCACCGCTGGATGACAGTCAGGAAAAAGAAGCAAATGAGTATGTATACCACAGATTTGTAAGGGGATAATATGGCGAAATCATGTAATCAAAAGAGTAAGATTTTATATCTGGAAAAGATGCTGAACGAAAGTGCGGGAGGAAAGCCTATTACTATGCAGGAAATCCTGTCAACTCTTGAAGAGCATGGAATCCGTGCTGAGAGAAAAAGTATTTATGATGATATGGAAACTCTCCGGGAATTTGGTATGGAGATACAGTATAAGAGAGGCCGTGAGGGCGGTTACTATCTGGAGCGGTCTGCAGATCCTGAGATACAGCAAGGGAAGTCTGTACAGGAGGAAAAGAAAACAGAAGCTACAGAAACAGTGAAGACAGAAGTGGTAAAGACTGTAGCTCCTGAAATCCCTGTAAAAGGGGAAAAGGAGTTGAAGTTTCTCTGCAGAAATTCTGTAAAAGAAAAGATTTTTGATACTTTTGGAAAAGATATTTCCTGTAAAGCCAAGGGAAGTGATAATTTCCTTGTTGTTGTACAGACAGAGCCTGACGAAAAATTTTATGGCTGGCTGACTTCTATGGGAAGAACTGTACATATTGTGAAGCCAAAGAAAGTGGCTATTGCTTATCGAGATTATCTGAAAAGTATTGCCAGAGACTATAAGGGAATTGAAAAATAAGACTGGGAGGATCGGCTATGAAAAAAAGAGCAGTGGGAATTCTGGTGGGAGTGATGGTTTCTTCCATGCTCCTCTCTGCCTGCGGAAGCAATGAGGCCAAAGAGGCAGCAAGCGAGAGTGTGCAGGTAGAAGAAGAGGGAACCGGTGAGAGAACGGAAGAGGGAGAAAAAGTAGAGACTACAGAGGCAGAGCAGAAAGATACTGCCCAAAGCAGTGATGAGAAAGACAGCGATTCCAAAGACAGCGCAGAGGATCAGTCGGAAGCACCGCAGGCAGAGGATAACAGCGAGGATGCCCAGGCAGCAGCACCGGCAGGGAAAATAGGAATCCTTCTTCCGGAAAAGAATGATAATGCAGCTGTGGATGAGACAGAAATGTCTAAGGCGATCGCAGAGGGTGGCTATGAGGCAGAAGTGAAAAATGCAGAGGGAGATTCTACTCAGCAGATTTCACAGATTCAGGAATTCATTGATCAGGAAGTATCTGCATTGATCATTGATCCGGTGGACCCTTATGCATTGACAGATATTCTGGAGACTGCCAAGGAGAAAAGTATTCCTGTGATTTCTTATGACACGCTGATCCGAAATACGGCAGCAGTGAATTATTATGCCTGCGATGATACCCGAGCTATCGGAAAAGAGGTTGCCGGTCAGATTATTAAGAACATGGATCTGGATAAGGCACAGGAAGAAAAACAATCCTATACCATTGAGTTCCTGATGGGATCTACAGATGACAATGGGGCACTTTTCTTTTGTAATGGTGTTCTGGAAAAGCTTCAGGAATATCTGGATGATGGAACTCTGGTATGCAAATCCGGAAATATGACCTTTGATTCTACCGGAATCCTTCGTTGGGACCAGGACGCTGCACAGGCGAAGATGAAATCCATATTGGATGAGTTTTACCAGGAAGAAAAAACACCGAATATTATTATCACAGCGTCAGATGAATTTGCAATTGGAGTGCAGGAGCTTCTGGAAGAACGTGGAATCCTGTCAGACAGTGAAGAATGGCCTGTGATCACAGGATATGGAAGTGAGATGCAGGCTGTAAAGGATGTGGCAGAGGGTAAGATCACACTGACAACATATTTGGATAGAAAAGAGCTGGCGCAGGGTGGAGCAAAGATGGCGCTTGACTATCTTGCAGGAGAGAAAGTAGATGTGAAGGATTATTCCCAGTATGATAATGGTACCAAGATTGTGGGAACCTTTACCTGTGGGGCACAGCTGATCGATAAGGATAATTATCAGATTTTGGTTGATAACGGAACCTATGATGAGGAAGAAATCAAGCCGGATCCAACACCGACTGCTACCCCGGAACCGACTGCTACCCCCGAACCAACATTGACCCCGGAAGTAACTTCCGATCCGGAGGCAACGATAACTCCGAAGGCAACTGTGACACCCACAGCAAGTGGGACTCCGGCTACAGCAGACAAAACAATATAACCGGATTGAGAATATCCTCTTGACAATATTAAGAACCCCGCCGCAGGTTACAAAGCAACCTGCTGACGGGGTTCTGATATTCTTGATGGTGTTGTAAACAGAAAAATGGATTATTCACGGAAGGTAAGGGAGTCATCAGTCATGGAATCTACGATTGCCAGAGATTCCAGGCGGATACCCATATCACGGATCTCCTGACCGCCATGCTGGAAGCCTTTCTCAATAACGATTCCTGCACCCTCAAGAGTTGCTCCGGATTTCTTTACAATGTCGATCAGGCCCAGAAGTGCACAGCCATTGGCAAGAAAATCATCGATCAGGAGCACATGATCCTCAGGTCCCAGAAATTTCTTGGAAAGAATAACATCATATACTTTTTTATGGGTAAAGGATTCTACCTTTGTAGTATACATTTCGCCATCCAGATTTACGCTCTGCGCTTTTTTTGCAAAAATCACAGGTACATTAAAGTACTGTGCTGCGATACAGGCAATACCGATACCGGAAGCTTCGATGGTAAGAATCTTGGTGATGGGACAGTCAGAAAAACGACGCTTGAATTCCTTGCCGATTTCATTGATGAGAGTGATATCCATCTGATGGTTTAAGAAACTGTCTACTTTTAAAATATTTCCCGGTTTTACGATTCCATCCTTAAGAATACGGTCTTTTAAAAGTTTCATTAGATTTCTCTCCTTCTATGTAATTAATTATAGTATGATAAAGCAACTGATGTGCTATTGATAATTGTATCTATGATACGATATAATCTGTCTCAGTGCAATTATTTTTGACAAAAAAGGAGAAAAAAATTATAATATTACCAGAAAATGAACCGCAGGGGAGGCCATAAGAGATGAAAGAATATGAACTGATATGGGAAATTTTTAATAAATGTCCGCGTAATCAGATGAGAGATGTTTTTGTGGAAGAACTGGAACTTGAGGATCCGGAAGAATATATCAGAAATAAATTCAAAGGAAAAGAGGTTTCCTATGAGAAAACCGTTCTGGAGGACGGAACCATTATTTTTGATATTATAACTTCACAAATAAAACAGCGTTGCTCCTTTACAGAAATTTGACAAATGTGGTATAATATTAATTATGCTGTAAATTCAGACAGATGTCAGGATCAAAAGTTAGTTTGTCCCTGATATCTCAGATACATTCTGAAAAAGAAAGGAGAATGTTATGGCCGAGGAACAAAAGACACATACACATGTACTGGAGGATGGGACGGTAGTTGAACATTCTCACGGGGAACATGGACATCATCACAGTCATGCACATACAAAGGCAGTGCTGAATCGTATGTCCAGAGCAATCGGGCATATGGAATCTATTAAACGCATGATAGAGGACGGAAGAGACTGTGCGGAAGTTCTGATACAGCTTTCAGCAGTGAAATCTGCCATCAATAATACTGGCAAGATTATTCTGCAGGATCATATTGAGCATTGTATTGTAGATGCAGTGGAACATGGTGACAAAGATGCAATCAAAGAACTTGAGGTAGCAATTGACAGATTTGTAAAATAATATAGATAAATATAAAGGAGAAGATTAATTATGGCAAAAGAATGTAACAACACTTCATGCGACAAAGCAAGCTGCGAGGGTTGTTCCAGCAGCAAAAAACAGCAGAGCTTTCTGGCAGAAATGAATGCTCAGTCAAATGTAAAACATGTGATCGGAGTTGTCAGCGGAAAGGGTGGCGTTGGTAAATCCTTCGTAACAGGCTCCCTGGCAAATATGATGGCAGCACAGGGATACAAGGTTGGTATCCTGGATGCGGATATCACAGGACCGTCCATTCCGAAAATGTATGGATTAAAGGGTGCAGCAATGGCAAATGATGAAGGTATCTACCCGATGATCACAAAAAACGGGATCAAGGTAATGTCCATCAACCTTCTGCTTCCTACAGAGGATACTCCTGTAATCTGGAGAGGTCCGGTTCTTGCAAATATGGTAAAACAGTTCTGGACAGATGTTATCTGGGGCGATGTAGACTATCTGTTTGTGGATATGCCTCCTGGAACAGGTGATGTTCCGCTTACAGCATTCCAGTCTCTGCCGATTGAAGGAATCGTGATCGTAACATCACCTCAGGATCTGGTTAAGATGATCGTTAAGAAAGCCTTTAATATGGCTGAGATGATGAAGATACCGGTACTTGGAATCGTAGAGAATTACAGCTATGTGAAATGTCCGGACTGCGGAAAAGAGATCAAAGTATTTGGTGAGAGCCATATTGATGAGATCGCAGCAGAGCTGAAGGTTCCTGTACTTGGAAAAATGCCGATCGATATGGATTATGCAACTAAGGCAGACGGTGGTTTCTTTGCAGCAATCGATAATCAGTATATTACTGATGCACTGGCTGTAATGCCGAAATAAGAAAAAGAAGTTCTCATTCAGTAGGAAACGCGATTATGAAAATTGTTGTTTCAGTACTGAGTGAGGACTTCTTTTATTATATGGAAGTAAACATTTCAATAAAGCGTTCAGCAGCCTGAGAGACAGTAAGACTGTCATGTTGAGCAAGTACAAGCTGACGTCCGGGAAGAGGCTCCTTTAGCATGAGCGGTGTCAGCTGATCATTTTCTTTTAACATATAATCAGGAACACAGGCAATTCCCAGTCCGATCCTTGCCAGATCCAGAAGCAGGTCATTACTGTTTAACTCTACTTCAGGAAGAAGCTTGAGATTATGGGCTGTAAATGCTTCCCGCAAATATTCACTGGTGGTACTTTTGGGGGAAAGCATCAGGATCGGATAGTTCAGAAGCTCCTGCAGTTCGGTCTGAACAGTGTGTACAGGAAAGTAATTCGTATTGGCAACAAACACATCGTGAAATTCTTTTAACACACGGGTCTGAAAATGACTGCCAAGCCTGGAATTAGGACAGTTGCATACAATCAGATCTGCCTGACCCTTTTCCAGAAGCTCTGCACAGCCGATGGAGGTACTGTTTGTGACTTTAATGCGGACATCAGGATAGGTCTGATGGAATTTCTGCAGATAATCAATGAGAAAATACCGGCAGATCGTATCGCTGGCAGCAATACGCAGCTGGCCTTTCAGCAGATTGTCTCCGGACAGGAGAGATTCTCCCTCATCCAGAAGCTGGAGCGCAGGTTTTACATGCTGGAGCAGAAGTTCTCCTTCAGGAGTTAATAATACTTTCTTGGTACTTCGGATAAAAAGAGGATGATTCAGCTTTTTTTCCAGGGTTTTAATGGACTGGCTGACTGCTGACTGGGAGATAAAAAGCTGTCGGGAAGCCTCAGAAAAGCTCAGGGTGGTGGCAACATAGTAGAATACTTTGTATAATTCCAGATTAATATCCATAGAAATAAATCCTTTCATAAAATAATATGATGATATAAATTGTCTGCAGCAATGGAACTTTAGAGCTTGTATGTCTCTGGATTTTAGCATATTCATTCCAAAACATTTCACGGATAGTGATTAATTAGTTGCATTAATAAAAATATAAGATATATTAATTTTACTAATGATATTTCCTATGATACTATAAAGAAAGCAATAGTTCAAGCAGCAGGTTCACTGGAGTCGGGCTGCAAGATGCTTTTAAAGCATTTTTAAAACAATGCATACACAAGAAAGGAGTTTCTATGAGTAACGTAAGACGTGTCTATGTAGAAAAGAAACCGGCCTTCGCTGTACAGGCAAAGGAATTAAAACATGAGGTCAGCAGCTATCTGGGAATTAAGTCCGTAACAGCAGTACGTGTGCTGATCCGCTATGATGTAGAGAATATTTCTGATGAAGTTTTTGATAAAGCATGCAAAACTGTTTTTGCAGAGCCACCTGTAGATGATTTATATCTGGAGAATTTTGAGGCAGCAGAAGGCTCCCGCATCTTCTCTGTAGAATTTTTACCGGGACAGTTTGACCAGAGAGCAGATTCTGCTGTTCAGTGTGTACAGTTCCTGGATGAGAACGCACAGCCTATCATTCGTTCCGCAACTACTTATGTAATTGAAGGAACTATCACAGATGAAGAATTTGATGCTATCAAGCATCACTGCATCAACCCTGTAGATTCCCGTGAGACAGGTCTGGAGAAACCGGAAACACTGGTAACTGTATTTCCGGAACCGGAAGATGTTAAGATTTTCGATGGATTTAAGGAAATGCCGGAAGCAGAATTAAAGGAACTTTATGATTCTTTAAATCTTGCAATGACATTCAAGGATTTCCAGCATATCCAGCATTATTTCAAGGAAGAAGAGAAACGTGACCCGTCTATGACAGAGATTCGTGTACTTGATACCTACTGGTCAGATCATTGCCGTCATACAACCTTCTCCACAGAGCTGACAGATGTAAAATTTGACGAAGGTGATTACAAAGCACCGATCGTAGATACTTACAAGAAATATCTTGCTGACAGAGAAGAACTTTACAAAGGCCGTAAGGATAAATTTGTCTGCCTGATGGATCTGGCTCTGATGGCTATGAAGAAACTGAAAGCAGAAGGAAAGCTTGCTGATCAGGAAGAATCTGATGAGATCAATGCCTGCAGTATTGTAGTTCCTGTAGACGTAGACGGTAAAGAAGAGGAATGGCTGATCAACTTCAAGAATGAGACACATAACCATCCTACTGAGATCGAGCCATTCGGTGGTGCAGCTACCTGCCTTGGCGGTGCAATCCGTGACCCGCTTTCAGGACGTACTTATGTATATCAGGCAATGCGTGTAACAGGTGCAGCAGATCCTACTGTTTCTGTAAAAGAAACTCTCAAGGGTAAACTTCCGCAGAAGAAACTGGTAAGAAGCGCAGCTCATGGCTACAGCTCCTATGGAAACCAGATCGGTCTTGCAACAGGTTATGTAAAAGAAGTTTACCATCCTAACTATGTAGCGAAACGTATGGAGATCGGTGCTGTTATGGGTGCTGCTCCCAGACGCGCAGTAATCCGTGAGAATTCTGATCCGGGAGATATCATTATCTTACTTGGAGGACGTACAGGACGTGACGGTATCGGTGGTGCTACCGGTTCTTCCAAGGTTCATACAGAGGCTTCCATCGAAGTGTGCGGTGCTGAGGTTCAGAAGGGTAATGCACCTACTGAGCGTAAGATCCAGCGTATGTTCCGCCGTGAAGAAGTCAGCCATATTATCAAGAAATGTAATGACTTTGGTGCAGGCGGTGTTTCCGTTGCTATCGGTGAGCTGGCAGCAGGTCTGAGGGTAGACCTTGACAAGGTTCCGAAGAAATATGCAGGTCTTGACGGAACTGAGATTGCAATTTCCGAATCTCAGGAACGTATGGCTGTAGTAGTTGACCCGAAAGATGTAGATACTTTCCTTGGTTATGCAAATGAAGAGAACCTGGAGGCAATTCCGGTTGCAGTTGTAACAGAGGATCCTCGTCTGGTACTTGTATGGCGAGGTAAGGAGATCGTAAATATTTCCCGTGCATTCCTGGATACTAACGGTGCACATCAGGAAACAACTGTAGAAGTAGAAATCCCGAATAAAGAAGGTAATCTCTTTGAAGAACGCCCGGACGTTGCTGATGTAAAAGCAAAATGGATGGAAACTCTTGCAGACTTAAATGTATGCTCTCAGAAGGGACTTGTGGAAATGTTCGACGGTTCTATCGGAGCAGGCAGCGTATTTATGCCATACGGTGGTAAATATCAGCTTACAGAGACTCAGTCCATGGTTGCCAAGGTTCCGGTACAGAATGGTAAAACAGATACTGTAACCATGATGAGCTATGGCTTTGATCCGTATTTATCCTCCTGGAGCCCATACCACGGAGCTGCTTATGCAGTAACAGAGTCCGTTGCAAGAATCGTGGCTACAGGTGGTGACTATAAGAAAATCCGTTTCACATTCCAGGAATACTTCCGCCGTATGACAGAAGATCCTAAGAGATGGAGCCAGCCTTTCGCAGCACTTCTCGGTGCTTATGCAGCACAGATGGGATTCGGACTTCCATCCATCGGTGGTAAGGACAGTATGTCCGGTACGTTCAATGATATTGATGTACCTCCGACACTGGTATCTTTCGCAGTTGACGTTGCGAAGATCCAGGATGTGATCACACCGGAATTAAAGAAAGCAGGAAACAAACTGGTATGGCTTCGCGCACCGAAGGATCAGTATGATCTGCCGGATTATGCAGGAATCATGGATCAGTATGAAAAACTTCATAAAGATATGCAGGACGGCAAAGTTGTTTCTGCTTATGCACTTGACCGCCATGGTATTGCAGCTGCAGTTGCAAAGATGGCATTTGGTAATGGCATGGGCGTAAAGATTGAGCATAACCTTGATCCGAGAGATTTCTTTGCACCTGGATTTGGTGATATTATCCTGGAAGTTCCGGATGGTAAGGTTGGAGAGCTTTCCATTACTTATACAGTGATCGGTGAAGTAACTGCTGACGGTAACTTCTCCTATGGAAATACAGTGATCACTGTAGACGAAGCTGAAAATGCATGGAAAGGTACTCTGGAAAAAGTGTTTAAGACAGTTTCTTCTGAGAATGATAAAGAGGCAGCTGACAGAGATGAGAAGCTTTATCGTGCAGACAGCATTTATGTATGCAAGAACAAAGTTGCAAAACCTCGTGTGTTTATTCCTGTATTCCCTGGAACAAATTGCGAGTATGACAGCACACGTGCATTTGAGCGTGCAGGTGCAGAGGTGGATGTAAAAGTATTCAAGAACCTGACTGCTGAAGATATCCATGATTCTGTAGAGCTTTTTGAGAAGGCAATCGATCAGGCACAGATCATCATGTTCCCGGGCGGATTCTCCGCAGGTGACGAACCGGATGGTTCTGCGAAATTCTTTGCAACTGCATTCCAGAATGCGAAGATCAAAGAAGCTGTTATGAAGCTGATCAATGAAAGAGACGGTCTGGCACTTGGTATCTGTAACGGATTCCAGGCTCTGATCAAGCTTGGTCTTGTACCTTACGGTGAAATCTGCGGACAGAAAGCAGATTCTCCTACACTGACATTTAATACTATCGGACGCCATATCTCCAAGATGGTTTATACTAAGGTTGTTAGTAATAAATCTCCTTGGCTGCAGAAAGCACAGCTTGGCGGTGTATACTGTAACCCGGCTTCACATGGTGAAGGACGCTTCGTTGCAAATGAAGAATGGCTGCAGAAGCTGTTTGCAAACGGACAGGTTGCAACTCAGTATGTAACTCCGGATGGACAGCTCAGCGTTGATGAAGAATGGAATGTCAATGGCTCTTATATGAACATTGAAGGTATTACCAGCCCGGATGGACGTATCCTTGGTAAGATGGCACATAGTGAGCGCCGCGGGGACGGAGTTGCTATTAATATCTATGGGGAGCAGGATATTAAAATATTCGAGTCTGGTGTGGAATATTTTAAATAAACTCTTTCCGGGACGGAAGGTTCCAGAGGAAGGACAGAAAGCGCTGTCCCTCCTCTGGACTCCACCCTTGCGCTTCTTTTTTGGGAGCGCCGGGATTGTGGTGTGGAGGAGAGTATTAACTTTGCGGATTTGCCTGGTTGGGTAGGTTGTGAAGTGGGAAGTGAAGAAGATTAGAGTATAGTTTCAAAAAAGATGTGATTTAACGAAAGGGCGGCTGCTTGGGCAGCGCCCTTTTTTGAGTGTGAAGGTCGCCACGGGTCAGAATATGCCGGAAAGCATTGAATTTGTTGCAGTTTAGACTACTAAGGCATTTGAGGGAATTACTATAGTAGTAATGAACTGCTTAGATGCAATGTTATAGATTTTTATTGATGAAAATAATAAAAACTATTGCAATTTCGGGGCTTTTTGAATATACTATATGTAACAGAGTTGCCCGAAGCCTTTTTGGCATTGGGGACCAAGCTGAGACTTGTGCTCAGCTTTTTTACGTTAAGGAGTGATTTTATGGATTTGAATATGATAAAGAATAAAGACACAAGTATTGTTCGGTTTATTGGTCGTTTTCCAATGGTTACTGGAAAATAATTGATGATTAGAAATACAACGTAATATTATCAATAGCAAAGCTATAGGATTTCAAAAATGAAGTCTTATAGCTATTTTTGTGTAGCAGTAAAAATTGTGAATGGTATGTTGGGAAAAAATATTTTTGATTACTTGATTTGAATCAAGTGGCGGAATTGCTATTTGTCAGACAATAAGATATAATTAGAGAAAATCTTGTTTGCAAAGGAACAGGATAAACGATAACTTTAAATAATATGGTTTTGTCTGTTGGTTTTGAGCGTGTAAAAAGGAAAAAGTATGAGTGATGAAAGAAAAAGGGAAAATGAAGAGGGAAAACTGAAAGATTTTTTTCATAATGTGATAGGAATAAAATCGGAAGCTGTGCTGGAGGTGTTGGCGGAGAATTCGGAAATCTGTAATTTGAAAGCAAGAACTTTGCTGATGAAAGAGAATGAGAAGGTAGATGCGATTTCTTTTCTGTATAAAAAGGGTGGTCTTGTAAAATCATATTATGAAAAATCGGATGGAAAAAAACAGGTTCATTGTTTTGCGCATTTTCCGGGGGAAGCTTTGGTAGGGATTATGAATCTGGACAAGCAGATAACCTCTTTCCTGACAGTGGAGCTGATAACGGACTGTGAAATTGTAAGGATATCAGCGGATGTTCTTCGAAAGCTGGCTATGGAGAATATAGAAATTGCTCTGGTCTGTAATCGGATGCAGAGTGTGGCATCTATGAGGGAATATGAATACAGAAAAATGATTCTTACCTGTAATCCGGTACAGAGGTATGAATATTTCCTGGAAACCTATCCGGGGCTGGAAAAAAAGGTGAACAAAAAAGATATAGCATCTTATCTGAATATGACACCTGAATGCTTCAGCAGGATGCTGAAAAAATATGATGGGGCTTGACAGAGTTGGAAAGTAACTGTCAATTCACATAATAAAACTCACAAATCAAGGAGGAAAAGTCCATGAAGAAAAAGGCGTTAGCAGTATTTCTGGCAGCTGCAGTTTCCTGTACAATGGGGGCTCCGGCTTATGGAGCAGAGTTCTCCAGCCCGGAAGAAAGTGCGGATGTATTTTCAGCAGGTAATGAGACAGGAAATGGAGATGAGGAGGTTACCTCACCAGAAGAAGAGAAAAGTGAAAATGAGGAAACTCTCGTCAGTAATGAAGAAGAATTGCTGACAGGAACAACAGATGATGACGACGATGAGGATGAGGATGACGATGATGAAGAGGAGAAAGGGGAAAAGCCGGCAATTCAGCTTGAAATTCTGAAACAGCCTGACATTACGTCCTATGTCTACGGAGTCGAAGCAAGAGACATATCAGAGTTTGATTTTTCAGGCATGACAATAAAAACAACCTATCCCCTTGATGAAGGGGATTATTATGATCTGGATTCAGAAGAATTAAAGATTGATACTGATGATTTTAGTTATTCAAAGTCCTGTTGGGTTATGGAAGATTCTTATAGCAATCGTTATGAGATTTCCATATGGTATAATGGTTCACAGGTTAAGACACATGAAAATGAAGGAACAGAGTATCAGCCATTAACAGTCGGAGAATATACAGTAAAAATCACTGCCAGTGATAAGTCTTCTATATCAACATCCATCTGGATAAAAGAAGCAGAAAATATGCCTGTATTAAAGCAGTATGAAGAAGGTAAGTATTCTGTATCAGCAAGCACATCAACCTCATGGAAATATGCTAAAATTACTCCTGAAGAAGATGGAGTTTACCTGTTTAGCGGAACCGGCAGGAATTTTGAATGGGGAAATGGTTATGGCTTTAAATTATGTGATACTTCTATGAATGTACTTCAGCAGGAGAACACAAATGGTGATTTCACATTAGGAATAGCAAAATATAAATTACAGAAGGGAAAAGAATATTATTTATCTTATAAGACTGGAACAGAAGTAACAGAAATCGAATATAAAGCAGAAATGCTCAGAGATATTATATCCCTGGAGATGGTTGAACAGCCATATGAGAACACTTATTATATTTCGGCAAAGACGCCTGAAACATGGAAACCGGGAAAATTCAGACTTTATGATATGTTTGGAGGTAAAATTAAAGTTACTTACAGTGATGGGGAAAGCGAAATTCTCCCATGCTATGCAAAAAATAAATATGCAGATCGTTTAGTACCATTTATTGAATAGTCAGGTGAGGGAAATCCTAAAGCTGGTACCTATGATTTACATTTCAGTTACGAAAACTCTGAAACTGAGTTAATCATAAAAAATGGTGCAGTGATAAAAGATTATCCCTCAATGCCGGGAATCAATAAGAAAGGTAAGGTAACTGTTCCGGTTTCAATGACTGGTGCAACAGATGCTATGGCAAATTGTCGACTGGTTACCGGAAATGATTCCAGATATATTATTAACAGTTCACCGTTCTTTGTATTATCTGCAAGTATTGACCTGGGGGGTGGAAAAACCCAATGGGCCGGATTATTGAGCAATGGAGTGAATGCTTTAAAACCAAATTCTGTTTACTATATTTGTGCCCAAA
The DNA here is from genome assembly GCF_052064095.1 of Blautia sp. HCP3S3_C4. Taxonomy (NCBI): domain Bacteria; kingdom Bacillati; phylum Bacillota; class Clostridia; order Lachnospirales; family Lachnospiraceae; genus Blautia; species Blautia sp. HCP3S3_C4. The sequence goes on from NZ_JBQHWF010000003.1 coordinate 59,442, forward strand.
GCAACGGTATGGAAAAACTTCTGGATGGTACTGCACTTTCTGATGTAAAAACAAATACTTTTACTGCTAAACCGGAAAAAGGAAAACTTTCAAATTGCACAGTAGTAATATCAGAGACCAAGTATTTATATACGGGAAAAGCAATAAAACCGTATTATCTTGAGGTTGTTGAAGGAAATTCCCAAAATAGAAAAACAACTCTTAGAGAAGGTGTTCATTATACAGTATCGTATAAAGATAATATAAAGTGTGGAACTGCTACGATTACTATTAAGGGAAAAGGAAGTTATTCCGGAACATTAAAGAAGACATTTAAAATTTATCTTCCAAAGCCAAACATAAAATCTGTAAAAAAATCCGGAAGCTCAGATATTAAAGTAACCTGGGCCAAGACAAAAGGTGCATCTGGTTATGAAGTATACAAACTGACTGGAAAGACATGGAAAAAAATCAGTGACACAAAATCCACTTCTTTTACAGATAAGGGATTAAAAAAGAATACCACTTATCAGTATAAAATCCGTGCATATCAGACAGTGAAGGGAAAGAAAGTTTACAGTGCGTTCTCATCTGTGAAAAAAATTAAAAGATAAGGAGCTAAGATGAAGAAAAAGTTTTCCGCGATTTTGACAGGTGTTTTTTTATACAGGTTGAAAAATAGGTATCAAAATAAGACCACCACACTAGTGCTGGTCTGAAAGAAAATGTTGTGGAATTATTCGGATTCTGGAAGTGATGAAAGATATTCTTTCACACGACCATAATAGATTCGTAGAAACTTGTTGGCACCAGCTGTCATGTAGACATAGTAAGGTTTACCTTGAGCACGTTTCTTATCCAAGAACTGATATACTGGATCATCTTGTGGCATTGTCTTGATAAGAACATCCATTACCTGAAATAGTGTTTTTCGCAGATCTGCAGAACCTCTTTTTGAAGTGGGTACACTTTTCTGCTCATAGGTACCGGATTCATTAACACCGGGATCTACACCAGCAAATGCAGTGATAGCACCTTTATGAGTAAACCGAGAAACATCACCAATCTCAGCCATTAGCTGAGGACCAAGTGATGGACCAACACCTTTCATTGCCATAACGATAGGATATTCAGGGAGCTTGGATGCAGTTTCGTTCATGAGAGTGCGAAGCGACTCAACTGTTGTAGAGGTGCTATTAAGTTGGTCAACGGCCTGTTTGATAATAAGTTTCGTGATGTCATCCTTAGGAAGTACAGGAACAAGTTCCTTTGCTTTTCCATAGATTTCTTCAGCTTTGGATTGGCTGAAGTTGTACTTCTTGCGTTTGCACCAGTTTTGATAATGCTCAACAAAAGCGTTTTGAGACATTTTACGGACACAGTCCACATGCCAGTATGTAGATGCAAAATCAACCCATTTCTGGCTGCCGTCACTACGTGCAGGACTGTCAAAATAAGTATTAACACCAGGATAGGTTTGGTCAAGGATGCCGATGAGGTTATTCTTCATAGCCGTCTTTTGCTTCATGTAAAAGCCGAACTGTCGGTTCATGGTTTTGAGTTGATTTCGTAATTCGTCCATAACACTATACTGTTTAAGATTTTGCCACTTGTCAAGTGCATATCGGGCAATCTTAACAGCGTCAGCTTTATCGGATTTCACTTTACGAAGGGAATCATTATCAAAATCCTTGATAAGTTTTGGGTTGATAGCACTGACAAAAAGGTTTGCAGCAGAAAGTTGATGGGCAAGGACTTCATAATACCGTCCAGTATGCTCCATTACGATTCTGGATTCACCATCAACAGAGTTAATGAGTTCTACAAGCGAATTGATGTCACTGGTTGTGTGTTTGATTTCAAAAGGTGTGGAAACAACTTCACCAAAAGGTCGCAAAATAGCAACCATACTTTTACCTTTTGAAACATCGATACCTACTGCATTCATAAATTTGTCACTCCTTAAGATTATTGCAATGGATAAGTACCAGTTTTACTCATTGCCTATTCAATCTACTGTGGTGTGACACGAATGCACCTGAGGCGATTCAACCTGCATAAAACGAACGCTGCAAATGAGGAGCTGGTTATCAGTCTAAAATACGGACGCGAAGTCCAAGAAAGGAAGCCGACATACCTATTGCTCCATCATTATACAGCTTAAGCAACAAGATGGATAATTCCTTACTGGTTGTAAGGGATATTAACCATATTTATATTGTAGTAGAAAGAGGAAAAAATTATGCAGAGAAAGAAAAATGTATTATTTATGCTCCTTGCTGCAGTAGTAGCAATGCTTGCCATGTCCGTAAATGTCTGGGCAGCACAGAAGAATCCTCTGGCGCAAATGTCAACGAAGATCAGCGCTGTATTATATTCAGCACCAGCTGGAATGGGGTGCGATTATTTCACACCTGAATATACATCAAAGGTGAAAATCAGTGTAAAGAGTTATAATACAAAGGTTGTAACTGTAAAAGGTTATACCTTTGAAAGAAACGGAAAATATTCCGCAGGATATGAGACAACACCAATAGCACCGGGAAACACTAAAATTAAAGTTAAGGTTACGGTTGGAGCGAAATCCTATACAAGAACATGCAGTTATACAGTATATAAATGGGAAAACCCGTTGAAGATATTTAAAATCGGTTCAAAAAATTACTGCTCAAAGTTAAATAAATCAGGTACTGTTACAGTGTCAGAGGATTCATTGAATGGGAGACTGGTATATAAGTTAAAACCGAATTATACATTGGTATCCATGATATGCTATGCAAAAACCGGGGATAAGTATTCTACAGTCAAAAATATAAAAAGCGGAAAAAAGCTTCCACAGGGTACTTACGGTATATTTATGCAGATTAAATCCAAAAAAAATAATAAGTTTTATAATGTGAGACTTTATACAGAATAATAGTTAAGTCTGCAGTACGTTTTCCTTTGTGAAAATTATGCGAACATACTCTTAAAATAAAACTATCCCGAACAAGCTGCAAAGTGTAAAATCTTTGTACTTAGCGGGTGTTGATTGTCAAGTAAAATTTTTCGCGAAGATGACAATGTTCGGAAAGGAATAGGTGATATTATGGGTGGAAAAGTTCTGGAATTGGAATCTGAAAGACTTAAAGCAGAGGGAAAAGCAATTGGACGTGCAGAAGGAGAGGGAATTGGACAGGCAAGAGGAGAGGCAATCGGGCAGATTCAGGGAGAAGTTCGACTGGGAAGCCTGATTACTCGACTGATTCAGGATCAGAGAACGGAAGAAATCCCGATTGTATCAACAGATTCTAAAAGACGTGAGCAACTATATAAGGAATATGGTCTTTAACCGAATCAAGTAAGTCCCCTGCGGGGCTGCGAAAAGCAATAAGCAGTAGGATGAAAGGAATATGACCTTTCTCCTGCTGTTTTTCTTTCTGAATAAATCCAAGAGATATAGAATTTAATGCAGTAAAGTGATGAAAATAATAGCTTTAAGCTATAACTGGCACTAGGTATTATGAATTGGCATATTTGGAAGTGGAGTGGTATAGTATGTTCATGCTCAACGGAGCGGGGAATAAGAGAGAGGGAGAATGAGATGTCTGGGATTGTGATTGAGAAGGTCCGGAAGTCTTTTGACACGAAGGATGGCGTGGTCGAGGCTTTGAAGGATGTGAACCTGAATATCGATTCCGGTGATATATATGGAATTATTGGTATGTCGGGGGCAGGTAAGAGTACATTGGTACGATGTATGAATTTTCTGGAGGTTCCCACAGAGGGACAGGTTCTGATAGATGGGAAGGCTCTTGGAGATTTGACAGAGAAGGAATTGAGGAAACAGAGGGAAGAGATTGGTATGATCTTTCAGCATTTCAATCTGCTGATGCAGAAGTCAGTGATTGATAATGTCTGTTTTCCACTTTATATAAAAGGAAAGAAGAAGGCAGAGGCCAGAAAGAGGGCAGCAGAGCTTTTGGAGATCGTTGGTCTGGGGGACAGACAGAATGCTTATCCTGCACAGCTCTCCGGTGGACAGAAGCAGAGGGTTGCCATTGCAAGAGCACTTGCATCGGATCCGAAGATTTTACTTTGTGATGAGGCTACCAGTGCACTGGATCCGCAGACTACTTCTTCCATTCTGGAATTGCTGAAAAAGATTAACAGACAGTTTGGAATCACCATAGTGATCATTACTCATCAGATGTCGGTTGTGCGTGAAATCTGTACACATGTGGCGATCATGTATGAGGGTGAAGTGGTTGAGAAAGGACTGGTTGCAGATATTTTTGCAAATCCTCAGTCAGAGGTTGCCAAAGAACTGATCCGAAAGGATACAGGCTCCGATATCGGCGCAGACATCAGACCGGATGCCGGCAGAGAAAAGGGACAGGCAGAGATTAAAAGCGGTGAGAAGATACGAATTGTATTCTCCGAGAACTCAGCTTTTGAGCCTGTGATCGCAAATCTGATCCTTACCTTCGGAGAACCGGTAAATATCCTGAAGGCAGATACCAAGAATGTAGGTGGTGTAGCCAAGGGAGAGATGATACTGGAGTTTATGGAGGGCAGTACCAGGACAGAAATGATGAAACAGTATCTGAAAGAAAAAGGTTTAGCAATCGGGGAGGTGACAGAATATGTGGGATCATGAGACAATAATGATGATCGTCCAGGGTGTGGGAGAAACACTTTACATGACAGTTCTTTCCACAGTTCTGGGATATCTGTTCGGACTTCCTATGGGAGTGCTGCTGGCAGTGTCTGATAAAGAGGGATTGAAACCAAATGCAGTGTTGTATAAGATACTGGATGCCATTGCAAATATTGTGAGAAGTATTCCGTTTCTGATCTTGCTGATCCTGTTGATTCCTTTTACCAGAGCAGTGGTAGGAAAGAGCTATGGATCTACAGCAACGGTAGTGCCACTGGTAGTGGCAGCCATTCCTTTTATCGCACGAATGGTGGAATCTTCTATTAAAGAGGTGGATGCAGGTGTGATCGAGGCAGCCAGAGCTATGGGTGCCAGCAATATAAGGATCATCGTGAAGGTTCTTCTGGTAGAAGCCAGAACTTCACTTATCACAGGAGCAACGATTGCAATCGGAACTATCCTTGGTTATTCAGCAATGTCCGGTGCAGTAGGTGGAGGCGGACTTGGTGATATTGCTATCCGCTATGGATATTACAGATATCAGTCAGATATTATGATCGTCACAGTTATCCTGCTGGTAGTGCTGGTACAGATTTTCCAGTCAGTGGGAATGATGATTGCAAATAAGATTGACAGAAGAAAGTAAAAAAAAACGGCTGTAAAAATGTAGCTGGAAGAAATAGAAACAAGTTAAAAAAATCAATAAAAATATGAAAAATTCAGGAGGACAATTATTATGAAAAAATTAGTGGCAGCAGTTTTAACAGGAGTATTAGTGGCAGGAACATTAAGCACAGGCGTTTATGCAAAGGATGATGACAAAACCATCACAGTTGCAGCGTCTGCAACACCTCATGCAGAGATCCTTGAGGAGGCAAAACCACTTCTTGAGAAAGAAGGATATGACCTTGAGGTTACTGTATTTGACGATTATGTAAGACCAAACGAGGTAGTTGAGAGCGGTGAGTTTGATGCAAACTACTTCCAGCATATTCCATATCTGGATCAGTTTAATGAGGAGAAGGGTACACACCTTGTAAATGCAGGTGGCATTCATTATGAGCCATTCGGAATCTATCCTGGAACAAAAGACAGCCTGGATGATCTGGAAGACGGAGATTCCATTGCAGTACCAAATGATACCACAAACGAAGCAAGAGCACTTCTTCTTCTCCAGGATAACGGAATCATCACACTGAAAGAGGGTGCAGGATTAAATGCAACTGTTAAGGATATTGCAGAGAATCCTCACAATGTAGAAATCGTAGAGCTGGAAGCAGCACAGGTAGCACGTGTTACAGGTGAGACAGCTTATGTGGTATTAAACGGAAACTATGCTCTGGAAGCTGGCTTCTCAGTAGGGAAAGATGCACTTGCATATGAGAAATCCGATTCTGAAGCTGCTAAAACATATGTAAATGTGATCGCAGTCAAAGAAGGCAACGAAAACAGCGATAAGATTAAAGCTCTGGTTGACGTATTGAAATCTGATGAGATCAAAGACTTTATCAACGAGAAATATGACGGTGCAGTAATTCCTTTTGATGACAGCACAGACACTGAAGAAGCTGATGCAGAAGAAACAGACAGCAAGGATGAAGCAAAAGAGGATGCTGCAGAAGAAAATGCAGAAACAACTGAAGCAGCGGAAGATGCCGAATAATAACAGATAATAATGATAAATAACAGGAGATTCCTTTTTCAGGTAAAACTGAAGAGGGAATCTTTTGTAGTTTTTTACTGTAGTTTCTGATACAATTTATAGTAACTCTATAAAATACTGCAGGCAATCTGGCTCATTATGAAATTGATACAATGATAACAACTCCGGAAAAATTTTACCGGCTTATACTAAATTGGGAAAGAGCGTATGAAAGAGAAAAAGATATGGAAGGATTATCTTCCGGTAGAAATGAAAGAGAACTGGACAGTATATGAATGTCTGAAGGAAAATGAAGATTCTGCAACATTTATTGTAAAAGAGACAGCTGCCGGGATTCTGTGTGTGCTGAAATGGGGACGGAACATGCAGGCAGAACTGCTGCGCAATGAAATGGAAATCCTGGAAAAACTGGCAGACAGGAATCTGTCAGGTATTCCAAAGGCATACAGGATATTTGAAGAAAACAGTGAAGTATATCTGATCAGAGAATATATAGAGGGAACACCTCTGGCCCAGATGGTTTTGCAGAAGGGTGGAATACCGGAAGAAGAGATCTGCAGGATCAGCAGAAAAATCTGCAGAACAGCAGAGCAGTTTCATAATCCGGATGAACCCATGATACACCGTGATATAAAACCGGAGAATATAGTGGTTACATCTGGCGGTGAAGCTGTATTTATTGATTTTGGCACTATGCGCAGCTACAAAAAAGACGGATCCCGTGATACCTTTGTGGTGGGTACCAGAGGAACTGCAGCACCGGAACAGTATGGCTATACACAGACAGACCAGCGCACAGATGTGTATGCCATCGGACAGACAATCTTGTATATGGTTTCAGAAAGCTATGAAATGGATCAGCTTTCTGAATGTAATATCAGCAGGAAACTGAAGAAAGTAATAGAAAAAGCCTGTTCATTTGAGCCTGATAAAAGATATGCAGATGCATCAGAACTAAGCAGGACGATTGAAAAATGTCAAAAAAGCAGCAGGAAAACCCTATGGAAAAAAACTGGTGCAGCAGTGGGACTGATAGCAGCCGGCTATATACTGGCGTTTCTTTTTCCTGGTATGACAGAGATCAAAAATGAAAGAATAGCTGCGACAGATCAGAATGCGGCAGAAGTATTGCAGACAGCATCGGAAATTCAGGACGAAGAGACGGAACAGACTGAAGAAAAGACTCAGAATCCGGAACAGGTTCAGAATGTAGAACAATCTCAAAATACCCCGGTAGTATTTAAAGAAGCATTGATAGAAAAAGCAGTCCGTAAGGAGCTGAACCTTTCAGAGACAGATACCATAACTGCTTCCGTACTGGAGGATGTGAGAAAGCTGCGCATTGTAGGAAAGGAAATTCTTGAGGACGGAGATACTTTCTGGGGTGAAGGGCATCATGTGGATGGAAAGGATAGCAGCTTTGGTTCTGTGCGGGGAGATATTAAGGATCTTTCGGATCTGGCACAGATGACAAATCTGGAGGAGCTTGCACTGTGCAATCAGGAGATTGAAGATATCTCAGGGTTAAAAGAGCTGCCTCTGAAAAAACTTTATCTTAGCAAAAATATGATCACAGATTTCTCTGTGCTTCCCAACCTGATAGATCTGGATATCCTCTGTATTATGGAGAATCCGGCAGAGGATTTGTCACCGGTTGGGGAATGCACCGGTATTTCCCGGTTAAATATACAGGGGATGAATCTGACGGATATAGATTTCCTGAAAAATCTGAAACTGGATTATCTGGATATGAGTAATGCAGAAGTAAAAAGTAATATATTTGAACCATTGGCAGAGATGAAGAAACTGGATACGCTGTGTATGTGTGATATCAATGAGGCAGCAGCAGAAACGCTTTCAAAGTTGAGTACATTAAAATCATTGTTTATGTGGGGAGACAGTACGGAACTGGAGAATCTGAAGCCATTGAAAGGAATGGAGGAACTGGAAAACCTTGCATTTACAACACAGACCTCTTCACTGGAGGGAATTAAGCAGTTTCCTTCCCTGAACTTCTTGTCAGTGAGCTTCAGTCTGGTGAAAGATCTGAGCCCGATCACAGGAGCAGAGAGTTTGCAGACAATAGATATTTCCAATGCAGAAATTGAAAATTATGAGCCTTTACTTGAACATACAGGACTGAAAGAGGTACGTTGTTCAGAAGAACAGAAACAGGAAATTCTGAAGCTGAATTCTTCCCCGGATTTTGAAATTTATACATAAAAAGGGACAAAATTGTCCTGTTATAAAATAGGCAGATATGGTACACTTATTAGTATCATATCTGCTTTTTAATTATGAATCAGCCATCGGATAACGGACGGTGGTAAAGATGAAAAACAGAACTTCGGGCTTTGGCAGAAGAGAGATATGAACAGGAAAGAGGTGTTGCGAAGAAATGAAAGAAACAGATGAAATCATGGGAATGATAAAAGAAGAGGGCGTCGCATATTTTGAAAGAGAACGTGGAAACAAGGTAGAGGTGGGACTTTATCTTGAACATCTGATCGAAGAGCGTGGAATGAAAAAGAAAGACATTGTGCGAAAGCTGAATCTGGAAGAATCCTATGCACGAAAGCTGTTTGGCGGTCAGCGGATCCCTACAAGGAAAATACTGCTGCAGTGCGCGTTTCTCCTTTCTCTTGATCTGGAGGATACACAAAGGCTTCTGGATATCGGTCAGAAGCCAAGGCTTTATCCGCGAGTGCGCTATGATGCGGCAATTATCTACGGGCTGGAAGAAAAAATGACTCTTGAAGAGATAAATAACTTTCTTGATAAGATAGCAGAGGAAACTTTACTATGAAAATAAGAAAGAATATTAGGAAGGATATCCCGGAAGGGATTCTGAATACTGTCAGAATAAAAGCTGACAGTGTATAAATACTCAAATCCAAAGGAGGTTAGGTGTGTGAAGAAAAAACAAATCGCAGTATTACTTGCAGCACTTTTAAGTGTGTCAACGGCAGTGGAAGGCACAGCTGTTATGGGTGCGGAATTTTCTTCAGGGGAAGAGACTGTGGAAACTATGGATCCATCATCAGCGGAAGAGGTAGTGCCTGAGATTGCAGAAACGGAAAATGAAGAGGCAGCAGAAGGTATCTGGATTTCAGAGGAAGAAGAGGAATTTGGAACGGACGAAATTCCGGAAGTTGATGAATTTACATCAGAAGACACAGAAGAACTGACAGATGTGGCAGGAGCAGAACAGGGAACCGGAAGCTATGAGGTAGCGTATATTACGGAAGAGCAGTATAATCATTGCCTGCAGTCAGAAGAACGTCCGGAAATAGAAATGAAAATGGTCGAAGATACAACTCTCTCAAATGCGTTAAACAGCATAGAGGGAGCGAATACAGGATATTGTCTGGTTGTACCTCATGATCTGAGTGGGGAAGAGGATATTGTAGTTCCGGCAGGTCTGAATGTATTTGTTGGTTATTCCGAAGATGTAAAGATCAGGAGCATTACTCCAAATGGAAATATTATTTTCTGGGGTGTTGGAAATGAAACAGAATCCATAGAGATTAAAGAAGGTCAGGGTACTGTTGGATTCCGTCAGCTTTATACATCAGGAGACATTAAAGGAAGCGGGTCCAATGATACAGTTGTATTTTATGAGGATGCATTTGCCGGCGGCATTTCCGGAGTAGAGAATGTTCATTTTGGGAAAGGATGCAGAAGCTTTAATATCAAAGGGACTTCTGAATTCTATAATCTTTATAATGATACAGGATGTACAGATGAAACTTGGGCTGTATGGCTTCAGATAGAAGGATACAGTGAAAAGAAGGCACCGGTATTCCATAAGACATTTGACTGGGGATCAGGAGAATTTGAAGATGAAAACGGAGAACACCGGATCGATGAATATGGGATTGGAATTCAGTATATTGAGTCCTTTGATGTGAAAGAGGGCGAAGACTGGAAGCAATTAGATATTGGACAGAATAAAGTTGCTGCGAAATTTGCCATGTCAGATGTTGATATTACAGAAATGCTGGATAGAACTGGTGTTGCTGCACCGGAGAACTGGTATCAGCTGGATATGGAAGGAAAAACTTGGAGTCCAAATGAAGAGAATATCATTATAATTGATAAGTTCCAGGCCTGTGAAGGAATGTCTGCACAGGAAGTTTTTGAAGCACATGGAAAAGGGGAGTATCCGGAAGGTGGATGTGAGGAAATTGGAATAGTACCAAGCACAGCAATGGCAGAAAGATATATGACTGCATACCAGAAAAAGAATCAGGCAGAAGGATACTATTTGCTGCATATTGGAGAAAAAGCAAAGATCAGCGGTACGCTTACAGTTCCGGAGGGAGTAAATGCTCTGAAGGTGGAAGGTCCTAATCGTTATGATGAGAGTACAAATACTGCTCATTTTATTCCGGTTAATATTTCTTCTGTAAATGTTCCGGCAGGCAAGAAGCTTTCTCTTATGGGAATCCTGGTAAAATCAAACACTCTGATGTTTACAGGAGCTGGAGAAGCGGAACTTCTTAATGCCAGATTAAATACCAATGTAAAAGCAGATAAGCTTCAGATTACAGATGCTGCAGTAAAGAGTCTGGATTGTAAGGAACTGGTTGATGTTTTGGGTGGCAGACTGATCATATCAGAGTATCTGAAATTTGATAAGGCATTCCTTGGGCCGGAAGGAATGGTGATTTACGGACAGCCGGGTGCCTATCTGAATATGGGAGAGATTAAGATCACAGAATCAGATTCTGAGGATGCACTTACGATTTATGTTGGTGTAAATGGAAAGAAACGGGCACAGGCTTATTTCGGTGGTAATGTAGATTCCGGAAAAGTTGTGTATGAGGGAAAAGAGTATTCAAGGCTTGTGGGACTCAGACAGTTTGATGAAAAGGCAGCCCGCAGTGCAGGTGCATTATGTGCGAAAGACTGCTTTGATGAAAGCTACAACTATGACTGGTATGATGATGAAACAGAGAACTGGTGGAGTTATCCCTGCCAGTATAAGGGAGAAAAAATAAATCTTGCCACAATAGGAAGCACAGCAGATGCAGAAAATGTAATGGAAGAAGTGGCAGCTATTCTCAGTCTTCAGGATGACAAGGGAGAAACAAGAATCTGCCGGGTAGAACCACGTTATAAGTATCTGGAAGAATACAAGAATCTTACAGATGGAATTGAGGGAAATAAGAGACTTGCATTCTATTTTGACTGGTGGAGCGAGGAAGGGGAACAAAAAGCAGTAGAAATTCCGGCTTATTTTGAATTTACGGGAAAGAACCTGGAAAGCATCGCATCCGCACAGATTTCAGATATTAAAACTCAGGTCTATGCAGGCAAGGCAGTTACACCGTCAGTAACCGTTACCTTAAACGGTAAAAAACTGAAAAAAGGAACAGACTATACAGTTTCTTATGCAAACAACACAAAAGCCGGTTCTACAGCTTCTGTGATCATTACAGGAAAAGGTCAGTATGTAGGTACAGTAAGCAAAGAGTATAAGATTGCAGCAATTCCTGCAAAGGGTAAAGTCTATACATCCGGAAACCTGAAATATAAGGTGACCAGATCAGCATATAAGGATGGAACCGTAAATGTATATGCACCGGTTAAGAAAACACTGACAAGTGTTTCTGTTCCTGCAACTGTAAAAATCAATGGGTACACCTTCCAGGTAACTGCAATTGGAAATAAAGCATTTGCCGGATGCACAAAACTGAAGAGCGTAAAAATTGGCGCTAAGGTTACTACAATCGGCAAAGAGGCATTTAGCGGATGCAAATCACTGACATCCATAACAATCAGTTCCAATGTCTTAAAGGCAGTTGGTTCTTCTGCATTTAAGGGAATCTCTGCAAAAGCAGTGATCAAAGTTCCGGCAGCGAAATTAAGCGCATACCGGAAACTTCTGAAAGGAAAAGGACAGAAGAACTCTGTGAAGATTACAAAATAAGCAGAAAGGAAAATGAAAAATACGAAAAGTAATTGCGTGAAAACCTTTTATACCATATAATGTATTTATGATATTATGATGAGAATATACCTCTGTTTCAGAGAGAAGGAGATAATATGTTTTCTTTGAAGGATAAGGAAGTAAATGTAGGGCGGCAGAGGGAGCTGGATCTGGTAAAAGGTTTCCTGATGATTATGATCGTATTTATACATTCCTTTCAGAGTATTGCAGGTGCAGCGGCAGCTGAATCCAATGTACATAAAATCCTGTTTGCGCTGTTTATGCCTACAGGTGCCTGTCTGTATCTGTTTACCATGGGGTTTGGAAGTGTTTTTACCCGCCATTCGGAACCTAAGGATATGGTCAGGAATGGGGTAAGGCTTCTGGTATATCAGGGCTTGTGTAATTTGTGCTATGCGGCAGCAATCATAATCTGTTTTCACATAAGAATTTTGCTCACAGGAGAAGTGGCTGGCAGCAGAGAATTATATGAAGCAAACCTGTACTCAGTGCTTACATTTGTAAATATATTTTTTATATCCGGTATGTGTTACCTTGTACTTGCAATCTACCGCAAATTAGAGGTAAAGCTAAGCGGATATATCATAAGTGCTGTAATAGTAGGAATCCTGTCACCATTTACAAAGCTGTTGATTTCTGACAATCAGGCCCTTAACTGGATCTTAGATATGACTTTTGGTGGAAAAGGTGAGACAAGCTTTTGCTTCTTTCCCTATTTGAGCTATGTATTTCTGGGATATGTTTTCGGAAAAGTGATCAGAAGAGTGCCTGAAAATGAAAAAGGTGAGTTCTATAAAAAGAGCGGAACAGTATGTGGAGTGATCGCAGTCATCTGGTTTGTGGGCTGTATCATATCACATCCGAGCGTAGAGAAATTCTTTGATTATATGTTGGTGCAATACAGGACACCGGGACTTTTAAAGGTAGCAGGAAGCTTCTGTGCGATCATATTTGTATTTGCAGTTGCATTCGGGATCATGCCACTGGTGGAAAAATGGAAATTCGGATATAACAAATTATGTTATTTTTCGAAACAGATATCCAAGATGTATGCAATACATATAGGAGTATTTTGGGCAATTGCCGGTTTCTCTGCATTTTACCCATATAATGTAAAGGGATGCCTGCTGTGGTCAGTGGCAGTACTGGTGGCAACAGATTTACTTGTGCAGGGATATATGAAAGTTACAATATTGTTTTTCCATAAATAAAAAGTGAATGTAAAGCTGGGAAAAGAGCTGTAGGAAAAATACAGCTCTTTTCTGCAGAGAATTTTGGAGAAAATTGTATAAAAATTTAAAAAAATATATAAAATTCAAAATTAGGTGTTGACATTCATGAAAATCCATTATATAATAGCAAAGCGAGTTGTGAACGAGAACGATTACAGACTTGTAAATATGGGATCTTAGCTCAGCTGGGAGAGCATCTGCCTTACAAGCAGAGGGTCATAGGTTCGAGCCCTATAGGTCCCATAGATAAAAGAATATGGCGAGATAGCTCAGTTGGCTAGAGCACACGGTTCATACCCGTGGTGTCGAGGGTTCGAATCCCCCTCTCGCTATTGACCAGAGAAATCTGTGAAAGAATATGGGATCTTAGCTCAGCTGGGAGAGCATCTGCCTTACAAGCAGAGGGTCATAGGTTCGAGCCCTATAGGTCCCATAGATATAAAAGAATATGGCGAGATAGCTCAGTTGGCTAGAGCACACGGTTCATACCCGTGGTGTCGAGGGTTCGAATCCCCCTCTCGCTACTATAATAAAAAATCCGTAGATCTGAATTTAAGATCTGCGGATTTTTTTGTGCAAAGTTAAGTGGATATTGAAACATGGGACTTACATGAAATATACAGTATTTTATATATAGAGAGGGATATTTTTCACAAATTGCCGTATTGTCAGATAAGGACAGATACGGTATACTGGTAAAGAATTAGAGGATTGTAGAGAATCATAACAGGATATGCCAGCAGAGGTGTGAAAACTACAAGACGGTTATTCTACAGGATAGCCGTCTTTTTTCCTGTTGTGAACGCTGCAATTTCATAAAATGTTACAGTTCACTAGTACATCGAAAACGATGTACTAGTGAACTGTAACGAAAAATCTGCATTGTGTACCGGGAATTGGTGCACAGTTGCGAAAGAGAGGAAAAGGAATGGAAACACAAGAGAAAAAAACGGCAACACCTTATGACCTTGATGGAAGACCTCCGCTGAAAATTGCGATTCCCCTTGGTCTGCAGCATGTACTGGCAATGTTTGTTGGTAATCTTACACCTTTGCTGATCATCACAGGAGCCTGTGGGATCGAGGCTGGTGGAGCACTTCAGGTAGCACTTTTACAGAACGCCATGCTGATCGCTGGAATTGTGACTCTGGTACAGATTTTTACGATTGGACCGATCGGTGGCAAACTTCCTATCGTAATGGGAACCAGCTCCGGATTTATCGGCGTATGTCAGAGCGTATCAGCAGTAATGGGCAACAGCATCGGCGGATATGGGGCAATTATGGCAGCCTGCTTTATTGGCGGTCTGTTTGAAACCATACTGGGAAGCTTTCTGAAACCATTGAGAAAATTTTTCCCGTCAGTAGTTACAGGTACCGTGGTTTTGTCCATCGGTCTTTCGCTGATCGCTGTTGGAATCAATTCTTTTGGAGGCGGAAGTTCTGCCCATGATTATGGTTCTATGGAGAATCTTTTTGTAGGTCTGGTGGTTTTGATCGTGATCATTGCCTTGAAGCACGGAACAAAGGGATTTACCAGTTTTTCATCTATACTGATCGGTATTATCGTAGGATATATTCTGGTAAGCATTATGGCACTGATTCTGCCTACTACCTTTACTTATGTAGATGATGCAGGTGCAACGGTAGAAGCAACCAAATCCTGGGTCCTGAACTGGGATAAAGTTGCACAGGCTTCCTGGTTTGCAATTCCGAAGCTGATGCCTGTAAAATGGGTATTTGATCCAAGAGCTATTGTTCCTGTATGTATTATGTTTATTGTAACAGCAGTGGAGACTGTAGGAGATATTTCAGGTATTACTGAGGGCGGTCTGGGCAGAGAAGCTACTGACAAGGAGCTTTCAGGCGGCGTTATGTGTGATGGTCTGGGATCTTCCCTGGCATCCTTATTTGGTGTCCTTCCAAACACATCCTTTAGCCAGAATGTAGGCCTTATCGCCATGAACAAGGTCGTGAACAGATTTTCCATTGCAACCGGAGGTATTTTCCTTATTGCCTGCGGACTGTTTCCAAAGCTTGCAGCGGTAATTTCCATTATGCCTCAGAGCGTACTGGGCGGAGCTGCAGTTATGATGTTCTCATCCATTGTAGTCAGCGGTATTCAGCTGATTACCAAGTGGCCGGTAACCCCGAGAAACGTAACGATTGTTTCTGTAGCTCTGGGTCTGGGATATGGAATTGGTTCTAACTCTGCAGTACTGGCACAGCTTCCGTCTTCTATAAGCCTGATTTTTGGCGGTTCCGGAATCGTACCGGCAGCATTGATCGCCATCATTCTGAATATTGTATTGCCGAAAGAGGCAGAAGCACAGGCGAAATAAAATATTTCAATATTTAAAATTAAGGATTGACAAACCGTCTTCACAGTGGTAAAGTATAGCCAAAATTTAACAGACTAAACTGATGAAGCGGAAGTTAAAGCAGTTATGCGCGCACAGAGAATCCGGGCAGGTGAGAGCCGGATGGAAATGCAGGCTGCCAAATGGGCCGCTGAGGGCACAGTGAAAAGCCGGAGTTCATAGAGCTGGCTGAGTATCCTGTGACGTAGGGCATACGTAAGTTGCCGGAAATATGCAGGTATTTCGCAAAGTGTACGGATCAAACCGTAAATCAAGGTGGCACCGCGGGTGAATTATATACGCTCGTCCTTGACAGATAGTATAAATCTGTCAGGGACGGGCGTTTTCATTTTCCCTGACAGATGGTCAAATCAACCACAGGAGGTGTTCCCATGTATCCAACATTAGAAACCATCAGACAGTTTGCACAGAGAAAAGAATACCGTCGTATCCCTTTGTGCAGAGAACTTTACGCAGACAGATACACGCCGGTAGAAGTAATGCGCACCCTGCGAAAAGCCAGCCGTCACTGCTATCTGCTGGAAAGTGCCAGCCAGACAGAAGTATGGGGCAGATATTCTTTCCTGGGATATGAACCATCTATGGAAATTACCTGTACAGACGGTACCCTGAAGATCCGTAAAACAGATGTACAGGGAAAGACAGAAGAAATCATAAAGCAGGTTACACATCCCGGAGATACCCTCCGCGAGATCATCCGGGAATACAGAACTCCTGTTATGGAAAATATGCCTCCCTTCACAGGGGGTCTGGTAGGATATTTCTCCTATGATTACATTAAATACAGTGAACCGAAATTGAAGCTTGAAGATAAGGAACAGCAGGATTTCCGGGATATGGACTTAATGCTTTTTGACCAGGTCATTGTATTTGACCACTTTAAACAGAAAGTTCTTTTGATCACCGGAGTAATGACAGATGATCTGGAGGCATCCTATGAAGCTGCAGTAAAGAAACTGGATGAAATGGCAGAACTCATCCGAAATGGAGAACACATGGAATTCGAGCCGCTGAAGCTCCAGTCCGAAATCCAGCCCAAGTTTCCCAAAGAAAAATACGCAGATATGGTGGAAAAAGCGAAACACTACATTAAAGAAGGCGATATTTTCCAGGTAGTACTTTCCAATCCCATGCGTGCAAAAGCAGCCGGAAGCCTGTTTGATACCTATCGTGTCCTCCGTGCAACAAATCCATCTCCCTATATGTTCTACTTTTCCAGCGATGATATTGAGTTGGCAGGTGCTTCCCCTGAAACACTTGCGAAGCTGGAAAATGGCACATTAAGTACCTTCCCTCTGGCAGGAACCAGACCAAGAGGAAAGACAAGAGAAGAGGATAAAGAACTTGAAGAGGGACTTCTGAAAGATGAAAAAGAGCTGGCAGAACACAATATGCTGGTAGACCTGGGAAGAAACGATATTGGAAAGATCAGCAAGATCGGAACTGTAAAAGTAGAAAAGTATCTCTGCGTAGAACGTTTTTCCCATGTAATGCATCTGGGCTCTACAGTAACAGGGATTATCCGGGATGATAAAGATGCTGTGGATGCAGTGGATGCAATCCTTCCGGCAGGAACCCTTTCCGGAGCACCCAAATTCAGAGCCTGCCAGATCATCGAGGAACTGGAACAGAGCAAACGAGGCATTTACGGAGGCGCCATCGGATATCTGGATTTTGCAGGAAATCTGGATACCTGTATTGCCATCCGCCTGGTTTATAAGAAAAACGGAGAAATCTGTATCCGTTCAGGTGCCGGAATCGTGGCAGACAGTGTACCGGAAAAGGAATTTCAGGAATGCTGCAGCAAGGCAAGAGCAGTGGTACAGGCAATTGAACAGGCACAGGAGGGATTAGAATGATATTACTGATCGATAATTATGATAGCTTTTCCTATAACTTATATCAGCTCATCGGTGCAGTGGAACCGGACATCAAAGTAGTGAGAAACGATGAGTGTACACTGGAAGAAATTGCGGAGATGAAACCGGAAGCCATCATTTTATCCCCTGGTCCGGGACGCCCGGAGGATGCAGGTATCTGTATCCCGGTGATTAAAGAATTTGCGGGAAAGATTCCCATCCTGGGTGTGTGCCTGGGACATCAATCCATCTGCGAAGCTTTTGGAGGAACAGTTTCCTATGCAAAAGAGCTGATGCATGGAAAGAAAAAGCTGATGTATAAAACAGGAGAAAGTCAGCTTTTTAAGGGCCTGCCGGATACCTTTGCAGCAGCCAGATATCATTCCCTGGCAGCGTTAAAGGATACCCTGCTGGCAGAACTTAAGGTGACAGCAGAGTCAGAGGACAGAGAGGTCATGGCAGTGGAACATACGAAATATCCTGTGTTCGGAGTACAGTTTCATCCTGAATCGGTAATGACACCGGACGGCAGAGTGATGATAGAGAACTTTATGGAGGTAGTGAGAAATGATTAAGGAAGCCATTATTAAATTATCAAAGAAACAGGATTTAGCTTATGCGGAAGCAGAAGCTGTAATGGACGAGATTATGAGCGGTCAGGCAACACCTGTACAGATGTCTGCTTATCTTACTGCATTAGCTTTAAAAGGAGAGACAATTGATGAGATCACAGCTTCCGCAGCAGGAATGAGAGCTCACTGTATCAAACTTCTTCACAATCTGGATGTGCTTGAAATCGTGGGTACCGGCGGAGACGGTTCCAATTCCTTCAATATTTCCACTACTTCTTCTCTGGTGATCGCAGCAGGCGGTGTTCCGGTTGCAAAACATGGAAACAGGGCAGCATCCTCCAAATCCGGTGCAGCAGATGTTCTGGAAGCACTGGGAGTGAAGATTACACTGACGCCGGAACGCAGTGCAGAGATCCTGAAAAAGATCAACATCTGCTTCTTGTTTGCGCAGAATTATCACATTGCAATGAAATATGTGGCACCGATTCGTAAAGAGCTAGGAATCCGTACTGTATTTAATATTCTGGGACCATTAAGCAATCCGGCAGGTGCAAACATGGAACTGATGGGAGTTTATGATCAGTCACTGGTGAAGCCACTGGCACAGGTTATGGCAAACCTGGGCGTTAACAGAGGAATGGTTGTCTATGGACAGGACAGTCTGGATGAGATTTCCATGTGCGCACCTACTTCTGTATGTGAGATCAGGGATGGCAAATTTACTTCCTATGAGATTACACCGGAACAGTTTGGATATGAGAGATGTGAGAAGGGTGCCCTGACAGGTGGTACACCTGCAGAAAACGCAGAGATCACAAAAGCAATCCTGAAGGGTGAGGAAAAAGGCTCGAAGCGTCAGGCGGTATGTTTAAATGCAGGTGCAGCACTCTATATCGCAGGAAAAGCCGCTTCCATAGAAGAAGGAGTGAAGCTGGCAGAATCCCTCATCGACAACGGTGCAGCACTGAAAAAACTGGAAGAATTTGTAGAAGAGACTAATAAATAAAAATGAAGAATATATTAGAAGAAATAGCAGCCAGAACAAGAGAAAGAATTGCAAAAGAAAAGTCCTGTATTTCTGTTTCGGAGCTGGAGAACCGGATTCAGGAAGTAAATAAAAATGCAAGGCAGAAAATCACATTTCTCCAGGCATTACAAAAAGATGGTATGTCCTATATCTGCGAGGTAAAGAAAGCCTCCCCCTCAAAGGGACTGATTGCACCGGATTTTCCATATCTGGCAATTGCAAAGGAATATGAACAGGCAGGTGCAAGTGCAATCTCCTGTCTCACAGAACCTTTTTATTTCCAGGGAGCAGACCAGTATCTGAGAGAAATCGCAGCCGCTGTACAGATACCTGTACTCCGCAAGGATTTTACAGTAGATGAATATATGATCTATCAGGCGAAATCCCTTGGTGCTTCCGCGGTATTGCTTATCTGCGCCATCCTGGATGACGGAGAATTAAGAGCATACAGACAGCTTGCAAAAGAGCTGGGACTGGATGCACTGGTAGAAGCACACGATGAGTACGAAGTGGACAGGGCCTTAAATCTCGGGGCAGAGATCGTGGGAGTCAATAACCGGGATCTGAGAACCTTTCATGTAGATATGAACAACAGCATTCGCCTGAGAAAAATGGCACCGGACAATGTGGTTTTTGTTTCCGAGAGCGGAATCCGCACCCCGGAGGATATCCGGCTTCTTTATGAGAATAAAGTGGATGCGGTACTGATCGGGGAAACACTGATGCGAAGCCCGGACAAGAAAGCAGCGCTGGAAAGCCTGAATGGCAGCCCGTTACGCTGAAAGATCGAATATTATCTGAGAGGATAGAATATGACCAGAGAACAACAGCAAAGAACCAAAATCAAAATCTGTGGTCTGAAACGCCCGGAAGACATTACCTATGTAAATGAAGCAAAACCTGATTACTGTGGATTTATCATAGAATTTCCGAAGAGCAGCAGAAATGTTACAGGTGCATTGGTGAGAGAACTTACTGCAAAACTTAATCCGGACATTATCCCTGTAGGTGTTTTTGTAAATGCAGCACCTGAGCGTGTGGAGGAACTGCTTCTTGACGGAACTATCCATATTGCACAGCTTCATGGACAGGAAGATGAGGCATATATACGGAGAATCCAAAAGAATACAGGTGATCAGGTTATAAAGGCCTTTTCCGTAAAAACAGCTCAGGATATTGAAAATGCCCTGAAAAGTCCGGCAGATTATATACTGCTTGATCAGGGTGGCGGTGGAACCGGACAGACCTTTGACTGGTCACTGATTCCGGAGATAGACAGACCCTTTTTCCTGGCAGGAGGACTGGGTGTGGAAAATCTGGAAACAGCCGTCCGGACTATTCATCCCTATGCAGTAGATCTGAGCAGTAGTGTGGAGACGGATGGAATGAAAGACAGAGATAAGATTTTGAAGGCAGTTCAACTGGTGCATATAAAATCAGAAAGAATATAGAATACTCTGACTGACCATCTGACAGGCCAGGGATTACATACATAAAAGGAGGACATATACAGATGTCAAAAGGAAGATTCGGCATCCATGGAGGACAGTACATTCCGGAAACACTGATGAATGCTGTCATCGAACTGGAAGAAGCCTACAACCACTATAAAGATGACCCGGAGTTTAACGCAGAGCTTACAGAGCTTCTGAACGAATATGCAGGAAGACCATCCCGTCTCTACTTTGCATCCCACATGACAGAAGATCTGGGTGGAGCAAAAGTATACTTAAAGAGAGAAGACTTAAACCATACAGGTGCTCACAAAATCAACAATGTACTTGGTCAGGTACTTCTTGCAAAAAAAATGGGCAAGACCCGTGTCATTGCAGAAACAGGCGCAGGTCAGCATGGTGTGGCAACAGCAACAGCAGCAGCTCTTATGGGTATGGAATGTGAAATCTTCATGGGAAAAGAAGACACAGAACGTCAGGCATTAAATGTATACAGAATGCGTCTTCTGGGTGCAAAGGTCAATGCAGTTACTTCCGGTACTGCAACACTGAAGGATGCTGTTTCCGAGACAATGAGAGAGTGGACAAACCGTATTTCCGATACACATTATGTACTCGGTTCTGTAATGGGACCTCATCCGTTCCCTACAATTGTTCGCGATTTTCAGGCAGTGATCTCCAAAGAAATCAAAGAGCAGATCCTTGAAAAAGAGGGCAGACTTCCGGATGCAGTTCTTGCATGTGTAGGTGGCGGATCCAATGCAATCGGAACATTCTACAATTTTATCAATGACAAAGATGTCCGTCTGATCGGATGTGAGGCAGCGGGACGTGGCGTAAATACGGCAGAGACAGCAGCTACCATTGCAACCGGCAAACTGGGAATCTTCCATGGAATGAAATCTTATTTCTGCCAGGATGAATATGGTCAGATCGCACCTGTATATTCCATTTCCGCAGGTCTGGATTATCCGGGAATCGGACCGGAACATGCGCATCTCTATGATACAGGACGTGCAGAATATGTACCTGTCACAGACGAAGAAGCAGTAGAGGCATTTGAATATCTCTCCAGAACAGAGGGAATCATTCCTGCTATTGAGAGTGCTCATGCAGTAGCTTACGCAAAGAAAATTGTTCCGCAGATGAGAAAAGACCAGATCGTGGTCATTACAATTTCCGGACGTGGAGATAAGGACTGTGCAGCAATCGCACGTTACAGAGGGGAGAATATTCATGAATAAGAGAATTACAGAAGCATTTGAAAAAGGAAAGGCATTTATCCCGTTTATTACCTGCGGAGATCCGTCTCTGGAAGTGACAGAGCAGCTTGTCTATGCAATGGAGGAAGCTGGTGCAGACCTGATCGAGCTTGGGATTCCGTTTTCTGATCCTACAGCAGAGGGACCGGTGATCCAGGGCGCAAACGTGAGAGCACTTTCAGGTGGTGTGACTACAGACAAGGTATTTGACATGGTAGTAAAGATCAGAAAGAACAGTTCTGTTCCTATGGTGTTTATGACTTATGCGAATGTAGTATTCTCCTACGGAACGGAGCGATTTATTAAAACTGCCGCAGAGATTGGCATGGATGGGCTGATTCTTCCGGATGTACCATTTGAGGAAAAAGAAGAGTTTGATACTGTATGTAAGAAATATGGAATTGATCTGATTTCTCTGATCGCCCCCACTTCTCATGAGAGAATCGCGAAGATCGCCAAAGAGGCAGAGGGCTTTGTATACTGTGTATCCTCTCTGGGTGTTACGGGAACCAGAACAAATATTACTACAGATATCGGCGCGATGGTGAAACTGGTAAAAGCTGCAAAAGATATTCCTTGTGCAGTAGGGTTTGGGATTTCTACGCCGGAGCAGGCGAAGAAGATGGCAGCGCAGTCGGATGGTGCGATTGTGGGATCTGCTATTGTTAAGTTGTGCGCACAGTATGGGGAAGATTGCGTGCCGTATGTGAAAGAGTATGTGAAGGCTATGAAGGATGCGGTAATGGAAGCTTAAATATTGAAAAGGGGACGCGCAGAAACATATTTCATTTCGTGTGCGGTTTCGGAGCCTAAGAACTTCTAAGCTGCTAAAAATATGCTAAAAACATAAGAAAAATGACCCAAACTCGCCGCATGCTGCAGCTCAGACAGTGGGTCATTTTTCTTATAGCGCATATTTTTATCAGTTAAGAAGTTCTAAGACTCCTGCAAATGCACACGAAATGAAATATGTTTCTGCGCTGTGTATTAGTATGAACTGGAGTAATTCGTATCTTTTATAAGAAAGACCTCAGAATCTGCAGAACTCCGTTTTCCCAGTAGGGCGGGCAGATATTTTTGGCGGCAGCCCGGACTTCGGGGCGGGAGTTGGAGACTGCGTAGCTGAGACCAGCATTCTGAAGCATTTCAATATCGTTGAGGTTATCTCCGAAAGTACAGGTTTCGTCAGGTGAAATTCCCAGATATTCCTGCAGGAAAGCAACGGAAGGACCTTTGCCGGAACCTGGGGCAGTACAGTCCATCCATTCTTTGCCGGCGGCAGCCATAACTGTTTTGTCTTTCCAGGTGGGAGTGAATAAAGGGGCGCACATTTCCTCACAGGCATTGGGGTGGTAAACAGCAAATTTGTTTACCTTCTGTCCCTCAAGTTTTAACATTTCCGGAACTTCATGGATATCATATCCGTAAGAATCTCTCAGCCAGTGAAACATCTGGCTGCCTCCGTCTTCTGCGAAACAGCGTTCAGGTGTGGAAATAAAATAATCACAGGAAGGCATATCCTCTCTTACCATAGAACACATTCCTTTCCAGATTTCGTCCGGTAGAGTATCCACTTTCAAAATCTCCTTCGGAGTCCGTACAACAGTTCCTCCGTCAGAGATATAAAGCAATCTGTCTGCGACTGGAGCAAACAGCTTCCTCTCACTTCGATATTGCCGCCCTGAGCATGCAACAAAAATAATACCCTTATCAAGCAGCCGACCGATTACCTCCATATACTCCCTGTCAATCGCCAGAGTCCCATCCTTCACCAAAGTTCCATCTATATCTGAAGCAATCAATTTAATCATATGAACAAGAAATCCTTTCTATAAAATCCATTTTATAAATTCTCTTTGTAATAAGTCCCTTTTATAATAAATACAATCCCCATTCTATCACGCCGAAATATAACTTGCCATAAAAAATATAGAAAAATTGCAACTATTCACCAGTTCCGATTCATGCGTTACTATCCTACAAAATGTTTTGTAAAAAAATCTCATCTGCGTAGCTTGTCGTTGCAAGGCGCATTACTGTGAACGAAGTGAGCAGTAACAGCCCGACAGTTCCACAGCCAGCCAACAGGCAGGAAATATTTTTGGTTTCAGGTGCATTTGCAGTGGGCGTAGTAACTCTTGGTGCGTGGGAATCTGCGTTATTCAAAAATTGCTCACTGTCTGAGCGAAGCGAGTTTGAGCAATTTTTGAATGTTTTTAGCAGATTTCCACACACCTAGAGTTATTAGCCCGCGAAACCGCACCTGAAACCAAAAATATTTCCTGCCGTCCCTAAACCCCATTGACTTTTCCCCCCTTTTTTTTTATATTATTATAGATAGAAATTGCGTATCTCTTTTTGTATGCGTTTTCAAACTCTGAAAAAAAGGAGAGTTGCTCGAAATGAACAAAAAAATGCTCTTTGTTTTCAACCCCAAAGCAGGCAAAGGTAAGATAAAAACCAATTTGCTTGATATTGTAGATATATTTAATAAAGGTGGCTATGAAGTCATCATCTATTCCACACAGAAACCAAGAGATGCCTATGAAAAAGCCAAAGAATACGAATCTAAAGTAGACCTTATCGTATGCAGTGGTGGTGATGGCACACTTGATGAGGTGGTCACCGGTGTGATGGAGGTAGACAGTTCTGTTCCTATCGGATATATTCCTGCAGGAAGTACCAATGATTTTGCCAATAGTCTTTTTATGCCGAAAAATATGGTTGAGGCTGCTGAAGGTATTATGGAAGAGAAGCTTTATCATTGTGACATTGGCAGGTTTAATAATCAAAGCTTTACTTACATAGCAGCCTTTGGGCTTTTTACGGATGTTGCTTACCAGACAGACCAGGATCTGAAGAATATTCTGGGACATGTGGCTTATCTTCTGGAAGGAGTGAAGCGTCTCTTTGATATTAAATTCTATCATATGAAAATCCAATCAGAGGAGCTGACTGTTGAAGATGATTTCATTTATGGAATGGTGACTAATTCCAGATCTGTGGGAGGATTCAAGAATCTTACTGGAAAGAATGTGGATATGAATGACGGTCTTTTTGAAGTGACCATGATCAGACAACCCAAGAATCCACTGGAATTACAGGAGATCATGACAGCAATGCTGACAGCTGAGGATAATACAGACATGATCTATTCTTTTAAATCAGCGCAGCTGACCATTACCTCAGAGGAAGTGGTACCCTGGACCTTGGATGGGGAGTTCGGGGGAGAACATACACAGGTGAAGATTTCGAACTGCCATGAAGCACTGAATCTTTATCTGAAAAGTACAAAAGATGAAGATTCCAAAACAACGGGATTTTCTGCATTAATAAATAAAAAGGAGAACAACAATGGGTGAGTATATCAATGTAGTAGAGACATTCGGATGTGATGTGTTTAATGATTCTGTTATGCAGGCACGTCTGCCCAAGAAGGTATACAAGGAATTGAAAAAAACCATAGAAGAGGGCAAAGAACTGTCTATGGAGATTGCAGATGTAGTAGCACATGAGATGAAGGAATGGGCTATTGAAAAGGGAGCCACACATTACAGCCACTGGTTCCAGCCCCTTACAGGCGTGACAGCAGAGAAACACGATGCTTTTATCACAGCTCCGATGGATAACGGCAAGGTCCTGATGTCTTTCTCCGGAAAAGAACTGATCAAAGGTGAACCGGATGCATCTTCTTTCCCGTCCGGTGGATTAAGAGCAACTTTTGAAGCAAGAGGATATACAGCATGGGACTGTACATCACCGGCATTTGTGCGCCATGATGCAGCAGGCGGAACACTCTGTATTCCTACTGCATTCTGTTCCTATACAGGAGAAGCACTTGACCAGAAGACACCACTTCTTCGTTCTATGGAAGCAATCAACACCCAGGCACTCCGTCTGCTGAGACTTTTCGGAAATACAACTTCTAAGAAAGTAACTCCGTCAGTAGGAGCAGAGCAGGAATATTTCCTGATCGATAAAGAGAAATGGCTTCAGAGAAAAGACCTGATCTATACAGGCAGAACTCTTTTTGGAGCTATGCCTCCGAAGGGACAGGAAATGGATGACCATTACTTTGGAAGTATCCGTCAGAGAATTTCCGCATACATGAAAGAGGTAAATGAAGAATGCTGGAAGCTTGGAATTCCTGCAAAGACACAGCATAATGAGGTTGCTCCTGCACAGCATGAGCTTGCACCGATCTATGCACCGGTCAATATCGCAGCAGACCAGAACCAGATGATGATGCGTATCCTTAAAAAGGTTGCCAGTCGTCATGGAATGCGCTGTGTCCTTCATGAGAAACCATTTGCAGGTGTGAACGGTTCCGGTAAGCATAACAACTGGTCTCTTACCACAGATGACGGAATCAATCTTCTGGATCCGGGCAAAACACCTCATGAAAATATTCAGTTCCTTCTGGTCCTCACCTGTATCCTGAAAGCAGTAGATGAACATGCAGATCTTCTGCGTGAATCTGCGGCAGATGTGGGAAATGACCAGAGACTTGGCGGCCATGAGGCACCGCCGGCAGTGATTTCCGTATTTCTTGGAGAGCAGCTGGAGGATGTTCTGGAACAGCTGGTCAGCACAGGAACAGCAACTCACAGTAAAAAGGGAAGTAAGCTGGAAACAGGTGTTAAGACTCTGCCTGATTTCATGAAGGATGCCACAGACCGTAACCGTACTTCACCTTTTGCTTTCACAGGAAATAAATTTGAATTCCGTATGGTGGGCTCAAGAGATTCTATTTCCGCATGTAACGTAGTCCTGAATACGATCACAGCAGAAGTATTTAAGGAAGCATGTGACCGCCTGGAAAAAGCTCCTGATTTCGAACTGGCGGTACATGACCTGATCAAAGAATATGCCACAGATCATCAGAAGATCGTATTTAACGGAAACGGCTATGCGCCGGAATGGGAGGAAGAAGCTAAACGCCGCGGACTTCCGATCCTTCCGAGCATGGTGGATGCAATCCCTGCACTTACTACAGAGAAGGCAGTGAAACTCTTTGAATCTTTTGATGTATTCTCAAGAGCTGAGCTTGAATCACGTGCAGAGATTAAATATGAGATTTACTCTAAAGCAATCAATATTGAAGCAAAGACCATGATCGACATGGCAACCAAGCAGATCATTCCGGCAGTTATCAGATACACCACTGTTCTTGGCGAATCTATCAATACAGTGAAAACAGCAGGCGAAGGACTGAT
This sequence comes from Blautia sp. HCP3S3_C4, assembly GCF_052064095.1. Lineage (NCBI taxonomy): Bacteria > Bacillati > Bacillota > Clostridia > Lachnospirales > Lachnospiraceae > Blautia > Blautia sp. HCP3S3_C4. The sequence goes on from NZ_JBQHWF010000003.1 coordinate 86,681, forward strand.
CGATGTAAGTGTACAGCTTGATCTGCTCAAGAAAGCATCAAAACTCTTAAAGGCTGCAAACAGTGCCATGAGTAAGCTGAGCAAACTGGTTGAGAAGATCCCGGAATATGCAGAGGGACGGGACAGAGCCGTATTCTGCAGAGAAAAGGTGGTTCCTGCAATGGAAGCTTTACGTGAGCCGGTGGATGAACTGGAAATGATCGTAGATAAGGAAATGTGGCCGATGCCTTCTTATGGAGATCTTGTATTTGAAGTATAATGTTGTAAAAATATAAAGAAGAATGCTATAATGAAAGGGTCGTGAATCTGTAAAAGATAAGCGGCCTTTTTCTATAACACAAACTGGACTATAATAGTTATATAAAGGAGAACTAAATGGAAGAACTGAAATTTCTGGAGGAGCAGCAGGTAGCTCCTGAACTGATAAAGAGAGTAGAAGAATTCCGCAGCCGGTATGAGGTGGCACCGGAGACCGCAGACAGGATTGTGAAACCATCCATTCCATTTTACGGAAAAGACATTCTGGAAATGGCCATTGCCGGATTGCTCAAAGGGGAGAACCTGTTACTCACCGGTCCAAAGGCAACAGGAAAAAATATCCTTGCAGAGAACCTGGCATATATTTTCAACCGTCCCGCATATAATGTTTCCTTTCATGTAAACACAAACAGTGGAGATCTGATCGGCACAGATACTTTCGTGGACAACGAAGTTAAGCTTCGCAAAGGAACTATCTATCAGTGTGCAGAATACGGTGGTTTCGGAATCCTTGACGAGATTAATATGGCAAAGAACGATGCAGTTTCCGTTCTCCATGCAACCCTGGATTATCGCCGTTCCATCGATGTCCCGGGCTATGACAAAATTGATCTTCATCCGGCTGCCCGTTTTATTGGAACTATGAATTACGGTTATGCAGGAACCAAAGAACTCAATGAAGCGCTGGTATCCAGATTTCTGGTCATAGACATGCCGGCTCAGACTGAAGAATCCCTGGAATTTATTTTCCGCCGGATGTTCCCGAATATAAAAGAAAACGCCAGAACACAGTTCATCGGAGTATTCCTGGATCTTCAGCTCAAAGCCACAAACAGTGAAATTTCCACCAAACCTCTGGATCTGCGAGGTCTCCTTGCAGCCATGAAGATTGTAGAAACCGGACTTTCTCCGAGAAAAGCAGTTACTATGGGGGTGGTGAACAAGACCTTTGACATTTTTGAGAAAGAAATCGTAGAGGATATTGTGAAAACCAGAATTCCGGCAGACTGGACAAGGGATGATGTATATGAAAGATGAGAAAATCGTAGAAATTGACGATTACCGTCTGGAACTGGAAAACAGGATCCGCAATCTCCTCTGGACTATCAGCGGAGATTACACATTAAATATGAAAGTAGATGTTTCTCTGTATCTGCGCTCAAAAGCAATCGCTCTGTATGACGGCATCAAGCAGGGCGCTCTGGCAAAATATTATGACAGAAATCTGCTGGGTTTATATCTGGTAAAAAAAGTTTTCTGCCAGGCAGGAGAAGGAGAACTGACTGCAGTAGCACAGCTATGTGTAGAAGAAGCAATCGGGGACAAAATCTGTCAGGAACGTCCGGGAGTCCGGGAGATGCAGAAGGAAGCATTCGAGGATATCCTGGATCAGGAGTTTGAACAGATGCCCGCATACGGAGATATTCTTGGCCGATTGAAGATTGCCATCCTGCGTGACCGTTTACAGAATGGAAACCATTATGTAGAAGAGCGTCTTCGAAAAATCCGCGACATGGTTTACAAAGCCAGAACAGCTGCAGACACTATAGAACTGATCCGTATTATTGACAGTCTTTATAACACCATTATTGATCCGAATTTTGAGAAAGATCATGGAACACTGGAACAGGTTATGGCAGTCACCATGGAAGAACTGACAGAATACGACTGGGAAGATTTTCTTACAGAAGAACTCTATGAGGAAGCTCTGGAGAGTTACATCGAACAGATGACAAACAAAATCACGGACATGGAAGATACTGCTGTCACTGAAGAAATGGAAAAACAGCGCCAGACCAAACACAAAATTACAATTCTCACAGAGGAGGAACTTGAGAAAGCATACACCTATGTAGAGTTGAATTTCGGAAAAACTTATCTCACTCCAGCAGAAGAGAAGCGAATGAATTATCTGATGTGCAGGGAACTTCACAGGGACTGCAGCCTTTATTTTACAGAAGGAATTCTCAAGAATCCGGTGAAACGAAATTATCAGTACGAATATGCAGTGCGATTAAAGAATAAGAATATCTGGCTCTACCATGACAAACACAGGATTGTAAAGCAGAACATCGCATCCCTTACAGACCTTTTGCGAAAGACACTGGTGCTGAAAAGCGAGACGCAGGAAGTACTGTCAGACAGAGGAATGATCATTCCGTCCAGACTCTGGCGTGTGGGCAGAAGCAGTGAAGCAAATCTGTTTAAAAGAGAATTGAAATCTGATGCATCTGATTTCGTAGTAGATGTGCTGATCGATGCCAGCGGTTCCCAGATGTCCAGGCAGGGGGATGTGGCATTACAGGCTTACATCATCAGTGAAGCATTAAGTAATGTAAACCTGCCTCACCGTGTCATGAGCTTCTGCACATTCTGGGACTATACGATCCTTCACAGATTCCGCGAGTACGATGATCCACAGTCAGCTAATGAAAATATTTTTAATTATGTAACTTCTTCCAATAACAGGGATGGACTTGCCATCAAAACCGCAGGATACGGTCTGCTTCAGAGATCTGAGGAGAAAAAAATCCTCATTGTATTAAGTGATGGAAAACCATACGATGTCATCGTAAACAGACCTCATGCAAAGAATCCGGAACCTTATATGGGAAAATATGCAGTCAATGACACTGCAACAGAAGTACGGCATCTGCGAAACCTTGGAGTAAGTGTTCTGGGAGTGTTTGCAGGGGAAGAAAAGGACCTATCCACAGAAAAAAAGATATTTGGAAAAGATTTCGCATATATCCGGGATATTTCGAATTTTTCCAGAATTGTTGGGAGATACCTGATTAAACAGTTGGATTCGGATGAATAGACAGATAAAACAGGGCGAAAATATGCTGTTTGAACGTGCTGATATATTAAGAAATTATCAGATTAGCACGTCAATATGGTAAAGTGCATAATAAACCAGTTTTTTCACCTTGCCTTTTTGTACAAATTTCGCTATAATGTTTTATGTTTATAAATTAATACAAAAGGGAGAGAAAATCATGAACGAAAACAAAGAGTTCAAACCGTATATTCCGGCTGACAAGATCACACCAGAATTTACGGTGACATCCATCATCATGGGTGTTATCCTTGCAGTCATCTTCGGTGCAGCCAATGCTTATCTTGGCCTGCGTGTTGGTATGACTGTATCTGCTTCCATTCCGGCAGCAGTTATTTCCATGGGCGTAATTCGCAAGATCATGAAAAAGAACTCCATTCTGGAGAGCAACATGGTCCAGACAATCGGTTCAGCCGGTGAATCACTGGCAGCCGGTGCAATTTTCACAATGCCTGCTCTGTTCCTTTGGGCAGAAGAAGGACTTTGTGAAATGCCGGGTATCGTGGAAATCACATTAATCGCACTTTGCGGTGGTGTTCTTGGTGTACTTTTTATGGTACCACTTCGTAACGCACTGATCGTAAAAGAGCATGCAACACTTCTTTATCCGGAAGGAACTGCCTGCGCAGATGTTCTTCTTGCAGGTGAAGAGGGTGGTGCAAACGCTGCGACAGTATTCTCAGGTATGGGAATCGCAGCGATCTTTAAATTTGTCGTTGACGGTTTAAAGGTAATCCCTGCAGACGTTGCAGTAGCATTTAAAGGATTCAAAGGTGAAATTGGTATGGAATGCTATCCTGCACTTCTCGGTGTTGGATATATCGTAGGACCAAGAATCGCATCCTTTATGTTTGTTGGTTCTCTTATCGGCTGGATGGTGCTGATTCCGGTAATCTGTCTGTTCGGAGCTGATACAGTTATGTATCCCGGAACAGAAACAATTTCTGCTCTTTATGCAGCAGGCGGAGCAGCTAAAATCTGGAGTACTTATGTAAAATATATCGGAGCAGGAGCTATCGCAACAGGTGGTATTATTTCCCTGATCAAATCCCTGCCTCTGATCATTACAACCTTCCGTGATTCCATGAAGAGCATGAAAGGTGGCAAGAATACAAGTACAGAAAGAACTGCACAGGATCTTCCAATGAACGTTATCCTGATCGGTATTGTGGCAATGGTTGCGATCATCTGGCTTGTTCCGGCTATCCCGGTTAACCCGATCGGTGCGCTGATTATCGTAATCTTCGGCTTCTTCTTTGCAACTGTATCTTCCCGTATGGTTGGTCTTGTAGGAAGCTCCAACAACCCTGTATCAGGTATGGCTATCGCTACACTTCTGATCGCAACAATGGTTATCAAAGCATCAGGCAATACCGGTATCGACGGAATGAAAGCAGCAATTGCTATTGGTTCCGTAATCTGTATCGTAGCAGCGATCGCAGGTGATACTTCACAGGATTTAAAGACAGGTTATCTTCTTGGTGCAACTCCTAAGAAGCAGCAGATCGGTGAGCTTATCGGTGTTGTTGCTGCCGGTTTTGCTATCGGTGGTGTTCTTTATCTTCTGAATACTGCATGGGGATACGGAAGTGCAGAAGTACCTGCTCCTCAGGCAACTCTGATGAAGATGATCGTAGAAGGTATCATGGGCGGCAAGCTTCCATGGACACTGGTATTTATCGGTGTATTCCTTGCAATTGGTCTGGAAATCTTAAGAATTCCGGTTATGCCATTTGCTATCGGTCTTTACCTTCCAATCTACCTCAACGCTGCTATCATGATCGGTGGTGTTGTTCGTATGTTCGTTGACGGAAGAAAGAATGTTGATGATAAGAAAAAAGAAGAACAGGCAACAGACGGTACACTTTACTGTGCAGGTATGATCGCAGGTGAAGGTCTTGTAGGTATCCTTCTTGCAATCCTTGCAGTAGTAAACGTAAGCAGTGTATTTGATCTCTCCGGAAGCATTAACCTTGGTAATGCAGGCGGCGTGATCCTGATGTTACTTATGATCTTAAGCCTTCTGAAATTCAGTATCTGGAACAAGAAGAAAGCCTGATCAGGCGGAGATGATAATATTTAAATGAGTAAAAAGAAAAAAGAATTACAGATCAATTATCTGGATCTCATTCCTGAGCGCAGTGCACAGCTTCGCTGGCATACTGATATCAGGGGGAGAATGGTGCTGGAAATAGAGAATAAGGGCGCGTTTAACACGATTGCCCAGAAGCTGTTTGGAAAACCCAGATATACGAAGATACATCTGGATGACAATGGCACATTTATCTGGCCACTCATAGATGGTGAGAAAACAGTGACAGAGATTGCAGCACTGGTAAAAAAAGAATTCGGAGAAAAGGCAGAGCCTTTATATCCAAGAATTGTGAAATATTTCCAGATAATGGAGAGTTATCATTTTGTAAATTTTATCAATAAGCCTGAGAAAAAATAATGGCATATATTGTTTGGTTTATGAATCATAAGCCATAATAAGAACGGGAGCAGTCCTTAACTGGATCTGCTGCCGTTCTTGTAATTTGCAGAGAAAATAATACGGCGCAGTGTTAAAGTAAAAACAGAGAGGAGTAATATGAATTCAAAAAAATCAAGTATGCAGGGCAGAAAACCCCTCTGGTTGGAATATCTGATGATCATTGTAGGTACAGGACTGATGTCACTGGCTATCAATTCGGTGTTTGATGCATCGGGAATGGTAACAGGTGGATTTTCCGGCATCGCAATTATTATAAAAGCCTGGACAAAGGGACTGGTGAACGGTGGGATTCCCCTCTGGGTGACCAACTGTGTCCTGAATATTCCCCTGTTTTTTATTGCATGGAGGGTCAAAGGCTTTTCTTTTATAAAGAAGGCAATCCTGGGTGAAATATCACTGTCTGTATGGCTGGCAATACAGCCAGTGTTTCATCTGGCCGGGGATGACCTGCTTCTGGCAGCACTCTATGGAGGCGTGATCCAGGGAGTGGGAATTGGTCTGGTCTTCCTGGGAGGCGGAACTACAGGCGGAACAGATATGATGGCTGCTATTATCCAGAAATTTCTTCAGCATTATTCCATTTCTCAGATCATGCAGATTATTGACGGGGCAGTGGTTGTTGTGGGTATGTATGTATTCGGAATCCATAAGGCCCTTTATGCCATTATAGCAGTGTACCTTGTGACAAAAGTATCGGATGGACTGATAGAAGGCCTGAAATTCTCCAAGGCTGTCTATATTATCACAGAAAAGCCGGAGGAAATTGCCGGAATTATCATGGAAGATCTGGACCGGGGAGCTACAGGGATTAATGTGAAGGGGATGTATTCCGGACAGGATAAGCTTATGCTTTTTGTGGTGGTAAATAAAAAGGAAATTGTCATGCTCAAGGAAAAGGTGGATGAAATTGATCCTCAGGCATTTGTGATCGTAACGGATGCCAGAGAAGTCCATGGAGAGGGATTTATAGAAAAAAACAGGTAAATCTATGGAAAGTTTTATATTGAAAGATAAAACTGAGCAAAATATAAAAAAAAACATGCAAAAAATTGTAAGTTTTTTCATTTTCCCTCTTTCTATTTTGGTGATTTTGTATTAAAATATAATTCAGTGAGAAATATTTATGGTAAAACAGAACGGCAAAATAGAAAAATAAACTGTAGATGAGAAGGGATTGAATTGGGATGATATCGAATCAGGTGCTTCAAAATACTCTGGAAGGATTAAAAGAAATATCAAGAACGGAATTTTGTGTTATTGACACAGAGGGCAAAGTGCTGGCCAGCACTTTTGCGGATTTTTCCATTGCAGCAGCAGATGTACAGGCTTTTGTAGAATCCCAGGCTGACAGTCAGCTGGTAAAGGGATTTCAGTATTTTAAGGTGTGTGACGACTATCAGTTGGAATATATTCTGGTAGCACACGGCGATGATGAGGATACCTATATGGTAGGTAAGCTTGCTGCATTCCAGATTCAGAATCTGATCATAGCATATAAAGAACGTTTTGATAAAGACAGCTTTATCAAGAATCTTCTTCTTGATAATCTTCTTCTGGTGGATATTTATAACCGTGCGAAGAAATTACACATAGAAGCAGATGTGCGCCGTGTGGTTATGATTCTGGAAATGCCTCAGGAGAAGGATCACAGCTCCATGGAAAGTGTAAAGAGTCTCTTTGGCGGTAAGAGCAAGGATTTTATTACAGCAGTGGATGAGAAGAGTATCATCGTAGTCAAGGAACTGGATGAGGGCGAAAATTATCCGGAGATGGATGCTCTGGCTCATACTATTCTGGATACACTGGGAATGGGAAATGACGGCAGGACTCATATGGCATACGGTACTATTGTCAATGAACTGAAGGAAGTATCACGTTCATACAAAGAAGCCAGAATGGCTCTGGATGTAGGAAAGATCTTCTTTGGAGATAAGGAAGTGATTGCCTACAGTTCCCTGGGAATCGGACGACTGATTTATCAGCTTCCTATACCGCTGTGTAAAATGTTTATCAAAGAGATCTTTGGCGGAAAGTCTCCGGACGATTTTGACGAAGAAACTCTTGTAACGATTGATAAATTCTTTGAAAACAGTCTGAATGTTTCTGAGACCTCCAGACAGCTTTATATTCATCGAAATACTCTGGTTTACCGTCTGGATAAGCTTCAGAAGAGCACAGGACTTGACCTTAGAGTATTCGAGGATGCCATCACCTTTAAGATTGCCCTGATGGTAGTGCGATATATGAAATATATGGAGACTCTGGAATACTGATAACGCAGAATAAAAATGATTGGTCTTTACCTGCCTGCAGTGTATTTATCTGCAGGCAGTATTTATGTGAAAGTCAATATCCGGTCACATATCCGGAGCTTTATTGGAGTAGACTGTGACAAAAAATATGAACAATCTATGAAACACCGAGAATCCTCTTGCCAAATGACAAAACATATATTACAATAATGTTACGAAAAGATTAATGACCCCACTGGAGGAATAAATAAATGATAGATCTGATAGATGTAAGTAAATCCTATGGGCCCGGACTTCCTGCCGTGAACCATGTAAACCTGCACGTAGACAAAGGTGAATTTGTATTCGTAGTAGGAAGCAGTGGTTCAGGTAAAACAACGATGATCAAGCTTCTCATGAAGGAACTGGATTCCACATCCGGACAGACAATTGTAAGCGGTGAACGCCTGGAGGGAATGAAGCACAGGAGAGTAGCGAAATACCGCAGAAAGCTTGGTGTGGTTTTTCAGGATTTCCGATTACTGAAGGACAGAAATGTATATGAAAATGTAGCCTTTGCACAGCGTGTGATCAACCGTCCCACCCGTGTGATCCGCAAACGTGTACCTGAGGTTCTTCAGGAAGTTGGCCTGGCCGGTAAATACAAATCCTTTCCGGATGAGCTTTCCGGCGGAGAACAGCAGAGGGTAGCCCTGGCAAGAGCACTGGTAAACCGTCCGGATATTCTTCTGGCAGATGAACCGACCGGAAACCTGGATCCAAAAACTTCTGAAGAGATCATGAAGCTTCTGGAACAGATCAATGACAGAGGAACCACAGTTCTGGTAGTAACACACAATAAGGAAATTGTAAATGCCATGCGTAAAAGGGTGGTAACCATGCATGAGGGTTCCATAATAAGTGACGAGAAAGAGGGAGAATATCATGAGGCCTAGTACAATATGGTATACCCTGAAGCAGGGTATCAAAAACATAAAAAGAAACTGGATGTTTTCCCTGGCATCTATTATTACTATGGCTGCCTGTATTTTTCTGTTTGGAATTTTTTTCTCCATTGTAAATAATGTAAATAATATTGCACATAAAGTAGAGTCAGAAGTTCCTGTCACAGTATTTTTTGATGAGGGAACCAACAGTAAGCAGATGAAAGCAGTAGGAAAGCAGATCAAAGCCCGTCCGGAAGTGGAAAAGATTGAGTTCCAGTCAGCAGAGGATGCGTGGGAAGAGTATAAAGACAAATATTTCCAGGGTTCTGATGCAGCAGACGGATTTAAGGATGACAATCCTCTGGCAAATTCAGCCAATTACCGTGTTTATATGAATGATATTACCAAACAGACAGAACTGGTTTCCTATATCCAAAGCCTGGAACATGTAAGAATGGTAAATCAGTCAGAAGAAGCTGCCAAAACACTGGGAAATATAAATAAGCTGGTATCCTATGTTTCCATTGCGATCATTGCACTTCTTCTTGTTATTTCTGTTTTCCTGATCAGCAATACCATATCAGTTGGTATTGCAGTCCGCAAGGATGAAATCGGGATTATGAAATACATAGGTGCCACAGATTCCTTTGTCCGGGCTCCCTTTATGCTGGAAGGAATCGTACTTGGAATTATTGGGGCAGCAATTCCGCTGATTGGCCTGTATTTTGGATACAATGCAGCAATCTCCTATATCCTGAATAAATTTAATGTATTAACCGGAGTGGTGGATTTTATCCCTGTTCTGGAGATGTACCGGACTCTGCTGCCGATCAGCCTGGGGCTGGGAATTGGCATTGGATTAATAGGAAGCTTCTTTACAACAAGAAAACACTTACGAGTATGACACTTGTTACTGAGAACAGTGAGAAAAGGTCAGGCTGCCGGACGGAAAACGGCAGCCTTTTTTACTGGCTGGTTGTGTGGCCTTTGACAGAAGGCGAAAAAATAGAAAACAGGAGACAGAACATGAAGAACAGAGAATTCTGGAAAGGAGCACTGGCAGGAGTCCTGATTACTGCCTGTGTAAGCACCGGGGTTTATGCAGGAGTGAATTATTTCAGGGGAGATACAGTACTTGGGGATCGGAAATGTACGGAAAAACTTACATATTTGGAAAATATGATCGATCAATATTATCTGGGAGATAAGGATGAGGAGAAACTGAAAGAAGGATTGTATACAGGTTTGCTCTATGGCCTGGATGATCCTTACTCCAGGTATTATACTGCAGAGGAATATGAGGCGGAGAATACCTCCAATCAGGGTTCTTATGTGGGAATCGGTATCCTGATGTCAAAGAATAAAGAGGGCGGCGTGCGTGTGGAAAAATGCTATGAAGGTGGCCCCGGGGAAGAAGCAGGACTGAAGGAAGGGGATATTATCAGTGCTGTTGACGGCGAGGACATTACAGATATGGAAGTCTCAGATGTGGCTGGACTGGTTAAAAATTCTGACAAAGACAGTATTGTTTTTACTGTTCATCGGGAAGGGGTAAAGGAAGCTATGGAGCTTACGGTTTCCATTACAGATGTGGAGCTTCCTTACGTGTTTCATGAAATGCTGGAGGATCAGATTGGATATATCCGTATTACAGAATTTGCAGGTGTAACTGCCCAACAGTACAGAAAGGCTTTTGCAGATCTGGATTCCCAGGGGATGGAAAGGCTGATCGTAGACCTTAGGGACAATCCTGGCGGTCTGTTGGATTCTGTCTGCGAAATCCTGCGGGATATTTTGCCTGAGGGATTGATTGTATATACAGAAGATAAAGAAGGAAACCGTACAGAAGAAAAATGCGATGGAGAAAATGAACTGCAGCTTCCCCTGTCTGTTCTGGTTAATGAAAGCAGCGCCAGTGCATCGGAGATTTTTGCAGGAGCTGTGAAGGATTATGGAATCGGAACCATTGTGGGCACTACTACATATGGAAAAGGGGTAGTACAGTCTATCAGTCAGTTGAACGATGGAAGTGCAGTGAAGCTTACCATTGCCAATTATTATACACCTAAGGGAAATAATATTAATAAAATTGGGATCAAACCGGATATAGAGGTTTCTCTGGATAATAACCTGCTGAATAAGACCAGAGATGAGATCACACATGAGGAGGATAACCAGCTGCAGGAAGCGATTAAGGCAGTTGAGAAGGAAAAGTAGTTGTTTGGTTGATAGTTTGATGCTATACTGTATATATCTGTATTTATATGGGCAGAAATTGAAAAATATCAGAAAACGAGAGGCGACAACATGAGCGAATATGTGATCACCACCGACAACAATTCAGATCTTCCGGAGAAATATTTCAAAGACCATGGAGTAGGCTGCATGTATCTCAGTTATTCCATGGATGGAAAAAATTATACACATGAAAATTTCCTTCCGGAGCATGAATTTTATGAGGCAATGAGAAACGGTTCCATGCCAACCACAGCACAGGTAAATCCTGAAAATGCAAAAACACTGCTGGAGCCTTACCTGAAAGAAGGAAAAGATATTCTTCATATTGCATTTTCCTCTGGTTTAAGCGGTACATACAATAGCAGCCGTATCGCAGCAGAGGAACTGATGGAGGAATATACGGACCGGAGGATCATAGTGGTGGATTCTCTTTCTGCTTCTCTGGGACAGGGACTTCTGGTATGGTTGGCGCAGCAGAAAAAAGAATTGGGCCAGACGCTGGAGGATGTTGCAGACTGGGTAGAGAAAAACAAACTGAAAATGGTACATTTGTTTACTGTGGATGATCTGAACCATCTATACAGAGGGGGACGTGTTTCCAGAACAACTGCAATTGTAGGAAGCATGTTGAATATCAAACCTGTGCTTCATGTAGATAATGAGGGCAAGCTGACTGCAATCGGTAAGGTCCGCGGCAGAAAGAAGGCACTTCAGGAACTGGTAAAGCTGATGGATGAAAAAATCGGAAGCTTTGGAGCTGACTGCGATACTATTTTTATCAGTCATGGTGACTGCGAACAGGATGCACAGTATGTTGCGGCAAAGGTGAAGGAAAAATATAATATAAAGAACATCATTATTAACCAGGTAGGTGCTACCATCGGTGCACATTCAGGCCCGGGAACTATGGCGTTGTTTTTTGTGGGAGATGTGCGATAAGGTTATACAGCACGTAAAAGGCTGTCGAAATATCAGAATGGATATTCCGGCAGCCTTTCTCTATAATATATATAGGTAAAAAACAGTTACAGCAGTATTCTATATTGATAACAGACAGGAGAAATTATGCAGATAGAAAATTTTACACAGGAACTGATACAGCTGAGGCGGCATTTCCACCAATATCCGGAGCTTGCCCTGCAGGAATATGAAACCTCCGCATATGTAAGGCGTTATCTGGAAAAACTGGGATATACCATTACAGAAGTCCCTCCAACAGGACTGATAGCAGAGCTGCCAGGTCTACAGAATCGGGCCAAGATGGTAGTAGTTCGGGCAGAGATGGATGCTCTTCCCATAACAGAGAAAACAGGTTTACCCTATGCAGCAGACAATGGCTGTATGCATGCCTGCGGACACGACTGCATTATTGCATCTGCCCTGATCCTGGCAAAGATTGTGGCCAAAGAGCAGGAGGATTTCCCAGTGAGGGTACGTTTTCTCTTTGAGCCGGCAGAGGAAATCGGGGAAGGAGCCAGACGGATGCTGCAGGCAGGTGCTATGGAGGAGCCCAGGCCGGATGCCTTTGTCATGTTTCATTATGCCTCCGATCTGCCTTTTGGAATGGCAGTCCACCGGGGACAGGCTTCTTCTATGATCAACAGTATGGAGCTTCATGTCCGGGGAAAATCCAGCCACTGGTGTGAAGCACAGAAAGGCATAGACAGTATCTATGGGGCTGCTCAGGTCATCAATGCCATTCATGATCTGAATGAGAATTTTGGCAGAGAACATCCGGATGTTGGAAAATATATTCTGGGAATCGGAACTGTGCAGGGAGGTAAATATACCAACATTATTGCAGATCATGTAGTGATGAACGGAAATATCCGCGCAGCTTATGAGGAAACTTATCATGCCCTGAAAAAAGAACTGGAAGAGAAGCTGGTGGAGATCGGGCAGCAGACCGGCACACAGATCACCATGGATTTCCCAAAAGAACCGGTCTATCCTTTTGCCAATGATGATGGGCTGGTGGATATTGCGTGTCAGGTGGGAAATAAGATTTTCGGAGACCGCTTTATTCTGGAAGGCGAAGATGAATTATTCCTCTCCGGAGATAATGCTTACCGTTATTTCCGCGAAACAAAAGGCCTCTTCGCCATATTCCTGGCCGGAATCCCCGGAAAAAGCCATCCCCTCCACCACAACCAGTTCCAGATCGACGAAGCAGTACTGCCTTGCAGTGTGGAAGCGTTGTATGAAATTGTGAAGGGAATCTGAGAGAGCTGAAATTTCCCACGACAATTAATACAGAAATGTATCATGTTCAAAAAAAATATGATATACTTACGCTATACATAAGCGATAGTAAAAACGGGGGAACGTGAAATGGCTGAAATGGAAAACAGTAAAGCTCTGATCAGTGTATTGTGGAGCGGAGCAGATATTCTTCGCTCAAAAATGGATGCAAATGAATATAAAAACTATCTTCTGGGAATTATTTTCTATAAATACCTGTCAGATTCTTTTCTTATCAAAGTATATGATATGATCTGTGATGGTAAACCACAGACATTAAAAGAAGCACTGGATGTATATGTAAAAGAATTGGAAAGTGAAGGTAGCGAGGAACTGAAACAGGGAATGAAAGAAGAATGCCATTATGTGATCGAGCCTGAACTTACATACACGTATTTTGCAGATGCTGCAAGAAACAATTCTTTTAACAGAGAGCAGCTGCAGAAAGCATTCAATAATATTGAACAAAGTGATCCTATCTTTGCAGATTTATTTGCAGATATTGATCTGTATTCTAACCGTCTGGGAACGGGAGATCAGAAGCAGAGTGATACAGTTGCAAGTCTGATAAAAGAAATTGATAAAGCAGATTTATTGAATTCAGATGCGGAAATACTTGGAAATGCCTATGAGTATCTGATCGGACAGTTTGCATCAGAGACAGGAAAGAAAGCAGGTGAATTCTATACACCTCAGGCAGTATCCAAAATTCTTACTCGTATTGCAATCGCAGGACAGGAAGAAAAACAGGGATTATCTGTCTATGACCCATGTATGGGTTCCGGCTCTCTTCTGCTTAATGCAAAAAAATATGCGAAATATTCTCAGTACATTAAATATTATGGACAGGAATTAAATACTTCAACTTACAATCTTGCAAGAATGAATATGTTTCTTCATGGCATTCCGGCAGAGAATCAGAATCTGAGAAATGGCGATACTCTTGACGGAGACTGGCCAACAGATGAAGAAACAGACTTCAATATGGTACTTATGAATCCGCCTTACAGCGCAAAATGGACCGCAGCAGCAGGCTTTCTGCAGGATGAAAGATTCAGTGATTATGGGGTACTTGCACCGAAATCAAAAGCAGATTACGCTTTCTTACTGCATGGACTCTACCATCTGAAAAATAATGGAACTATGGCAATTGTACTTCCACATGGTGTCCTCTTCAGGGGAGCTGCGGAAGGGAAAATCAGAGAAAAGCTGCTTCGTTCCGGAAATATTTATGCAGTAATTGGTTTACCGGCAAATCTCTTTTACAATACTTCGATTCCAACTTGTATTATCGTGCTGAAGAAGCACAGAGATGGCAGAGATGTGCTGTTTATTGATGCTTCAAAGAAATTTGACAAAGGCAAGAAGCAGAATGAAATGACAGATGTGCATATCAATGAAGTAATGAAACTGTACAGTAAACGGGAAACTGTAGAAAAAGAATCGTTTCTTGCCAGCTTTGAAAAAATAGAAAAGAACGACTTTAACCTCAATATCCCACGCTATGTTGACAACTTTGAAAAAGAAGAAGAGATAGACCTGAATGATCTGTTATCCGAGATGAAAAAAACAGATGATGAATTAGAAAAAACACAGGGGGAATTCCTGTCCTTACTCAGGGATTTAACTTCTACAGATGACGCAATTATGAAATCATTAGATGAACTGATTGCGAAAATGGAGGGGTAAATTATGGAAAGACCTGAGATTAGATTTAAAGGGTATACGGATGAGTGGGAACAGCGTAAGCTTCCTGAATTTGTTTCATTTTTTAATGGTTTGACTTATACGCCAGACGATGTGGAAGAAACAGGAACATTGGTATTGAGATCTTCAAATGTGAAAAATGGAGAAATTATAGATGCTGACAATGTGTATGTGAATGATAAAGTGGCTACATCTGAAAATGTACAGGAAGGTGATATTATAGTTGTAGTAAGAAATGGTTCACGTGCACTTATTGGAAAACATGCGCAAATTAAGGTTTCTATGCCAAATACAGTAATTGGAGCATTTATGAGCGGCATGCGTTCTGAACATTCTTCTTTTGTAAATGCACTACTTGACACTTCTGTATTTGAAAATGAAATTGCAAAGAATATGGGAGCAACTATTAATCAGATTACAGGTTATATGTTCTCAAAAATGGAATTTATGATTCCATCAGGAGAAGAACAACAGCAAATAGGTGAGTATTTTCAAAGTTTAGATAACCTCATTACTCTTCACCAGCGAAAGTGTGATGAAGTAAAAAGTTTAAAAAAATATATGTTACAAAAAATGTTTCCTCAAAATGAACAAAAAGTTCCAGAGATCAGATTTAAGGGATTTACGGAAGCTTGGGAACAGCGTAAGTTCAGAGATACCTTTGACATTATGCAAAATAACGCTCTGTCTAGGGCAGACTTAAGTAGTGCAGGTGGAGATGTTATGAATGTGCATTATGGAGATGTTCTGATTAAATATGGAGAGGTTTTAGATGTTAAAAAGGATGAAATGACTTACCTATTGGATGCATCTCTTGTAAATAAGCATCTGGCTTCTTTATTGCAAAATGGGGATATCATTATTGCCGATGCAGCGGAGGATGAGACTGTAGGAAAATGTAGTGAAATAGCGGGTTTGACAGATGAAAAAGTATTGTCCGGACTACATACTATTCCATGTAGACCAAGAGGAAATTTTGCAGAAGGCTATCTTGGATATTATATGAATTCGGGTTCATATCATGACCAATTGCTTCCTTTGATTCAAGGTACAAAGGTTTCATCTATTTCCAAATCTGCAATACAAGATACGGATATTATGTACCCTAAATCTGAGATGGAACAGAGACAGATAGGAGATTATTTTAGAAACCTCGACAACCTTATCACCCTTCACCAGCAAAAGTGTGAAGAACTGAAAAAAATAAAGAAATTCATGCTACAGAAAATGTTTGTCTAGGAAAAAAGGTGAGCAAATGGAAAAAATTACGTTATTTCATGGAACTCCGAACAGAATTGTAGTGCCAACATACGGACTTGGTGAGAAAAAACATGATTATGGCATGGGGTTTTATTTGACAGATAACCTGAATCTTGCAAAGGAATGGGCTGTTTGTAAACCTAATGATGAGAATGGTTGGGTTCATCGATATGAACTGGATACCGACCAATTAAAAATACTGGATTTTCAGGAAAAAGATGTTCTCTCATGGCTGGCAGAGCTGATGAAACACAGAGATGCTTCCGATTCCAAACGTTATCGGGTGTTATCAAAAAAATTTATTGAGAAATATGGAATAGATACAGAAGGATATGATGTGATTAAGGGCTGGAGAGCCAATGCTTCTTACTTTTATATTGCAAAGGAATTTGTAAGAGATAATATTGATATGGACATTCTGACGGAATTGCTTTCTCTTGGTGGTCTGGGAATCCAATATTGTATTAAATCCAGGCTGGCATATGAGCATTTGCAGGAAGTACAGGACGGTCTGCTGCCTGTTGATTATATGGAATTCAGAGAAAAATATAATCAGCGAGATGTTTCAGCAAGACAAAAGATGCGGGAATTAATTGATTCTGATGCCAATAAAGTAACGAATGTATTCAGTACATTGCTTTAGGAGAGGATTATGAGAGCGTATGCAGAAGCTTATTTAAGCGATGTTGTAGAAAATCAGGGAAAGCTGTTTGATTTTGTAGCACAGTCATTCCCTGATAAAAATACAGAAGATTTTATTAACACATACATGAAGAGCAAAACGAGAAAGAGCATAGATGAAGCACAGGCTTATGTGAATACAATGAATGTGGAAGATTTATGGTCGTATTTTCTTAAAACTGATCATTACAGATTGCAGGAAGGAGAAAACTTAAAAGGTTTTATTCCGGACTGGATTGGAGAATTTTACGCATATTATCAGTGGTATTATAATATGCCAAGTTCAGAAGTTGTTCAGAAAATCCCGGTGGATTTTTTGAAGAAAGCTTATTACGGACTTCATGATCTGGAACTTGAGCTGGCAGTCAGAAAAGTAGGTGAGGTTTAATGAATATTATTTGTTTTCACAACCCGAATGAAGAAAATGGATATTTGAGTAACTGGTATCCGACTCATTTCACAGTTGATGGAATAGAATTTTCTTCAATGGAACAGTTTATGATGTATCAGAAAGCATGCCGCTTTCATGATGCTTCAGTAGTAAATGAGATACTGGGCACAAATGATGTTGCGGAAATTAAGAAATTAGGGCGTGAGGTACATGGGTATGATGAAAATACCTGGAATGGCGTAAGGCAGATTGTTGTCTATGAAGGATTAAAGGCGAAATTCAGTCAAAATGCAGAATTGAAAGAAAAACTTGTTGATACAGGTGACGCAATATTGGCAGAATGTGCAGTAAGAGATCAGATTTGGGGGATAGGTTTATCCATGAGAGATCCCAATAGACTTGATCTAAGTAAGTGGAAGGGGAAAAATCTGTTAGGGTATGCTCTGATGATGGTTAGAGAGCAGTTGTAAATGCTAATCCTTGGGAACAGCGTAAGTTCGGTGAAATAACAGAATTAAAGTCAGCATCACGAGTTCATAAAGATGAATGGACATCAAATGGTGTACCTTTTTATAGATCGAGTGATGTAATGGCAGCAATAAATGGAACTGAAAATGAAAAAGCGTTTATTTCAGAAGAATTGTATGAAAAGCTTTCTAAAGTATCAGGAAAATTGGAAGAAGGAGATATCCTTGTTACAGGCGGAGGATCAGTTGGAAATCCCTATATTGTGCCGGATAATAAGTCATTATACACAAAAGATGCAGATCTGTTATGGATAAAAAACAAAGGGAAATTTCATCCATATTTTTTATATGAATTTTTCTTCTCTCCAACCTTTAGAAATTATTTGGGAAATATTTCTCATGTTGGAACTATAGCACATTACACGATTACACAATTATCGGATACACCGATTTGCTTGCCGAGTTTTGAGGAACAAAAAGAAGTTGGGGAATATTTTCAAAGTCTTGACCACCTCATCACTCTTCACCAGCGAAAGCCAATTCCCCATCCCAACCATCCAACTACCCACACGAAACACAAAGGAGAAGAAAAATATGTCAGAATTAGAGTCAATGATAGAGGAAAAATTAATAGAACAGCTAATTTACGGAGATTCCCAGTGGACATACCGGGAGGATTTAAAAACTGATGAGGATCTGTGGGCGAATTTCAGATATATTCTGGAGCAGAATAATAAGGACAGGCTGGATGGAGAGGGTCTTTCTGACTCTGAATTTGAACAGGTAAAGAACCAGCTGCAGTTTTCCTCATTTTATAAAGCCGGGGAATGGCTGGTAGGTGAGAATGGAAAGGTAATGGTTCATGTACAGCGGGATACGGAAAAGTTGCATCTTGTAGTGATGAACCATGAGCATATTGCAGGCGGTTCCAGTGTTTATGAAGTGATTAATCAGTATAAAGCACTGAAATCAGATGATGAGGATTCCACAGATGTGCGGGACAGAAGATTTGATGTAACTCTTATGATTAATGGGCTTCCCATGATACATATTGAGTTGAAGAATAAACAGCATTCTTACATGGACGGATTCTGGCAGATAAAAAAATATATTGGTGAGGGTAAATTTACCGGGATTTTCTCAGCTGTGCAGATGTTTGTAGTTAGTAATGGTGTGGATACCAGATATTTTGCGGCAGCAGGGGATACAGAGTTAAATCCCAAATTTATGAGTGGATGGGTAGACAGAAAGAATAATCCTGTTTCAGATTATCTTAGCTTCACAAAGAGTGTACTCCGTATTCCCCAGGCTCATGAAATGATTGCCAGATACACAGTTCTGGATGAAGATGCCAGACGGCTGATTCTGCTCAGACCATATCAGATTCATGCCATTGAGTCTATACGTGAAGCTTCAAAAACCGGAGAATCCGGTTTTGTATGGCATACAACCGGTTCGGGAAAAACACTGACATCCTATAAGGCAACAAGAAATCTTTTGATGGATATTCCAAGTATTGATAAGACGATTTTTCTTATTGACCGTAAAGATCTGGATACACAGACAACTATGGCATTTCAGGCATATGCAAATAATGATCTGGTAGATGTGGATGAAACAGATAATGTAAATGATCTAAAAAAGAAATTAAAATCGGCTGACCGTCAGGTGATTGTAACGACAATCCAGAAAATGCAGATTCTCATAAGTAAAAGACTGCAGGAAGGTACCTCGGACTTTGATAAAATCAAAAATCTGAGGATTGCTTTTGTAGTGGATGAGTGCCACAGGGCAGTGACACCGAAAACAAAGAGAGAACTGGAACGCTTCTTTGGCAGGTCTTTATGGTACGGTTTTACCGGAACTCCACGCTTCGCAGAGAATCCATATCCGCAGATGGGCGATTTGCCACGAACAACAGAAGAATTATATGGAAAATGTCTCCATTCTTATACCATACAGAATGCAATTCATGACAAGGCGGTTCTGGGATTTCAGGTTGAGCATAATGGTCCTAAAAATATGACAGATGAAACGGACAGCAGCCAGTATGACAATGAAACGCATATGTTAAAGGTATTGGATGTAATTTTAAACAAATCCTATTACAAATTAGGTCTTCAGAATGGAAAGGGAATGACATATGAGTGTATGCTTACAACCAAATCCATTCAGGTTGCGCAGAAATATTATGAGCTGCTTACCAGGGTAAAGAACGGAGAAACTTCTCTTGTGATTGATGAGAAAATCAGACAGGTGCTTCCGGACTTTCCTAAATTCGCCATCACCTATTCTGTTACCGAAAACGAAGAAGGCTCTCATGTAAATCAGGAAAAAATGCAGAAATCTTTGGATGATTACAATGGTATGTTTGGAACGAAATATGAAATGTCTCAGATACAGAGCTATAATGCCAATCTGAATAAACGTCTTGCCAGAAAAGATGCCAGATTTAAAAGCAGACGAGAACAGCTGGATCTGGTAATTGTGGTAGACAGACTGCTCACAGGTTTTGACGCACCATGTATGTCTACGATTTTTATTGATCGTCAGCCTATGGGACCTCATGATCTGATTCAGGCTTTTTCAAGAACTAACCGTATTTATGACACCAATAAGACATATGGACAGATTGTAACCTTTCAGGCACCAATGCTCTTTAAGAAGTGCGTGGACAATGCAGTGAAATTGTATTCTGCCGGAAGCACAGAGACAGCGTTGCTGGCAGAATGGGATGAAGTAGAGCCTGCATTTCGTAAAGCACTTTCTGCACTGAAAATCTGCGCTGAGAAGCCTTCGGACATTCCGGGTATGTCCATGAAAGAGAAGAAAATTTTTGCAAAAATGTTCCAGGAGTTTGACAGCCTGTTTGCACAGCTGAAATCTTTTACAAAGTATGACGACAGTATGTTGGAAGCGTATGGAATTACAGAGGCAGAATATGAGGATTATGCAGGTCATTATAAAAATGTAATGGAAGAGATTCGTGATTCCAAAGATCATGGGGATTCAGATTCCGGTGATACACAGGTGGATCAGGATTATGAATTGATGGCATACAGCAGTACAAAGATTGATTACGAATATATCATTAACCTGATCCAGAATATTGTAACTCCGACAGAGGAGGATGAGGAAATTACACCACAGGAACGACAGAAAAAGCTGGAAGAAGTAAAACAGTACGTGGCGGAGCTTCGCAAAGATAATGAAAAAGTAGCAGACCTTATGTCAAATCTGATTGCAGATATTGAGAAAGATGACAAAAAGTACAGGGGAAAATCTATCCTTAATATTATTGAGAATATGAAACGAGACTGTGTGGAAAAAGTTATCTCTGATTTCTGTATTCAATGGTATGCGTCAAAGGATGATGTAATGTATGCGGCAATCCATTACAGAAATGGGAAAATCCCCAATGAAACGGCAATTAAAGCGACTGTTGATTATACCAGCTACAAAGAAGCACAGGAAACAGCTTTGCCGAAGTATAAATTTTATAATCGCATGATGGCAGAATTGAAGAAAACTCTGGATGAAGAGATAAAACCTCTTCTTATGACTGCATAAATCCATCAATTTATTCGCTCTATTTGCAGAATTGCTATAGTCATTACATTGTAAATATCAGCGCAGGTCATTTCGGAAATGGAGAATGCTTATGTCAAATGATACAAATAACAATGTACTGTTTTCGAAGTATTATGCACAGTGGATTGATGTATATAAAAAGGGTGCAATTCGTGAAGCAACTATGGCAAAATATCTGATGACACAGAGGTGGGTGGAGAAGCTGGTGCCTGAACTGAAGGTGTCAGAGCTGACCAGAACGGTATATCAGCAGCTTTTGAATGATTATGCAAGGGAACATGAGAGACAGACTACGCTGGATTTTCATCATCAGCTGAAAGGTGCCATTCTGGATGCAGTTGATGAAGGAATGATAGAACGAGATCCGACTAGAAAAGCCATCATTAAGGGAAAAACTCCCAAGGCCAAGAAAATAAAATATCTGAATCAGTTTGAACTTCATACATTGATCGCTGATCTGGATATTAAGGAGGAGCCAAACTGGGACTGGTTTATTCTTCTTGTTGCAAAAACCGGAATGAGATTTTCAGAAGCTCTGGCGATTACTCCGGCAGATTTTGATTTTGGCAGGCAGACGCTGTCAATAAGCAAAACCTGGGATTATAAAGGTGAAGGAGGTTTCCTTCCAACAAAGAATAAATCTTCTGTGAGAAAAATTCAGATTGACTGGCAGATTGTTGTAAAATTCTCAGAACTGACCAAAACACTTCCACAGGATCAACCTGTTTTTGTGGGAGAATCAAAGGTTTACAATTCTACTGTGAATGATGTGCTTACCAGGCATTGCAGAAGGTGTGGGATATCTGAGATTTCCATACATGGACTCAGACATACCCATGCCTCATTATTATTGTTTGCAGGAGTGTCCATTGCCAGTGTTGCGCGCAGACTGGGGCATGCAAGTATGACTACAACACAGAAAACATACCTGCACATTATTCAGGAACTGGAGAACAAAGATGTAGATCTGGTGATGAGAACTTTATCAGGATTATAATCTGGATGATTTAGAGAAATTACCTGCGCTGATAAAAAAGTTACTGCTTTTTTTGTTACAGGAGGCATGGAAAAAAATGTGAAGTGTGGTATACTGTTAGTTATCTTATAGGCAGGCATTACAGAATAATAGGAGTTTTTGAATATTTGCGCGTCACATTCTCGTTACTTTAGTGAACTTAGATGAGTTAGACGCGCAAATTTTTTACTCAAAGAAAGAACACATGTTTACTTCTGGCACTATATGTGCTAAAATATAGCCATGGGTAGTAGAAAAAACAACAGGATTTGAGAAAAGAGTTATCAGGGAGAAATAAAAATGCAGATAATATCCAGTTATGGTGTAGAATTACGAAAACAGAATATCCCGATCCGCCAGACACTGGAGATCTACCGTTCTGCTGTCAGTTATCTGATTGGGATTTATGTGCAGGTATGGGAAAAATTAGCAGAAATCCCGGATGCAAAGAGGCGTTTTAATGCTGCAGAACATCTGGTACATACTACGAAGAAAAACCATGCCTGTTTTGATTTTGATATCCGGTTCCCAAAGATGCCTTCCTATCTGCGCAGATCTGCCATCCGGCATGCACTGGGGACAGTATCCTCTTATAAAACACGGCTGAATCTATGGGAAAAGACAGACGGAAAGAGCGGGAAACCAAAGCTTGTATATGAAAATCATGCCATGCCGGTCTTCTACCGTGATGTCATGTATCGTGAGGGAGCGGAAGGGAAAGACGAAGCATACCTGAAACTCTATGACGGCCATGACTGGAAATGGTTCTGTGTACGTCTGGCTCATACAGATATGGAATATCTGAGAAAATACTGGTCAGGGAAAAAGGCATCTGCCCCGACTCTGGAAAAGAGACACCAGAAGTACTTTTTGCGTTTTTCCTATACAGAAGAAGTAACACTTACCAAAACACCTGTGAAAGAACAGGTTATCTGCAGCGTGGACTTAGGGATCAATACCGATGCAGTCTGTACCATCATGCGGGCAGACGGAACTGTCCTGGGAAGAAAATTTATCGATCATCCCAGTGAAAAAGACCGGATGTACCGTACATTGGGACGGATCCGCAGATCCCAGAGGGAACATGGTTCTGCGCAGACACAGGGAAGATGGGCATATACGAAACGTCTGAATACAGAACTGGGCAAAAAAATTGCAGGTGCGATTGTAAGATATGCGGAAGAAAACCACGCAGATGTGATCGTGTTCGAGTATCTGGAGATGCAGGGGAAGATATCGGGAAAGAAAAAGCAGAAACTGCACCTGTGGAGAAAAAGAGATATCCAGAAGTGTTGTGAACATCAGGCACACAGGAAAGGGATGCGGGTATCCCGGATCTGTGCATGGAATACCAGCAGATTGGCTTATGATGGTTCCGGGGTGGTAATACGCGACTGGAAAAACCACAGCCTCTGTACTTTTCAGACAGGAAAACGATATAATTGTGACCTGTCAGCATCCTGTAATATAGGAGCGAGATATTTTATCAGAGAACTTTTAAAACCCCTTCCGGCAACGGAAAGGTCTTTGCTGGAGGCAAAAGTCCCTCCTGTAAAGCGTAGAACTTCATGTGTCTATGCAGATCTGAGGAAACTCCATTCAGAAATGGAACTCTTAAAAGCAGCATAGATACAGGCAGATATACAGCGGACTACCTGTAATGTGGAAACCTGCCGTATCCGGCATGGAAAAAGCGCATAATTGTGCAGACCTAAGTTACAGGCGTATCCGCCGATATTCAGTCTGACGCCTAAAGCGTCTGGAAGCATGTGACTTTAGTCATGTGAGGTTCACTGTCAATCGGAAAATTTCAGGGAAAGGCTCTGTTGTTGAGAATGAAGTAAACAGTAACGTTATCTGCACTTCAGCCTTATATTTCCACTGTCAGTCTGGATTAACAGATTGCCACCCGTTCCTTTCTGTGTGTAAGAAATATCACAGTCATCCTGGTCTTCCACCATCTTACCGGTCAGCGCATCATCTACATTGATATCTCCCATATCAGTATTCACCTGTATGTTCCATGTGCGCATCACGTCTTCTTTACCAATAAAACAAAGATCACCCATATCCGTTTTCACTTTCAGATTACTGAAATCGCAATTTTTAAAAAATACATCTCCTGAATCCGTCTGAACGGCTCCATTTTCGATTTCGCATCCATTCAGCAATATATTGCTCATATCCGATTTAATATCTGCAAGCTTCCATTTCTGACTTTCCGGCACGTAAATTGTTACCACATTTTCATCTGTAGTAAGTGTTCCTTTACCCAAAAGACCCGACAAAAATCCGATATCAACATGATAATAAGTCTTCCCATCATTGTTATTTTCCTGAATCCTTAATTTACCATCTTTTACCTGATAACTGATCGGATCCTTTTTCTGATCGGATGCCCGATAAGAAATATAACAGTACTGATCATCTGAACTGACTACTTGCAAATTCATATCTGTCATGGAGATGTCTGCTGAGTCGAAATCATCAAGCTTTGTTTTCTCAAGAACCATCTCATTATCGCTTTTTTTTGCAGCTCCATCCATTTTGTTTAAATCTGCTGATTTCACATATTTACTTCCACCGCTCGCAACACCGATGCCCGTCAAAGCTGCACCACATACACAGCATCCGACTCCTACTGCAAGCCATGCCTTTGCCCATCTTTTCATCGTTCTAACCTCTCTCTCTTTCTGCCTGTGATCCGGCGTACCAGCTTCGCAATCAGCATGCTGCTCCATTTACATAGATATACGCACAACAGTACAACAAGGATGCCAGCGCCCACAGCCAACAGCCCACTTCCTGTAAGCATTGCAAAACCGCTCATAGAAAACGGAACTGCCAGTATACCGCGGATAAGGATTTTCCCGCCAATAAGCATCAGACATAAAACTACACATAACAAAATTGCAAATACACACACAACTAATGCAAGAACGACTGCAGCAAATGCTGCCAGAAGCGGAGCTCCTACCGGTGCTGCAAATAATACCAATAGCGCTATCCATACCACATGTTTTCCGGAACCTTTCTGTTCTGCTCTGGTCTGTCCATCTGTTTCATAATTCTGATGAGCTTCTATTTTCTTATTCAGAAGATTCGCCATCAGTTCTCTGGCAGCCTCCTTCGGCGTACCAAGTTCTTTCATCAGTTCTTCTGCTCCGTCCTCATCTGTCTCCTGAAAATACTCGGTAAAATATTCCATTGCATCTTCATAGTCCTGTCTCGGAAGCTTCCGCAGATATTTATGCAGCTGGTTTAAATATTCCTCTTTGCTCAACCTCTTATCCTCCCTTCAATAATTCCATCTACAGTGTCTTTGTAGATTTGCCATTCATTGCTCAGATATGCAATCTGTGCCTTGCCTTCTTCTGTAAGGGAATAGTATTTTCTCTTTCTTCCCTGATACTCCTGCGAATAGGTAGTCAGATATCCTGCAATTTGTAACTTCTTCAATATGGGATAGAGCGTAGATTCTTTAATGTCAGCAGCCTTCTTCACTGTCTGACTGATCTCATAGCCATAAGAATCCCTGCTTTCTACCACTGACAGTATCATATATTCAATCAATAATGCTGATACCGGAAAATACATTGAATCACCTCCTGGTATATATGTAAAATATTTATATATATAAATTTTACATATACTATACTTCGATGCTACCACAATGTCAATACATATATAAAATTTATATATATATTTTTCGGAGCTCAATCGTTATGGTATCTCTGGACAATCTGCAATGGATTTCTGATATCAAACTATTCATTTGACTATCTTTTGGAGTGTGTTTGAATTTTGGCAGGGAAAGATTATTTGAAAACTGAAAAATGAGTATAAAAAATAAATATAGGGCTGTTGCAATGACGGAAAATAAGGTATGATATCTGCAGAAGCATGATACATGTTTCCATAACCCGGGTGAAGTAAATGAAAAAGGCAATAATCTGTTGAGATATCTTCACCGGACAGACACAAAATCATTTGGAGAAAGTTATATGAAAAAGTTTAAGTTAAATGTACAGAGACATATCTGCATTTTATTATGCCTTATTTTATATATTACTGTGCTTCCCCTTCCTGTATCAGCAGAGGAAGCAAAATCCAAAACAGTCAGAGTAGGCTGGTATGAAGGAACTTATAATACCACAGGAGCAGACGGTCAGAGGAGAGGCTACAGCTACGAATACCAGCAGGCAGTAGCTGCGCATACCGGATGGAAATATGAATATGTGGAGGGAAGCTGGGCAGAACTGATGAGCATGCTGAAAAATGGACAGATCGATCTGCTGGGAGGCATTTCCTATACAGAGGAACGTTCCACTTCCGTGCTTTTTTCAGAATTGCCTATGGGAGAGGATAAATATTACCTGTATGTGGATACTTCTAATACAGATATCTCCACTTCAGATCTGACTACATTAAATGGAAAAAGAATCGGTATGCTGCCGAATGCACTTCCTGCCGAAATGTTCCATGAGTGGGAGAAAAGTCATGGAGTGAACACGCAGCAGGTTGATATTACCGGTGTAGACGATGTCCGTCAGAAATTAAAAAATCATGAAATTGACGGATTTGTTTTAAATGAATCTCCACAGTGGGAAAGAGACGATATTTCACCAGCTATTCTGATTGGTGGCTCCTATAACTATTTTGCAATCAGCAAAAAACGCCCGGATCTGAAAGAAGAGCTGGATCAGGTAATGCAGAAGATAGAGAGGGAGAATCCTTTTTATAAAGACGATCTTTATAAAAGGTATCTCTCCGCAAATTCCCTTGAAACTCTTACGGATGAGGAGCAGAACTGGCTGGAACAGCATGGGGCGGTCAGGATTGGATATCTGAAAAATGATGTGGGTATCAGCCTTGTGGATACGGAGTCAGAGAAACCGGTAGGAATTATTAACGATTATATTAGTCTGGCTTCTGGCTGTCTGGGAGAAAAAAACATAGAATTTCAGTTGACAGGCTTTGATTCTCAGGAGGAAGAACTGCAGGCATTAAAGGATAGCAGGATTGATATGATTTTTCATATGAATCAGAGCAAAACGATGTTATATTGTCAAATACTGTTTTTGAAGTCAATGTTGCAGTACTCACCGGTGTTAAGAAGTTTGATGAAAATAAAGATAATACAGTAGCAGTGAGCAGGAATAACCTGCTGGGGAAGTGGTATATTTCTTTTAACTATCCTTTCTGGAAAATAAAGGAATATGACTCATCTGCTGAGGCCGATAAAGCAGTTCAAAGTGGAGAGGCAGACTGCTTTGTTGCGAAGGCAGGACAGTCATTAAAGACAC
Source organism: Blautia sp. HCP3S3_C4 (assembly GCF_052064095.1). Taxonomy (NCBI): domain Bacteria; kingdom Bacillati; phylum Bacillota; class Clostridia; order Lachnospirales; family Lachnospiraceae; genus Blautia; species Blautia sp. HCP3S3_C4. The sequence continues at coordinate 114,347 of NZ_JBQHWF010000003.1, forward strand.
TGGAAGACAGCAAAATGCGCAGTATTTTTCTTACGAAATCCGGCGCTTCCTGCTTTGCGGTCACCAGGGAAAACACAACATTAATGAATATCCTGAACAAAACCATTCAGACTCTGCCTGCTTCCAGACTTTCCAGTCAGTTTTGCGTATATGAAAACGCACCTGGCAAGGTTACTCTGGCAGAATACATAAAGGATAATCTGCGGGTAGTTTCCATTTGGTTTGTAAGTGTGGTCTTGATTATTGTGTGGATTATAGTTTATCTGCTGATACAAGCGAGAAAAGCCCAGATTCAGGCAGAAAAGGCCAATGCCGCCAAATCAGATTTCCTTTTCAATATGTCTCACGATATCCGGACACCCATGAATGCCCTGCTGGGATACAGTGAGCTGATGAAAAGGGAATTGACTGATCCCAAGCTTCTGGATTATCAGGAGAAGATGGAACAGTCCGGAAATCTGCTGCTGTCTATTATCAATAATGTGCTGGACATGGCCCGGATTGAAAGCGGTAAGGTGGAACTGGATGAAGATTATGTGAAGATCAGAGATATTTATCAGGGAATTTACAAAATTTTCCAGGCGGAAGCGGAGAAAAAAGGTATTCACCTTAAGATGGAATACGATGTCAAGCATGAGCACGTAATCTGCGATGAGACGAAGAACAGGGAAATTTTCCTCAATCTGATTAGTAATGCGGTAAAATATACAGCTTCAGGGGGAAGAGTTACCATAAGGATCACAGAGCTTGACTGTGACAGGAAAGACTATGTGCGGATACGGACTCAGGTAATTGATACAGGTATCGGAATGAGCGAAGAATTCCTTCCATCTCTCTTTGAGGCTTTTGCCAGGGAACGAAATACAACAGACGGAAAGATTGCGGGAACAGGTCTGGGAATGCCGATCATAAAGAAGTATATTGACATGATGTACGGAACTATTGAGGTAGAAAGTAAGCAGGGAGAAGGAAGTAAATTTACAGTTACCCTGGAATACAGGATTGCTGATAAGAGCTACTATGAACAGGATACGGAAAAATCTTCAGATGTGGATGAAACAGACAGAATCAGCGGAAAACATATTTTGCTTGCCGAGGATAATGATCTGAATGCGGAAATCGCACAGTTTATCCTGGAGGATATGGGACTTATGGTTGATCGTGTTGAGGATGGAGTTCAGTGTGTGTCAAGGATAGAACAGAAACCAGCAGGCACCTATGACCTGATCCTTATGGATATCCAGATGCCGAACATGGACGGCTACAGGGCAACTGAGATGATCCGCGGACTGTCAGATAAAAGTAAAGCCACTATTCCGATCATAGCCATGACAGCCAATGCCTTTGAGGAAGACAGAAAAAAGGCACTGGCAAAAGGAATGAACGGACATATTGCGAAACCTGTGGATATTGAGAAGATGAGAGAAATTCTGCAGAATACTTTTAAGTGATAGTATGGATTACCTCAGAGCGTGTTTGAAAAATCATTTCTTGTGGAAGGTATTTTCAAACACATTTCAGGCAATCGACAGACTGGGAAGGGAATACAGAAATTAAATGAAAGAAAAAGAATCAATGAGCAGAACAGGAAAAAGGATTGTATGCATATGCATGGTCCTAAGTCTGATTCTGACCTGCATCCTGTGTGCGACACCTGCCACAGCAAAAGCTGCGGAGGAAGAAACCACGGAAAGAGTTGTCCGCGTAGGCTCCTTTGAGGACACCTTTAATTATGTCAATGAGAAAGGTGCAAGGAAGGGCTATGGATATGAGCTTCTGGAAACTCTGTCCGGCTATATAGGATGGAAGTTTGAGTATGTCACCTGTGACTGGTCCAACTGTTTTGAAAAGCTTATAAACGGTGAATTTGACATTATGGGTGATATTTCCTATACAGAGGAACGCGCAAAACAGATGCTGTTTTCCGATGAACCTATGGGTGAGGAGAAATATTATCTGTATGTAGATCTTTCAGATACGGATATTTCAGCTTATAATTTCCAGACACTGAATGGAAAACGGATCGGTGTGCTGAAAGGAACCCAGCCGGAAGTCATGCTCACAGAATGGGAGCAGAAATATAACCTGGAAACAACACATGTGAATATAGCCAATAATGATGATGTGAAAAGAAAGCTGGCAGATCATGAAATCGATGCCTTTGTTTCCCTGGAGGAGTCTTTATGGGCTGCCCAGGGGATTTCCACAGTTGTAAATGTGGGAAAATCTGGCATTTATTATGCGATCAACAAGGATCATCCGGAGATCAAAGAAGAACTGGATAATGCCATGCGCAGACTGGAGGATGATAATCCATTTTACCTGGCAGATTTGTATAAGCAGTATTTTTCCATGGATTATACACCGATTCTTTCCGGTGAGGAGAAAAAATGGCTGAAAGAGCATGGGGCCATCCGCATCGGATTCCTGAAAGATGATACAGGCATCAGCACCATAGAGATGCCTGACGGCAGATTCAGCGGTGCAATGACTGACTATATTCAATATGCAGCAGGCTGTCTGGGAAACCAGAAGCTGGATTTTAAACTGACAGAATATAACAGCTACGAGGAGGAGACTGAAGCCCTGAAATCGGATGAAATTGATATGATCTTTCATTTCAGTCAGAATCCGGATACAGCAGAGGAATACCACTTCGCTTTTACCAATACAGCCTGGACCTATAATCTGATGGCTGTCACCAATAAGACATCTTTTAATGAGAATGAATCAAACCGTATTGCAGTTCCAAAGGATGATCTGCCGTTGGAAAAGCATATTGAATATTACTATCCTCAGTGGGAAATCGTAGAGTGTGATTCTGTGGATGATGCGGCAAATCTTGTGATAAAGAAGCAGGCAGACGGATTTGTTACAGGAGTTGCGTCTGCATTGGATTACAGTGAAAAATACAATTTATATAGTTTGCCTCTTTCTAACCCTGAGAAGTCGGCTTTCGCAGTAAAAAGCGGTAATCATTACCTGCTGTCCATACTGAATAAGACCATTAAAGCCATGCCTTCCAATATGCTTACAAGTGCCATCGCCATGTATGAGAGTACACCGGGAAAGGTCACTCTGGCAAAATTTGTAAAGGATAATCTGGCTGTGGTTTTACTGTGCAGTGCAGTGGTTATTATGCTGATTCTGATATCAATCCTGGGCTTGCTGAAAAAAGCGCGTCAGGCTGAGGCTGCTGCAAAACAGGCTGCAGATGAAACACAACAACTGAACAAAAAGTTGCAGATTGCTGTGGAAAAGGCAGAGAGTGCGAATCTGGCAAAGACCAATTTCCTGAATAATATGTCTCATGATATCCGTACACCTATGAATGTGATCCTGGGATACAACCAGATGCTTGGAAAGAGACTGACAGATCCCAAACTTCTGGATTATCAGAAAAAGATAGAGCAGTCAGGAAATATGCTTTTATCGATCATTAACAATGTGCTTGACATGGCGCGGATTGAGAGTGGCAGGGTGGAACTGGATGAGGATTATGTAAAAGTAAGCAGCATACTGAGAGAATTTTATGATGTTTTCGAAGAGGAAGCACAACAGAAGGGGATTACTTTTTTACATGAGGATAATGTGGTACACCAGCATATTATCTGTGACAGCACCAAGATAAGAGAAATTATGATTAATCTTCTCAGCAATGCAATTAAGTATACACCGGACGGTGGCACCGTATCTCTGATAACCACAGAACTTCCATGTAGCGAGGAAGGATATGTAAGGATAAAAACAGAGGTTACGGATACCGGAATTGGCATGAGCAAAGAATATCTCCCCATTATCTTTGAGTCCTTCAGTCGGGAACGGAATACAACAGCCGGAAAAATAGGCGGAACCGGACTGGGAATGTCTATTGTGAAAAACCTGGTTGATATGATGGGCGGAACCATCGAAGTAGAAAGCGAATCCGGGAAAGGAAGCCGTTTTACTGTCATACTTCAGCACAGGATTGCAGATGCAGGATGTTATGAAAAAAGATCAGAGCAAAAAACAGATGATTCAGCAGAAATCCTTAGAGGAAAGCATGTGTTGCTTGCAGAGGACAACGATCTGAACGCAGAGATTGCAACAGCAATTCTGATGACTGCGGGACTGGTAGTTGACAGAGTGGAAGATGGCCTTCAGTGTGTCCGCAAAATCGAACAGTCTCCGGCAGGCACCTATGACCTGATCCTTATGGATATCCAGATGCCGAATATGGATGGCTACAGGGCAACTGAGATGATCCGCGGACTGTCAGATAAAGACAAAGCCACTATTCCAATCATAGCCATGACAGCCAATGCCTTTGAGGAAGACAGAAAAAAGGCACTGGCAAAAGGAATGAACGGACATATTGCAAAACCTGTTGATGCAGAAAAAGTTGAGAAGACTATTTGTTCGGTTTTAGGATAATAAGCGGGAATCCTCGGCAATTCAATTACCGAGATGAAAGCGCAAACTGTGCATATCTGCACTCATAATAAATAAAAATAACAAAACGGTTTTCATTCAATTTCTCCCTATAAAAAGCCTATAAAAAACTGTATCCGGTATTATAAAAAAGAAAATATGTTCGATATTTTATTGCGAAATTTTTGATATCATGGTATACTATATGTATGAAAGAAAATCTTATACGTTACCGCACTTGTGTGTGCAATATTAATTACCATATGGTATGGTCGGTAAAATACCGGCGGAAGATATTAAATGCGGAGGTCGAGGCATATCTGCAGGAACTGGTGCAGGAGATCGCAGAAGATAAGGGCTTTACGGTCCATCTGTTTGAATGTGGGGAAGGAGACCATGTACACTGTTTTGTGTCAGCCCCTCCGAAATTATCCATAACTGCGATCGTGAAATACCTGAAGGGGATCTCCGGCAGGAAGCTTTTCGAACGTTTTCCGGAAATAAGAAACCAGCTTTGGAAAGGGGAGCTGTGGAACCATTCCTATTATGTGGAAACGGTCGGATCTGTATCGGAAGAAAATATCCGCAGGTATATCGAACATCAGAGCAAAGCTTACTGATACGATGGAGGAGAGGAAATGCTGCTGTCAAAGAAAACATCCATAAAGGTCAGCCGGGAATATGCGAATCTCATCGGGCATATGTGCTATGCAGCATCCAAGCTCTGGAATGTCTGTAATTACGAGCGTCAGCATTACAAAGAAACAGGGATGGAGCAGTATCCGGACTGGTATTATCAGAAAAAAGCCCATAAAGAGGAGTTGTGGTATAAACAGCTCCCGTCCCAGACTGCCCAGGAAGTCTGCAGGCTGCTGGACAAGGCATGGAAGTCTTTCTATGCCCTGAAAAGATCCGGGGGGATCGAGACTCCCAGGCCGCCACGGTTTAAGCAGGAAAGTATCCCCATTACCTATATGCAGATGGGGATCGTGCATGAACGGGATACGGACAGAGTCCGCCTGTCCCTTCCAAAGACATTAAAAAAATATATGGAAGAAACATATCAGATCCATGAAAACTTTCTTTACCTTGAAAATAAGATTTTCAGGGGCATGGATCAGATCAAACAGCTGCGGATCTATCCGCCGGAGAAGGGAAGCTGTAAAATTATTGTTGTTTATGAGGTTCCTGACCAGGAAGAACTTCCACAGAACGGACATGAACTGTCTATTGATCTGGGGCTTCACAACCTTATGACGTGTTATGATTCTGAAAATGGGAAGACGTTTATCCTGGGCAGGAAGTACCTTGAATTGGAAAGATATTTCTATAAAGAGATCGCAAGGGTGCAGGCCCAGTGGTATGGACAGCAGTCCGGAAAGGGAGTAAAGCACCCGGTCACATCAAAACATATCAGGAAGTTATATAAGAGAAAACAAGACTCAGTAACGGATTATCTGCACAAGATCACAAGATATCTTGCAGAATACTGCCGGGAACAGGGAATCACCTGTGTCGTTACAGGGGATATCCGGAACATCCGGAGAGAAAAAGACCTGGGAAACAGGACAAACCAGAAGTTCCACAGCCTGCCGTATAACAGGATCTATATCATGCTGGAATATAAGCTGAAAAGATATGGGATCCGTTTTATAAAACAGGAAGAAAGTTATACCAGCCAGTGCAGTCCGCTGTCACCGAAAGTGGGGAAAAGATATGCAGAGCCGTCCAACCGGAAAGAGAGAGGATTGTATAGAGATGGAAACAGAACCTATAACGCAGATGCCGTAGGCGCATATAATATCCTGAGAAAATATCACTCCGTATCCGGAGTAAAAAAAGAACTGTCCGTAACCGGACTGAAAACACCGGAAATAATAAAAGTAGCTGTATAGCTCTAAAGAGCAAACAGTAGTGGTGCCATGGATGCACCCTGAAAAAAGGCGGTATCCCGCCTTAATTCAGATGCTCTGGTAACTCAGTTACCGAGTAATTCACGCAGCCAGAGTGAACAGTAACGCGACACGTTAAAGTACAGAACAGGTATTCGCTTGCTCTGTACTTTTTTTATATGGGATGATATACTGAAAATATAACCATATTAAACATATTTCAATTTTTGATAAGTGAAATTTGATTAAAACAGGAGAATATTATGGATCATTTTGAATTGCATTCCGAGTACAAGCCAACTGGAGACCAGCCCCAGGCAATTGAGCGTCTGGTCAGGGGCTTTAAAGAAGGCAACCAGTTCGAAACTTTACTGGGTGTCACCGGTTCCGGCAAGACATTTACCATGGCGAACGTCATCGCCCAGCTAAACAAACCAACCCTCATCCTCGCCCACAACAAAACTCTCGCGGCGCAGCTTTACGGTGAGATGAAAGAATTCTTCCCTGAGAACGCAGTGGAATATTTTGTCTCCTAGTATCTCGATATTGATTTATATACTATATATTGATTAAATAATGTGAAGTAAAACTATATAAAGTATGATAAACGATGAGCTAAAAACAAATGGACATGATGGATTGGCTATAACGGTGAACAAAATTCGTCGAAGAAAGTAGTAAAATTGATACATGGAAAATATTGATTGAGAAACAGGTGTAAAGCAGTTATAATTAAAGTAGGAAAATAATGATTTGCATAAAATGATAAGGAAAGGCGGTGTATCATATGACTATGTTACAGGAGCAGGCTGTTCAGATGATTCAGGATATGTCCGATGATAATGTAGGCTTTCTGATTGAAGTGATTCGGCGATTAATACCAAAGAAAACATATACCAGTGTTATTTATCCGTCTCAGAAACCAGATGAAAAAATGCAGGCGTTTAAAGAACTGGTAGCTACCAGAAGTGAAGCAAAAAAATATTTGCCGGATGACTTTGATCCGGATGCCGAGCTGGAAGCAGCAAGAAGGGAAAAATATGATAGTATTGATTGATACGAATGTAATTATTGATTTTCTTGTTGCAAGAGAACCGTTTTACGATTCTGCGTTGCATGTGATGGAGAAATGTGCATCTGGAGAAGCAGAGGGATATATAGCATTTCACTCTTTGCCTAATCTGTGGTACATTCTCAGAAAAGTTCCAGCAGAGACAAGAAGATCATGGTTAGAAAAGGTCTGCAAGATTCTAAAAGTAGCGTCTGCATCTCAGGAAGCAGTCATGAAAGCTATTAAGATGAATAACTTCAAAGATTTTGAAGATTGTTTGCAGGACAGATGTGCCGAGGAAGTTTCGGCAAATTATATAATTACTCGAAATACCGAAGATTTTGAGACTTCTATAGTGTCAGCTATAGAACCTGATGAATGGCTAAAGAAATTAAATTGAAAGAAAAATCCCTCGGAACATTCCTGAGGGATTTTATAAATGTAAGACGTTTAATGAGTACCATTACCATAATTCTTTTCTTTATAATTTTGATATTTTGAAGAAGATAGTATTTGATGTTTTTTCGTTTCTAATGACCAAGATTTTGTTGAATCAACATAATCTTGTAGTTCTGTTATTATTTGATAATAGTCTCTATAATGTGTTCGGTGTGATATAAGTAAATCTAAAATACATTGATGGAATTTATCATATATACAAAAGTATTTTTCGATTTTAACAAAATCTAAGTTAGCCATTAGGGCAGTTGTATCGTGATTTACTTTTGTACATTCATTATTTAAGCAATAAACCCATTGCCCATGTGCAACTTTGTTTCTTATTTGGCTGGGGTCAATAATATATTCGTGTAGAAGTCTGTGTAATGTTTGTTTTTTATTTGCAACTTCTCCCAAATTAGTTGTATTAAGTTTATTAAATGCAAGATCGACACATTTTAACCATTTTTGTTCTAAATTACGTTCAGCCATTATTTGAATGATTTCTGACTCTGTAAATGCCTTGGGCGTATGAATAAGTTTTAAGAAAGAAGTTTCGACATAAGCAGAATAAAGAAGAGCATACATTTTTGTCAGAGAAATTAAATCAGGATCTTGTTTTTCACGAATGGCTCTATTAACTAAAGCACAAATTCTTTTTCGCTGTTTTTTTAAATCTCTTAAATTTTCAGTACTTGCTGTGAATATTTCTTCTGCCATAGTAATATATCAGGAATTTCGAGATGCTAAAAATCACTAAAGATTTAATGAGCTTTAGCATCCCGGAATTGAACCGGGACCTCCCTCCATAAAAGGTGTTCTACCATAATAAACTAATGCTCCGCATTTATAATACTATAAAGAAAATATTTATTCAAGTTAATTGTTTATATAATGATAATCTGGGTATTGCTAGGAATACTTCTATAGGAAAGGCTGCTTATGTAAAAGTAGTGGACGATTTCCATACCATAATCGGTATGATTGCAGAACAAATTTAACATGGTCTCTGACGGCATAGAAATTATGCATATCACAGTTATAGAGCATACCATTAGTCAAAACTATCGTGTTTACAAGGATATGAACGTGAAGATGATTGGTATTTTCATGGACGGAGAAGATAACCTGATACTGTGCGTTCGCAAAGATTTTACATACCTTTTTAGCAATCTGATATGCCTGAAAAGGCGTAATATCGTATTCATAATATGGATCAAAAGACAAGACAAAATGTCTGAGAGGAATATAATTGCTTTTATAGTATAAGTTTCTGACAATGTAGAACTGTTCAGTTACTTCCTGAAGTGTTCCTTTTACGAATCAACAATATGGAATATGTATTGGTTGGAGATTACTACATCCCGGATCTGAAGCTTCCCAATGAGGAACGCCCTATCGGAAAATATGGGCGGATGCACCGAGAGTATCTGAAAGAGCACAATCCAATGATGTTCAACGATCTGGTTCTGGAGGGGCAGATCTGGACTTACCTTGCCAATCTGAACGAGCAGGCACAAAGTCACCTGAAATGTATTATCGAGCAGATGAAGGTCGCAGAGGGCGTGACAGAGGATCTGAAAGCCAGTGACCAGATGGCTTGGGTCAGAGCCATGAACAGCATTCATAATCGTGCAGAGGAGATCATTCTCCGGGAGCTGATTTACGGGGAGGGTGCAGTATGAGAATCCTGGAAGAATTCTGGTATGGCAATATCGAGCCAACAGAGTATGTTTCAGCCGCCTGCAAGGAGTTGAAAGAAGCCCTCCGCTTGATTACCAGAAACGAGGAAAAACTTCTGGCAATCATGACGGAAGAGCAGAAGGAACTTTTTTCCCGTTATACGGATGCTGTCCATGAGCATCAGACCATGGTAGAGTGCCTGCTGTTCCAGAGCAGCTTTAAGCTGGGAGCCAAGATGATGGTTGAGGTTATGGAATAATAAAGCATAGAACAAGGCCGGATGCTGCTTCGCAAGAAGTGGTATCCGGCTTTTCTTGATTTTTTGGATGTATCACACAATAATTCATAATTTTGCGATTGCAATCACACTTTTATATATTTTTTGGTAAATATCGAGTGTCGAAATCCAGAATAAAAAATTTCACACACAGAAATTATAAAATTGTGCGTGAAATTATTCCCTTTCGAGAGATTGTTTAACTTTTTGATGATTCTTAATCCACTGGGCAGATTTTTGCATAATTGAAAGAAATCAAGTTAGCTCATCTAATCACTTGATAATTACATGATAATTAGATATAATTAAAATAATAGTGACGGCTAAAGGAGGTAATCTTCTTGATAGAAGGAAAGAATGTGGAGTTCAAGCGTGAATATATGGACGACATTAAGTACGCTGTTATTGCATTTGCAAATACAAATGGTGGGAAGCTTTATATCGGCATCAATGATGACGGAACAATATACGGTGTTGATAATGTAGATGATACTATGCTTCGCCTAACTAATATGATTCGAGATATTGTGCGTCCAGACGTGACTATGTTCACTGATTACTCTGTTGAGAAAATGGAACATAAAGATGTTATTGTTTTAACTGTGCAACGTGGCACAGCTCGTCCTTACTATTTGCATTCGAAAGGTATTCGCCCGGAGGGCGTATATGTACGTCAAGGTGCTTCTTCAGTTCCAGCTTCTGAAACAGCCATTTTGAATATGATTCGAGAAACCAGCGGAGATTGCTATGAAGATGCACGTTCCATTAATCAGCAGCTGACATTTGAAAAAGCGAAAGAATATTTTGCAAAGAAAAAGGTGGAGTTTGGCGATGCTCAGAAGCGCACACTGAATATAATCGGTGAAGATGGCACTTACACAAATCTTGGAATGTTGCTGTCTGATCAGTGCACGCATACCATCAAAATGGCCGTCTTTGAGGGAAGTAAGAAAAGTGTTTTTAAGGATCGCAAGGAACTGACAGGTTCTTTGCTGGAACAGCTTGAGGAGGCGTACACCTATATCGACCAATTCAATCACACTCGTGCAGAATTTAAAGGATTAGATCGAATTGACAAGCGAGATTATCCTGCCGAAGCACTACGTGAAGCTCTTTTAAATGCACTTGTGCATCGAGACTATTCCGTGAGCGGTTCCACCCTTATTAGTATTTTTGATGGACGCATAGAATTCGTAACCATTGGTGGATTGGTCCGTGGGATTTCTTATGAGGATATAATGCTGGGTGTATCTGTTTTGCGTAACAAAAAATTAGCAAATGTTTTTTATCGTCTTAAGTTAATTGAAGCTTATGGCACCGGCATTATGAAAATTAATGAATGCTATGCGGATCAAGCGGTAAAGCCTATTATTGAAGTGAGCAACAATGCATTTAAGATCACCTTGCCTAACTTAAATTATAATCAAGAAATGCACGAAGTAGGGATTAAAAATGAGCGCATGAAAATGGTTCTCTCATTGTTTGGAAAAAAGGATAGCATTGTAAGAAAAGATGTAGATGATCTGCTGGGCGTATCTCAGTCTACATCCAGTATTCTTCTACGTGAAATGTTGGATAACGGACTGATTGTAAAAGTTGGTAGCGGCAGAAATCTCAAATATAGATTAAAGATAAGGTCTTGATTGTGAGGGAAATTAATATGACTCGTTTTGAAATGATAATGGCAGTTTTAAATTTAGTTGCAATTGTAGGAATTCCAATCTTAGCAGTTGTTATAGGTCAATACCTGCAAAACCGTGCAGAAAAACGGAAAGATAAAATGCAAATTTTTCGTACCCTTATGACATCACGAATTTACGGTTGGACTGTAGACAGTGTTCATGCACTCAATCTTATTGATGTGGTTTTTGCAAAAGATACTGCTGTCAGAGGCGCTTGGAAAAACCTTTTAGATGCATATTCATCTTCGGAAGAATCTGAATTAATGAAGCAAAAACGACAAAATTTAAACTATAATTTGCTGGAAGAAATGGCGAAGAATCTCGGCTATAAAGACAGAATCACTTGGGAAACTATTCAGAATCCCTATGTACCCAAAGGAATGATCGACCAGTGGGAAGCTCAGGCAAGATCTCAACAAGCATACAATGATTTGCTTCATAGTATGACCAGTATCATGCCGAAAAAAGAAAGCAAAGAGGTAACGAAATGAGTACTAATGTTTCTAAGAAAAAACGTGAGGATTTATTAAGTAAAATCGGACAAATACGAACATTCATTGCCTCTGCGCCACAAGACACGAATACAGGAAATCTTCTTTCTTATTTATCTGAGTTAGAAAAAGATATTAATGGAAAAAAATACGGCCTCATTTTTGAGGAGCACAAAGAGCATATTGATGAGGTTCTTGAATCAAATACACCAGTATTGAATGAAGATAAAGATCTTTTCATCAACAATGGTGAAATAATTAACTTTTTAATCGAGGGAGATAATTTAGCATCGCTTCAAATGTTAGAGAAAACTCATAGAGGAAAAGTTGATTTGATTTACATCGATCCCCCATATAATACATTAAAAGACGGATTCACATATTCGGATACTCTGGTTGATAAGAACGATACCTTTCGGCATTCAAAGTGGTTATCGTTTATGAGACGTCGACTTGTGATAGCCCAAAAACTTTTATCATCCAATGGGACAATATTCATATCTATTGATGACAATGAAGTTGCAGCATTAAGGGTGCTTTGTGATGAACTATTTGGATATCAGAATTTTGTGGCTAACATCATATGGGAAAAGAAATTTTCTCCACAAAATGATGCAAAATGGCTCTCTGATAGCCATGATCATATCCTCCTGTATGCAAAGAACAAAGAAATCTGGCATCCGAAATTGTTGGAACGTACAGTTGAAATGGATAAACGATATACAAACCCAGATAATGATCCTCGGGGGCCATGGACATCAAGTGATTTTACAGTCAAAACAGCATCTGAAGCATATATGTACGATATTGTTACACCTTCAGGAAGAGTTGTACGTCCCACATCAAGCAGGAGCTGGGCTACATCAGAAGAGAACTATTTAGCGTTAAGAGCTGATAATCGGATTTGGTTCGGCGCAAAAGGAAATAATGTGCCAAGGATTAAAACTTTTTTGTCAGAGGTGCAAAAAGGGACTGTATGTAAAACAATATGGTATAGAACAGAAGTTGGAGATACGCAGGAGGGCACTCGTGACTTAAAATCAGTCTTTGGAAAAGCGGGTATGTTTACTAACCCTAAGCCGATTAGGCTCATCAATAGAATTTTAGATATTGCGTCCCAAAATAACAGCATCGTACTCGACTTTTTTGCAGGAAGCGGCACTACAGGTCATGCACTACTCAAGTATAATGCAGAGCATGCTGATAGCAAGCGACAATTTATTCTGTGCACCAATAATGAAAACGATATTTGTAGAAACGTTACGTATGAAAGAATCAAACGAGTTATTGCTAACGAAGGGTACAATGCCAGTTTGAAATATTTCCGTGTTGGATATATTCCAATCACTGACAGGATGTATTATGAGTATGCAGATGAACTTCTGCTTCATGTTCGTGAACTTGTGGAGCTTGAAAATGGAATTAACTTCACAGGAAATGCCGAAATTGCCATTATATTGAGTGAAGAAGAGCTGGAAGGATTTATGGAAAATGCGGTTAATCTCTCTCAGTGTCGTAAGCTGTATATGGCCCATGACATTTTACTTGATGCAGAGCAAGAGCAAAAGCTAAGAGATCAAAAGATTTCCGTGAATATCATTCCTGACTATTATTATAAAGAACTGGAGGGCTAAACATGGAAATTACTCTTGCAAATTTTCAGTTGAAGGCTATCTTTGATTTGATGGAAGCTATGGAAGGGTTACACAATGAGATTGTTTTAAAGAGCTGCACAGGTAGCGGAAAAACAATTATTCTGACTCATTTTATAGACGAATATATTAAAAGCAATAGTAGAACTGTTTTCATCTGGCTGACCCCTGGGAAGGGCGGTTTAGAAGAACAGAGTAAAAACAAGATGGATAAATATATCCACGGCAGCCACACTAAATTATTGCATGATATTATGGCAAGCGGATTTGAAGAAAACGATGTCTGCTTTATCAATTGGGAAAAACTTACTAAGAAAGGCAATACTGCCTTGAGGGATAGTGAACGAACCAATTTTGTTGAGTATATTAAAAACGCATTGGATGCTGGCCTTTCATTCAAAGTCATTGTGGATGAGTCCCATCAAAACGATACCATCAAGGCCGATGATATTATTGAGTTGTTTCATCCAGACAAAATAATCAGATGCTCTGCTACACCTAAAGGATATAAAAACGCAACTGTTATTGACATTCCAGAAGAAGATGTTATTTCCGAAGGCTTGATTAAGAAACTTCTTGTCATCAACGAAAACTTCGAGCAGAATATCAGCGTTGACGATCAGATTTCTTACTTAATCCAAAAAGCAATTGCTAAGCAACAGGAGATTCATGCAGAATTTTTAAGACGTAATGTCAATGTAAACCCTCTGATTGTGGTCCAGATTCCCAATAAGTCTGATGCATTGCTGGATCGAATTGAAGAATACTTTGAATCTCAGGGAATCACTTATGAGAATAGTCAACTGGCAGTTTGGCTTTCTGATAAAAAGCAGAATTTAGAAGGAATTTCCGACCCAGATGCCACACCAATAGCGGTAATTATAAAGCAAGCTGTTGCAACGGGGTGGGATTGTCCGAGAGCTCATATCTTAGTCAAACTCCGTGACAACATGAGTGAAACCTTTGAAATTCAGACCATTGGACGTATTCGCCGTATGCCAGAGGCAAAGCATTACGATTGTGATTTGTTGGATTGTTGCTATCTTTTTACGCTGGATGAAAAATTTACGGAAAGCGTCAAGCTGAGTCTTGGTAAAGACGCTTTGGAGGCATACCGGGTATTCCTGAAACCGGAGCACCGTTCCTTTACCTTAATTAGCGAGTACAAAACGAATGTCCCGTTCCCTCGTGATGCCAAACTGGCCCTAAAAGTAATCAGCAAGTTCTTTGAAAAGAAATATCATGCCACGAGTGATATGGATAAAAACAAGACATTGCTTGAAGCCCATGGATATTCGTTTGCTGAAGATATTATTGACTACACCAAATCTGGTGAGGTTTCCATTTTATCTAAAGAGAATATTTCTGGGTTGAATGATGTTGCAATTCATGAACCTTTGAATACTCACAAGCATGGTAAGGCATATCATCATTGCGTAGCAGAAATTGGATTTAAAATAAACCTTGATTACAGCAGTATCAATGCAATTATACGAAAGTTATTTCTGCAGGGCCTGCACTGTGATTGTAAAATCTTAAAAATTGACACTCGTGCACTGTATGCTTTTGTTATCAATAATAAGCATCGTTTGATTGAAGATGTAAGAAGTGCAATGTCCGATGAAGCACTTCAACTTAGTTTGGATATACCGAGAGTCACGGAAAAGCCGATTGGTTTCCCACAGGAAACACTATTTACATATGATATAACCGGAAAATCTCAGAGTGAAATGACAAAGAACGTATATAAGCGTTACTTGGCTTCTGCAGAAAGGCGTTCTCTTCCAGAGAAACTTTTCGAACGCCATTGCCAAAATAGTTCTAAAGTTTCGTGGTTTTATAAAAACGGAGATAAGGGCATCGAATATTTCTCCATTGTGTATGTGGACAACTTCGGAAAGCAAAAGTCTTTTTATCCAGACTATGTTGTTGGAGCGACCGATGGTTCAGTTTGGATTATTGAGACAAAGGGTGGCTTTACAAAGTCTGGAGATAGTGAAGACATTGATAAATACACGGCTAAAAAATTTGGCGTATTAAAAAAATATGTAGATCGCTACAATCTTAAAGGTGGAATTGTACGCCAAGATAAGCAAAGTGGGGAGCTTTGTATTTGTAGTGACCAGTATTCTGATGACATTGGAAGCGACTGCTGGTCACTGCTTTCTGACGTGCTTTAAGGAGGATAGAAATGGGCACAGAGACCAAAAAGAAAAATGTTCCTATTTATTTTTACTATTTAACCATTGCAAAGCAAAAAAATGCCGAAGATGGTTCCAAGTACAGCATGGATCAAATTGTTGCATCTTTTTCGGCAATGCTGCAGCATGTCCTTTCCCAAAGCTTGAGTGATAGAAAACGGAATCTGACAACTTCAGAGAAAATTGTATGGCTGGATTCTGTTAAAGAATTGACACCGGGCAATTATGATATTATTTTCAAATCTGCCAAATATAATCATGTACGGAAAGAAATTGATACTGAAACGATGGAAGAACTTGGACTTCGGAAACGCCAGCAGGATGGTGACGAAGAAAAAACTCATCTTTGTATTCGGTTAGCGAAAGGACAACATCGGTTTTTAGCTGTACATGAAAGCAATCACTATGGCATTTCGATAAAGTGTATTATTGATTATCTTAATGCAAAATTCAAGCAATACAGTGAGGAATGTAACGACAATTATTTATATACACTTATACATGAGATAATGCCAGGAGATGATTTTTTGACATCTCTCAAGAAAGCTAAAACTACATCTTTTATTACGTTGACCGTTAGCAAAGATGATCTGAATGATGACTTTATGAGATTTGCAAATCGAACTGATATCAGTGATGAAGTGCAAATTCTTATAAAAAAACCGAGAAAGGCCAAGAAATTCCCGGAAAATTTGATAAAAGCATATTATGAGGATATGCAAAGCAATAACAAAATTAAGAAAATAGCAGTCAAGGGAACAAATGAATCCGGGACATTTGAAGCTGCCACAGACTTGATTAAGATGAAACACTATCTTACAGTGGAAGCCGAAGGATTAACTAACGAGGTGTGTAGTTCTGAGTTCTTCAATAAGGCTCAAACTTTTATAGATGAAACGAGGCGGTGATAATGAAGTCAATTCTTTTTGTCCCAGTTAAAGACTATATAAAATCCAGAAAAAAACTGTATGTCAAATTTATATTCCCAATGGTGGTTGCAACAACAGCTTTGGCAATTACTCTTTTCTTTAATTTTGGCGATGGTGAAAAGCTCAATGCAGTTTTTTCTGAATTTATTAGCACTCAAATAAATATTATTGCCATTTTAATATCGTTCTCTATTGCGATTATTACGATACTAGTTTCTGCAGATAATCATAATATACAGGAACTTAAAAACACATTGTCGAATGAGAAACACTATCATTCAGTAAACGGAAAGCAACTATCATTATTCCAGATTTTATTATCTAATATAGCATATAATATTATTTGTGAAACGGTTTATCTGATTTTCTTGATTGCTGTTGCTCTGACCAAATCAATTTTCCCACTTCAATCATTGAAGTATGTTTCGGCAATCTGTATTTTCGTCATACTTCATATTCTTCTTGTACTGCTTGAGTCCGTTGCACAAATGTACCTCACTTTTTGGGATAAAAAATAAATTCATATTTCGCATAAATTGAATTGTGCTGGGCATGTAAGAATCATACCGGGTGTAGTGAGTTAAGATAACGGTGAGCCTCTGCCAAGAAAGCAGCCTTTCCCTCCTAAGCAGACATTATCTGTTCGACTTCTGTCTGGCGTTTATAAAACTGTATATTTTCAGAAAACAATATAATGCAATGTAATTGATAGGAAGCATCCAACTTCAACGGTTGGGTGCTTTTCTTTGTTTGCGCGCCATCTGGTATTTGAAGCCATTGTTGAGGAACGTAAGCAATATGAAAAGAATCGTCGGCGTAGAGGAAAATACTTTTTCGATGGAGACTACATTTGCTGTTCAACTTATGGAAAACCGAGAAGTAAGGATTTTCACTGGAAACACTATAAATAGTTATTGCAGGAGACAGACTTCCTGATATTCGGTGGCATGATCTGAGAAGTACATATTGCACTCTGTTGTTAAAGAATAATTTCTCTCCTAAGGCAGTATCCAAGTTGATGGGACATGCAAGAGAGTTGATAACCATGGATGTGTATGGAGATAATGGAAATATTATAGCTGAGGAGATCCCGCCGGAATTGCTTTCTTATATGGAAGAAGTGTTACCGGAAAAGAAGAAGGATAATACAGAAAATGTTCTAGATACGATGATAAATGTAGAAAAATTTTCAAAGAACTAACGTTCGGTTTGTATATACAATTCCATATTTCCATGATATAATATCTCTTACATTTGAGTGTTAATTCGTCCACGTCAGTTTTACTACTTTTTATAAGTCTATAAAATGTCAGGTGGTGAACAGAATTCGTCGAGAGGCATATTTGGGCAAAATCAGAGAATGTGCTTCGACGAATTTCTGCCTGATAGACGAACTTTTTTGATATAAAAACCAGGAGGTGCTTTTGTGCAGAATTCACAACAAATCTTCAAATTACATTCCGAATACCAACCCACCGGTGACCAGCCACAGGCAATTGAGAAACTGGTCAAAGGATTCAAAGAAGGCAACCAGTTCGAGACTTTGCTGGGTGTCACAGGTTCCGGTAAGACCTTCACCATGGCGAACGTTATCGCCCAGTTAAATAAGCCAACTTTGGTACTTGCGCACAATAAAACACTTGCAGCACAGCTGTACGGTGAGTTTAAGGAATTCTTCCCTGAGAACGCAGTGGAATATTTTGTCTCCTATTATGACTACTATCAGCCGGAGGCTTATGTCCCGTCTTCAGACACCTATATTGCCAAAGACTCCTCCATCAATGACGAGATTGACAAACTCCGTCTCTCTGCCACAGCCGCAATGTCAGAGCGGAAAGACGTAGTGGTCATTTCCTCCGTTTCCTGTATCTACGGACTGGGTTCCCCTCAGGAATTCTTTGACATGATGATTTCCCTGCGTCCGGGAATGACCAAAGACCGGGATGAGGTAATCCGGGAACTGATCGACATTCAATATACCAGAAATGAGATGGACTTCCACCGAAGTACCTTCCGTGTCCGTGGAGATACCCTGGAAATTTTCCCTGCCAACAGCTCCGACACAGCCGTGAGAGTAGAATTTTTCGGAGATGAGATTGACCGTATTTCAGAAATTGATATATTGACAGGAGAAATCAAATGCCAGCGTTCTCATATCAGCATTTTCCCTGCGTCCCACTATGTAGTGCCTGCAGAACAGATCCAGAAAGCAGCCGTAGCCATAGAAGAAGAATTAAAAGAACGTGTAGAGTATTTCAAAAGCGAGGACAAGCTTCTGGAAGCCCAGCGAATCTCAGAACGCACCAATTTCGACATTGAAATGATGAAAGAAACTGGATTCTGTTCAGGAATCGAAAATTATTCCAGACATCTGTCAGGATTAAAGCCCGGACAGCCGCCATACACACTGCTGGACTATTTTGGAGATGACTTCTTACTTATTATAGATGAATCTCATATCACAGTACCTCAGGTAGGAGGAATGTATGCCGGTGACCAGAGCAGGAAGCAGACGCTGGTAGACTACGGATTCCGGCTTCCTTCAGCCAAAGATAACCGCCCCTTAAGCTTCGAGGAATTCGAATCCAAACTGGATCAGGTCATGTTTGTATCTGCCACTCCGGGACAATATGAGTATGATCACGAACTCCTCCGCGCAGAACAGATCATCCGTCCAACCGGACTTCTGGATCCGAAGGTAGAAGTCCGCCCCATTGAAGGACAGATTGACGACCTGATCGGGGAAGTAAATAAAGAAGTGTCAAAGAAACACAAAATCCTGATTACCACCCTCACCAAACGAATGGCAGAAGACCTAACAGAATATATGAAAGAAGTAGGAATCAGAGTCCGTTACCTCCATTCCGATATTGATACCTTAGAGCGTGCCCGCATCATCCGGGATATGCGTCTGGATGTTTTTGATGTCCTGGTAGGAATCAACCTCCTTCGAGAAGGCCTGGACATCCCGGAAATCACCCTGGTAGCAATCCTGGATGCAGACAAAGAAGGTTTCCTCCGTTCCGAAACCTCCCTCATCCAGACCATCGGACGAGCTGCCCGAAATAGCGAAGGTCACGTGATCATGTACGCAGACAACATGACCGATTCCATGCACAAAGCCATCACCGAAACCAACCGCCGCCGAACCATTCAGGAAGCCTACAACAAAGAACACGGAATTACTCCGACTACTATCAAAAAAGCAGTCCGCGATCTCATCGCCGTATCCAAAGCAGTAGCCGAAACCGAAGTCCGACTCCAGAAAGACCCAGAGTCCATGACCCGTACAGAACTCACCAAACTCATCGCCCAGGTAGAAAAACAAATGCGCGCCGCAGCCGCAGATCTCAACTTCGAACAAGCTGCAGAACTCCGCGATAAAATGATCGACCTGAAAAAGAACCTGGATACACTAGACAAATAATGTTTCTTAATCCAGCCCATCAGAGTGTGAAATCCTGCGTCAGATATCTTTGCCGTGCGTCAGCACGCCTGCAGATATCTTCCTTGTCTTTCGCACTCTGCTGAACTGTCTTAAATGCATTATTTACTAGGACTGCTATAGTATCTCTTAGCGTCCGAAACCGCACACAATATTAATAATTTCTCCTAGCGTCCCTTTCTATAACATAATCTTAATAATCCCCATTGTTCATAAAATAACAAAAAATTCACAAAATAATATTGACAAACCCAATCAAGAGTGCTATCTTATGAGCATAAGCTGTTAGCACTCCTAAAAGTTGAGTGCTAACAGCCCGAAAACAAAGGCAGCAAAGGAGTGGAATTTCATGGATCAGGTATTAGATGATCGTAAAAAGAAAATACTAAAAGCCATCATCAAAACCTACATGGAAACAGGCGAACCGGTGGGTTCCCGGACCATTTCCAAGTTTGCAGATTTAAATGTAAGCTCTGCCACCATCCGGAATGAGATGTCAGATCTGACAGATATGGGATATATCGTACAGCCCCACACCTCAGCCGGAAGAATTCCTTCTGATAAGGGTTATCGCCTCTACGTAGACGAGTTGATGAAAGAAAAGGAATCAGAGGTACAGGAAATCAGAGATTTCATGATCGAGAAAACTGACAAACTGGATAAAATGCTGAAACAGGTAGCGAAGGTGCTTGCCTCCAATACTAATTATGCAACAATGATCTCTGTTCCACAGTACAGCGGAAGCAAGATTAAATTCATTCAGCTTTCACGTGTAACACCCCTTCAGCTTGTGGCAGTAGTAGTGAGTGATAACAATGTCATCCGAAACCAGATCATTGATCTGGACGGGGAGATGGACGATCAGACAATCCTGAAATTAAATCTTCTTCTTAATACCAATTTAAATGGCGTACCGATCCAGGATATCAACCTGGGAATGATCGCCCGCCTCAAGGAACAGGCTGGTGCTCACAGTTCTGTAGTTGGTACAGTCCTTGATGCAGTGGCAGATACCATTCAGGTAGATGAAGACGATATGCAGATATATACTTCAGGAGCAACAAACATTTTCAAGTATCCGGAGCTTGCAGACACAAGTAAAGCGAGCGGGCTGATTTCAGCATTTGAAGAAAAGCAGGATCTGGTAGACCTGGTAAAAGAGAGAATGTCTGATACAGAGAACACAGGAATTCAGGTATACATTGGTGATGAGATGCCGGTGCAGACTATGAAGGACTGCAGTGTGGTCACAGCCACTTACGAGCTTGGAAAGGGATTGCATGGCACTATCGGTATCATCGGTCCTAAGCGTATGGATTACGCAAATGTAGTTGACAGCCTGAAGGCTTTGAAAGTCCAGCTGGACGAACTGATTAAGAAAGAGAGTTAGAAAGGCGGTAATAGAGAGTGTCAGAAGAAACAAAGAACACAGCTCAGGAAGAAGAGACAACAGAGACTCCTGTAACAGAAGAAACTGTTGAAAATGAACCTGAGGTTGTAGAAAACGGTGAAGCTGAAACAGAAGAAATCCCGGTAGAGGACGGAGATGAGGAAGCTTCCCAGGATGATGTTAAAGACAGCAAATCAAAAGCTTCTTTCTTCGGCAAGAAGAAAAAAGAGAAAGATAAATTTGAACAGCAGATCGAAGAACTTACAGACAGACTGAAACGAAACATGGCTGAGTTCGATAACTTCCGTAAGAGAACGGAGAAAGAGAAATCCAGCATGTATATCATCGGAGCCAAGGACATCGTTGAGAAAATCCTTCCGGTTGTGGATAACTTCGAGAGAGGTCTTGCACAGGCACCGGAAGGAGATTCTTTCGCAGATGGAATGAAGATGATCTACAAACAGCTGCTCACCACATTAGATGAGCTGGGTGTGAAACCAATTGAAGCAGTCGGTAAGGAATTTGATCCGAACTTCCATAACGCAGTGATGCATGTGGAGGATGAAGAAGCCGGTGAGAATATTGTGGTAGAAGAATTCCAGAAAGGTTACACTTACAAGGATTTCGTAGTACGTCACAGTATGGTAAAAGTAGCCAACTAATAAATTTAGAATATATCAAAATTAATTGAGAATAAATTAGGAGGAACAAGATTATGGGAAAAATCATTGGTATTGACTTAGGTACAACAAACAGCTGTGTAGCTGTAATGGAAGGTGGACAGCCAACAGTTATCGCTAATACAGAAGGCGCAAGAACAACACCATCAGTTGTTGCTTTCACAAAAACAGGAGAACGTCTTGTAGGTGAACCTGCAAAACGTCAGGCAGTAACAAACGCAGAGAGAACAATCTCTTCCATTAAAAGAGAGATGGGTACTGACTATCGTGTAACAATCGACGACAAGAAATATTCCCCACAGGAAATTTCCGCTATGATTCTTCAGAAACTGAAAAAAGATGCAGAAGGATACCTTGGTGAGAAAGTTACAGAAGCAGTTATCACAGTTCCTGCATATTTCAATGATGCTCAGCGTCAGGCAACAAAAGATGCAGGTAAGATCGCAGGTCTTGATGTAAAACGTATCATCAACGAGCCTACAGCAGCAGCTCTTGCATATGGTCTTGACAATGAAAAAGAACAGAAGATTATGGTATACGACTTAGGTGGCGGTACATTCGATGTATCCGTTATCGAGATCGGTGATGGCGTTATCGAAGTTCTTTCCACAGCTGGTAACAACCGTCTTGGTGGCGATGACTTCGACCAGAAGATCACAGATTATATGCTTGCTGAGTTCAAGAAAGCAGAAGGCGTTGACTTAAGCAATGATAAGATGGCACTTCAGAGATTAAAAGAAGCTGCAGAGAAAGCAAAGAAAGAGCTTTCTTCCGCAACAACTACAAACATCAATCTGCCATTCATCACAGCTACAGCAGAAGGCCCGAAACACTTCGATATGAACCTTACAAGAGCTAAATTTGATGAATTAACACATGAATTAGTAGAAATGACAGCTGAACCGGTACGTCGTGCACTTTCTGATGCAGGTATCACAGCATCTGAACTTGGCCAGGTACTTCTGGTTGGTGGATCTTCCCGTATCCCGGCTGTACAGGATAAAGTAAGACAGTTAACTGGCAAAGAGCCAAGCAAGAACCTGAATCCGGATGAGTGTGTAGCACTTGGTGCTTCTATCCAGGGTGGTAAACTTGCTGGTGATGCAGGCGCAGGCGATATTCTTCTTCTGGATGTTACTCCACTGTCACTGTCTATCGAGACAATGGGTGGTATCGCAACAAGACTGATCGAGAGAAATACTACTATTCCTACGAGAAAGAGCCAGATTTTCTCTACAGCAGCAGACAACCAGACAGCAGTAGATATCAACGTTGTACAGGGTGAGCGTCAGTTTGCGAAAGACAACAAATCCCTTGGACAGTTCCGTCTGGATGGAATCCCGCCAGCACGTCGTGGTGTTCCGCAGATCGAAGTTACATTTGATATTGATGCAAACGGTATCGTAAATGTATCTGCAAAAGACCTTGGAACAGGTAAAGAACAGCATATTACAATCACAGCTGGTTCTAACATGTCTGATTCTGATATCGATAAAGCAGTCAAAGAAGCTGCTGAGTTCGAAGCTCAGGATAAGAAACGTAAAGAAGCAATCGATACAAGAAATAACGCTGATTCCATGGTATTCCAGGTTGAGAATGCACTGAAAGAAGCTGGCGACAAGATTGATGCTAACGATAAAGCTGCTGTAGAAGCAGATCTGAATGCACTGAAAGACTTACTGTCCCAGACTGCAAATGCAGAAGAGATGACAGACTCTCAGGTAGCTGATATCAAAGCTGCTCAGGAGAAGATGATGGAAAGTGCTCAGAAGCTTTTCGCTAAAATGTATGAGCAGACACAGCAGGCAGGCGGCCAGGCAGGACCGGACATGAATATGGGCGGCGGTGCAGCAGGCAGCACAGATGCAGGAAACAACGATGATGTTGTAGATGCTGACTACAAAGAAGTATAATGTGACAAATCATAACTGTTCAGTGGGAGAGATTCTCTCACTGAATAGTTGTGCTATAAATCCAGTATCAGGTACTGGTGCAGCGAAGAGACAGAACAGTTGAATATAGGTATAGGAATTAATTAAAATAATGGCTGATAAGAGAGATTATTATGAAGTTTTAGGCGTGGATAAAAGCGCCGATGACGCAACACTTAAAAGAGCATACCGTAAACTGGCCAAGAAATATCATCCAGATGTAAATCCGGGAGATAAAGAGGCAGAGGCGAAATTTAAAGAAGCAACAGAGGCTTATACTATCTTAAGTGACCCGGATAAGAGGAGACAGTATGATCAGTTTGGTCATGCAGCTTTTGAAAACGGCGGCGGTGGTGCCGGCGGCGGTTTTGGAGGGTTTGATTTTAACGGTGCTGATATGGGCGATATCTTCGGCGATATTTTCGGCGATTTATTTGGCGGCGGCGGAAGAAGCAGACGTGCTAATAATGGACCGATGAAGGGTTCGAACCTTCGTGCACGTGTTAATATTACTTTTGAAGAAGCTGTCTTTGGCTGCGAAAAAGAACTGGAGATCGTACTGAAGGATGAGTGTACCACCTGTCACGGAACAGGTGCCAAGCCAGGTACTTCACCGGTAACCTGTCCAAAATGTAACGGAGAGGGTCAGGTAGTATTTACCCAGCAGTCCATGTTTGGAATGGTGCGTAATGTACAGACCTGTCCGGACTGTCATGGAACAGGTAAGATCATTAAAGATAAATGTACAGCATGCCGTGGAACCGGTTATACATCTTCCAGAAAGAAAATCCAGGTATCTGTACCTGCAGGTATTGATAATGGACAGAGCATCCGCATCCGTGAAAAGGGTGAACCGGGTACAAACGGAGGCCCAAGAGGCGATCTGCTTGTAGAAGTAAATGTTGCCCGTCATCCGATTTTCCAGAGACAGGATATGAATATTTTCTCCACTGCACCTCTTACCTATGCACAGGCTGCTTTGGGTGGTACAGTGCGGATCAATACCGTAGACGGGGAAGTTGAATATGAGGTAAAACCTGGAACTCAGACAGATACCAGAATCCGTCTGAAGGGCAAAGGTGTGCCGTCACTGAGAAATAAGAATGTCCGTGGAGATCACTATGTGACTCTGGTAGTACAGGTTCCTACAAATCTGAATGAAGAGGCAAAGGAAGCGCTGCGCAAGTTTGATGAAGCCTGCGGTAACCGTCCGAAGGAAAATACGGATGGCAGTGAAAAGAAGAAAAAAAGCTTCATGGATAAATTAAAAGAAACTTTTGAAGACTAATATTTCAAAAAAATATATCCTATAATAAAAATAAAAATCAAGAAAAGAGGGGAAACCTCTTTTCTTTTTTTGAGTGTTCGTGTATAGTGAATAGTAATGGGCAAAAATGTCCTGTAACCTGAGACCTGGTATGCATATAGGCTGAATATGAAAAAAAAGTTTGAAGATTTTATAAAAAAATATCTTCCGGGATGGGCAATTCTTCCGTTGCTCACCATTGTAGTGCTGAATTGCCTGATTTACTGGGGCAGTGATCAGCTTACCTCGGCAAGATATCATTATGATTTTACCGGTACACTGGACCGCATGGTACCACTGGTTCCGGCATTTATCTGGATTTATATTCTGGCATTTCCATTCTGGGCAGTGAATTATATATTAGCCGCTCAGAGGGGAAAAGATCAGTTTTACCGGTTTGTGGCCACAGACCTGACCATTCATCTGACCTGTTTTGTGATTTTTCTGATTCTTCCGACTACCAATGTGAGACCGGAAATTACAGGAAACTCCTGGTCAGAACAGATGCTGCAGTTTGTTTATGCCATGGATGGAGGTAACAGCCCTTCGAATCTGTTCCCATCTATTCATTGTTATGTGAGCTGGCTGAGCTGGCGCAGTGTTCACAAATCTGAGAAAATACCGGAATGGTATCAGCATTTTTCTCTGATCTTTGCAATATTGATCATTATTTCCACACAGGTGCTGAAACAGCATTATCTGGTGGATGCAGTGGCGGGCGTGGTGCTGGTTGAGCTTGCATGGAATTTTTATAAAAAGGGAAACAGGCATCAGATCGTTAAGAAAATTTTCAGGGAAAAAATATAGGATAAATATAGTACAAAGAAATGGAGACAAATTATGAAGTGGAACCGTTTTACATTAAAAACAAAAACAGATGCAGAGGATATGGTGATCTGTACCCTGGCAGAAGTAGGGATTGAAGGAGTGGAGATTCAGGATAAGAAACCACTTACGGAAGAGGATAAAGCACAGATGTTTGTGGATATTATGCCTGAAGGACCTGCAGATGACGGGATTGCCTATCTGAATTTCTATCTGGAGGAGGATGCTGATAAGGAGGCGATTCTGAAGGATGTGCGTGCTGCCTTGGATGAGCTGAAAAGCTACATGGATATCGGAGAAGCCACCATTGAGGAATCCCAGACAGAGGATAAGGATTGGATCAATAACTGGAAACAATATTTCCATCAGTTCTATGTAGATGATATTCTCATTGTACCATCCTGGGAAGAGGTAAAGGCAGAGGACCAGGATAAAATGATCCTTCATATTGATCCGGGTACAGCCTTTGGTACAGGTATGCATGAGACTACACAGCTGGTGATCCGTCAGTTGAAGAAATATGTAACACCGGATACAGAGATGCTGGATGTGGGAACCGGAAGCGGAATCCTTGGAATTGTAGCTATTAAGCTGGGGGCAAAGCATGTGCTGGGAACAGATCTGGATCCCTGCGCAGTTCCTGCTGTGGCTGAGAATAAAGAAGCTAATGGTATTCCGGAGGAAGCCTTTGACATGATGATCGGAAATATCATTGATGACAAAGAAGTACAGGATCAGGCAGGATATGAGAAATATGATATTGTGACAGCCAATATCCTGGCAGATGTACTGATTCCGCTGACACCAGTCACCGTGCACCAGATGAAGAAGGGAGCATATTATATTACTTCCGGTATTCTGGATGTAAAGGAAGAGGTAGTTGTGGAAGCTGTAAAAGCAGCAGGACTGACAGTAGTAGAGATTACTCATCAGGGTGAATGGGTTTCTGTGACAGCCAGAAAGGACTGAACCTATGCAGCGCTTTTTTGTAGAAACTTATCAGATTGAGGAAGAGAATCACTGTATCCATGTTACTGGTGCAGATGTAAACCATATTAAAAATGTTCTCCGTATGAAGCAGGGAGAGGAGCTCTGGATCAGTGACGGAGGAACAAAGGAATATCGCTGTGAGATCGAGAGTCTGGGAGATGAGGAGATACTGCTTCATATTATCTACGCCCAGGAGCCGGATTATGAGCTGCCTAACCGGATCTATCTTTTTCAGGGACTGCCAAAAGCAGACAAAATGGAGCTGATCATTCAGAAAGCAGTGGAGCTGGGAGCTTATGCAATTGTGCCGGTGGAAACAAAACGCTGTGTTGTAAAGCTGGATGAAAAAAAGGCTGCCAAAAAGACTGCCCGCTGGCAGCAGATTGCAGAGAGTGCGGCAAAACAGTCCAAACGAATGCTGATTCCGAAAATTCATGAGGTGATGAGTTTTCAGGATGCATTAAAGCTGGCAGAAGAACTGGATATCCGTCTGATCCCCTATGAGCTGGCCAAAGGAATGAAGGAAACAAAGAAAATCCTGAATCAGATCCGTCCCGGACAGTCTGTGGGAATTTTTATTGGGCCGGAAGGTGGATTTGAGGAAAATGAAGTAAGCCAGGCTCTGGAAAAAGGTGCACAGGCAATTACTCTGGGAAGGAGAATCCTTCGTACAGAAACTGCAGGACTGGCAATTCTGTCTGTATTAATGTTTCAGCTGGAAAATGACTAATGACAGCCAAATAGTGGAGAGATAATAAGAAATGGAAGTATATTTTGACAATTCAGCTACTACCTGCTGCTATGAGGCAGTGAAGGATATTGTAGTGAAAACAATGATGGAGGACTTCGGGAATCCGTCGGCTATGCATCAGAAAGGTGTAGATGCAGAGCAGTATGTAAAGAAATCAGCCCGGACACTGGCACAGCTTTTGAAGGTGGAGGAAAAGGAAATACTTTTTACCTCCGGGGGAACAGAGTCCAATAACTTGGCACTGATTGGAGGTGCCATGGCAAATAAACGCAGCGGAAACCATATTATTACAACAGCAGTGGAGCATGCGGCGGTAAGTCAGCCGGTAGCTTTTCTGAAAGAGCAGGGCTTCGAGGTGACAGTACTTCCTGTGGATAAGGATGGTGTGGTAAAGCTGGAGGCTCTGGAGAAGGCATTAAGGCCGGATACGATCCTGGTTTCCATTATGATGGTAAATAATGAAGTGGGAGCCGTGATGCCTGTAGAAAAGATAGGGGCATTGATCCAGGAGAAAAGTCCGAAGGCTCTTTATCATGTAGATGGAATACAGGCTTTTGGAAAATACAGGATTTATCCTAAGAAATGGGGAATTCACCTGTTGTCTGTCAGTGGACATAAGATCCACGGACCCAAGGGCGTGGGATTTTTGTATATCAACAGCAGGGCAAAGGTGCAGCCTTTGATCCTGGGCGGTGGACAGCAGAATGGGATGCGTTCCGGAACAGATAATGTACCTGGTATTGCAGGCCTGGGAGTGGCGGCAGAGTTAAGCTACAGGGATTTGGAACAGAAGACGGAGCATCTGTATCAGTTGAAAGAAAGGCTTGCAGAGGGGCTTTCAGGGATGGAAGATGTGGTGATTAATGGAATGCCGTTGCGTGAGGGTGCCCCCCATATTATGAGCATCAGCTTTTTGGGAATTCGCAGTGAGGTACTTCTTCATACATTGGAGGACAGAGGGATTTATGTATCTGCAGGAAGTGCCTGCTCCAGTCATAAGAGGAAACCCAGCGCCACACTTTCTGCTATGGGAATGAGTAATGGACAGATCGAAAATACTGTGCGGTTCAGCTTTTCAGAGGAAAATACTTTTGAAGAGATTGATTATTGTCTGGAAGTTTTGAAGGAAGTACTTCCCATGTTGAAGCGCTATGCACGTCGATAAAAGGAAAAGGAGAAAAATATGATATTTCACGCATTTTTGATAAAATATGCAGAAATTGCTATTAAAGGCAAGAATAGATATATGTTTGAAGATGCCCTTGTTCATCAGATGAATATTGCTCTTTCAAAGATAGAAGGAGAATTTGAGGTAAAAAAGGAACAGGGAAGAATCTATGTATTTTGCCCGGAACAATATGATTATGAGGAGACTGTGGAAACTCTTCAGAGAGTGTTCGGTATTGTAGGAATCTGTCCGGTTGTGATCTATGAGGATCAGGGCTTTGAACAGATGGCAAAAGACGTTGTTTCTTATATGAAGGACTGCCATCCGGACTATAGCGGAACCTTTAAGGTATATACCCGCAGGGCCAGAAAATCTTACCCTGTTACTTCTATGGAAGTAAGTGCGGAAATAGGTGGACGTATTCTGGATGAATTTCCAGATGCCAGTGTGGATGTACATAGTCCGGAGCTGACCATTTCTGTGGAAATCCGTGATAAGATCTATGTATATTCCCAGACTATCAAAGGTGCTAGCGGTATGCCTATCGGAACCAATGGAAGAGCAATGCTGCTTCTTTCCGGCGGTATTGACAGCCCGGTAGCCGGCCATATGATCGCGAAGCGTGGAGTAAAGATTGATGCAGTATATTTTCATGCACCGCCTTATACCAGTGAGAGAGCAAAACAGAAGGTAGTTGATCTGGCAAAGCAGGTGGCAAAGTTCAGTGGACCTATCCGTCTCCATGTGGTGAATTTCACAGATATTCAGCTGTATATTTATGATCAGTGTCCTCATGATGAGCTGACCATCATTATGCGCCGCTATATGATGCGTATAGCAGAGCATTTTGCAAAAGAGAGAAAATGTCTGGGACTGATCACAGGAGAGAGTATCGGACAGGTGGCAAGCCAGACCCTGCAGAGTCTTGCAGCTACCAATGAGGTATGTACACTTCCGGTTTACCGCCCGGTGATTGGATTTGATAAGCAGGAGATCGTGGAACGATCCTGGGAGATCGGCACTTATGAGACATCTATTCAGCCATTTGAAGACTGCTGTACGATTTTTGTTGCCAAGCATCCGGTGACCAAACCCAATCTGAATGTGATCCATCGCTCAGAAACAAAACTGGCAGAGAAGATTGATGAATTGATGAAAACAGCTTTGGATACTGTGGAGATCATAGAGGTTGAATAGGATATGATCCTGTTCAACCCAAACAAAAAGAGGAACTGATAATCAGTTCCTCAGCAGCTGCTAAAATAAATATAACGGAATTATTCAGTAACGTATTTGCTGACAATTGCCATAACGGTATCAAGAGCAGCTCCATCAGCATGGATGTTTAAGTCGATTGGTTTGGATAAATCAAGACTGAAAATACCCATAATAGATTTTGCGTCGATTACATATCTTCCGGATACTAAATCGAAATCGCAGTCGAATTTGCTGATTTCATTAACGAATGCTTTCACTTTATCAATAGAGTTCAGTGAGATTTTTACTGTTTTCATTATGAGAACCTCCCTTTAGAATATTATTGCTGATTGATTTTTATCAGCTTACAGTTCTCATCTTAACGTTCAATCGGAGAAAAGTCAAGGTGAAAAGGGATAAAATTTCCAGAAAGATTTAGTGAATATGTATAAATTTTAAAAAAATTCAGGAGGAGATAATGAAGAAAAAAGCCGCACTTCACAATTTAGGCTGTAAAGTTAATGCCTATGAAGTAGAAGCCATGCAGCAGCTTCTGGAGAAGGCCGGTTACGAGATTGTGCCTTTTGAACCGGGAGCAGATGTATATCTGATCAATACATGTACGGTGACGAATATTGCAGACAGAAAATCCAGGCAGATGCTGCATAAAGCAAAAAAAATGAATCCGGATGCCATTGTGGTGGCAACAGGGTGCTATGTGCAGACAGATGAGGGAAAACTGGATAAAGACGAAGCTGTGGATCTGATTCTTGGCAATAATCAGAAAAAACAGATTGTAGAGGTGCTGGAGGAATATGAGCGCCAGCACAAAAAACAGAAGCATGTGATCAAAATTAACCAGACAAAGGAATATGAAGAGCTGGAGATCAGTCATACAGCAGAGCATGTGCGTGCCTATATCAAAGTACAGGATGGATGCAATCAGTTCTGCACTTACTGTATCATTCCCTATGCCAGAGGCAGGGTGCGCAGCCGTAAGATTTCCCAGGTCATAGAGGAAGTTCAGACACTGGCTGCAAGAGGGTACAAAGAGGTAGTCCTTACAGGAATCCATCTGTCTTCTTATGGTTTGGATTTTCCGGAAGAAGAACGAGAAACACTGCTTTCGCTGATTAAGGCTGTTCATGAGGTTCAGGGAATACAGAGAATCAGGCTGGGCTCACTGGAACCAAGGATCATCACAGAGGAGTTCGCCAGAACAATTTCTGCTTTGCCGAAAATGTGTCCGCATTTTCACCTGTCCCTTCAGAGTGGATGTGATGCTACACTGGAGAGAATGAACCGGAGATATACAAGCACAGAATATGCAGAAAAATGTACATTGCTCAGAAAGTATTTTGATAATCCTGCACTGACTACAGATGTGATCGTAGGCTTCCCTATGGAAACAGAAGAAGAATTCAGGATGTCCCGTGATTTTGTGGACAGTATCCATTTTTATGAGACCCATATTTTTAAATATTCCAGACGGCATGGAACAAAGGCAGCTGCAATGGATGGTCAGCTGACAGAGTCTCAAAAGGCAATCAGAAGTGATGAAATGCTGGCACTGAATGAAAAACATTCCAGAGAATATGAGGAAGCCATGCTGGGCAGAGAACTGGAGATCCTGCTGGAAGAGGAAATAGAGATGAACGGTGAGCAGTGGTATCTGGGGCACAGCAAAGAGTATATAAAAGCTGTATTAAAGAAGCGGCCGCAGTATGGAATCAATGATATTGTCCGGGTAACAGCAGATGGCTTCCTGGAAAATCATATTGTCACAGTCCATACATCCTGAGCAATCCTGCAGGGATAAATTTAGAGTTGATAAATACTGTGAATTATATTAAAATAGTATAGATATAAAAAGTAAAACGGATAGTTTTGCAATTATTAAAAAAATAAGGACGTGAGAGAAATGGCAGAGAATAATCTGGGAAATACCCAATATTTCAGAACAAGACCGGATCAGGAGATTCAGGTAAAAGAGGTCCTGGACCTTGTGTACAATGCAATGGAGGAAAAAGGATATAATCCGGTGAATCAGATTGTAGGATATATTATGTCCGGAGATCCTACTTATATTACCAGTCATAAAGGTGCCAGAAGCATGATCATGAAAGTGGAACGTGATGAGCTGGTAGAGGAACTTCTGACAGAGTATATTAAAAACAAATCCTGGGAACGCTGATATGAGAATCCTTGGATTAGATTATGGCTCCAAAACAGTAGGGGTAGCGGTGAGTGATCCACTGGGGCTGACTGCACAGAGCGTGGAGACCATATGGCGTAAACAGGAGAATAAGCTGCGTCAGACTCTTGCTCGTATTGAAGAACTGGCAGCGGAGTACCAGGCAGAGAAAATCGTACTTGGACTTCCCAAGAATATGAATAATACTATTGGAGAGCGGGCTGAGAAAACGCTGGAGTTCAGGGAGATGTTGGAGAGACGGACAGGTCTGCCGGTTGTGATGTGGGATGAACGCCTTACTACAGTGGAGGCAGAGCGTACTTTGATGGAGGCCAGTGTGCGCAGAGAGAATCGTAAGCAATATCTGGACCAGCTGGCAGCTGTTTTTATTTTGCAGGGATATCTGGATTCTCTGCATTGTTAGGAGAATATAATGGAAAAAATCAAATTTCAGCTGGAAGACGGAACAGAAGTAGAGTTTTATGTAGAGGAGCAGACCAGAATTGGAGGAACTGCTTATCTTCTTGTGTCCGATTCCTTAGATGATGAGGCAACAGCGTATATTTTTAAAGATGTGTCTGCAGAGGAGAGCCAGGAAGCCTGTTATGAGATGGTAGAGGACGAGGACGAGCTTCAGGCTGTATTTAAAGTATTTGAGCAGATGCTTGATGATGACGTGGATCTTGAAATGTAAAAATGAAAAGCTGCATAAAACAAAATACCCGGAACAGATCAGAGAAGAGGTATGGTGAGCAGCAGGAAATAAGCATGGAGGTGTAAATGCTTGAGTAACGAAAATAATTACGAATTTAATAATGAAGAACGTGGCACCCATGAAGGACAGTCTGGACATGGAGCGAAGAGACCGTATAACAGACAGAAAAATTATAAATATAAATCCCAGCACAGAAATAATTATAACAGAAAGTCAGGCTTGAACGGGGAGAGAAAACAGCAGCCGGAGAAGGAAAAAACAGGAAAACCGGTTACGTTTAAAGCTCCAATCAAGGCTTCTGTAAAGAATAATCTGCATAAATCCAGAAAACCGGCATCAAAATTGAAAATCATTCCGCTGGGAGGTCTGGAGCAGATCGGAATGAATATCACTGCCTTTGAATATGAAGACAGTATTGTAGTTGTGGACTGTGGTCTGGCTTTCCCTGAAGATGATATGCTGGGAATTGACCTGGTTATTCCGGATGTGACTTATTTAAAAGAAAATATTTCCAAGGTAAAGGGTTTTGTGATCACTCACGGACATGAGGACCATATAGGAGCACTTCCTTATGTGCTTAAGGATGTGAATGTGCCGGTTTATTCCACAAAGCTGACCATTGCTCTGATCGCTAATAAATTGAAAGAGCACAACATGACCCGTACTACCAAACTGAAAGAAGTAAAGCATGGACAGGTGATCAATCTGGGAGACTTCTCAATTGAATTTATTAAGACCAACCACAGTATCCAGGATGCATCTGCACTGGCTATTTATTCTCCGGCAGGAATTGTAGTCCATACCGGTGACTTTAAGGTAGACTATACACCTGTATTCGGAGATGCTATCGACCTTCAGCGTCTGGCAGAAATCGGCAAAAAAGGTGTTCTGGCACTGATGTGTGACAGTACCAATGCAGAGCGCAGTGGCTTCACCATGTCAGAACGTTCTGTGGGACATGTGTTTGATAATCTTTTCAATGAATACAAAACGAACAGAATTATTATCGCAACCTTTGCTTCAAATGTTGACCGTGTGCAGCAGATCATCAATACTGCATATCGTTTTGGCAGGAAGGTAGCAGTAGAGGGACGCAGTATGGTGAATGTTATCACAACTGCTGCGGAGCTTGGATATCTGCGTATTCCGGATCAGACTCTTATAGAGATTGATCAGGTGAAGAACTATCCGGATGAGCAGGTTGTGCTGATCACTACCGGCAGCCAGGGAGAATCTATGGCAGCCCTGTCACGTATGGCAGCTAATATTCATAAAAAGATTGTGATCAAGCCCAATGATACGATCATTTTCAGCTCCAACCCGATCCCGGGTAATGAGAAGGCAGTATCCAAGGTGATCAATGAATTATCCATGAAGGGTGCCAAGGTAATTTTCCAGGATGTACATGTATCCGGACATGCCTGCCAGGAAGAGATCAAACTGATTTATTCTCTGGTGAAACCTAAATATGCAATTCCTGTGCATGGAGAGTACCGTCATCTGACAGCTCAGAAAAATATTGTTATGGAGCTGGGAATTCCAAAGGAGAACGTATTTGTTCTTGCTTCCGGAAATGTGCTGGAGCTTGACAGTCAGAGTGCACAGGTAACCGGAACTGTACACACCGGAGCAATTCTGGTAGACGGGCTTGGAGTAGGAGATGTAGGAAATATCGTGCTTCGTGACCGCCAGCATCTGGCAGAGGACGGAATTATGATCGTAGTTGTGACTCTGGAGCGTCACAGCAATGTAGTTCTTGCAGGACCGGATATTGTGTCCAGAGGGTTTGTCTATGTGAGAGAATCCGAGGATTTGATGGATAATGCCAGGGAAGTAGTGGAGAATGCACTGGATTCCTGTCTGGAACGCAATATTACAGACTGGGGCAAGATCAAGACTGTGATCAAGGATGCTCTCAGCGAATTCCTTTGGAAACGTACAAAGAGAAGCCCTATGATCCTTCCGATCATTATGGAGGCATAATAAAATGGAAGAGAACACATTAGAAGAAAGTATCAGCAGACTTCTGGCTTCTATAAAAGAAAGTGCTGAATATATAGAATTTGAGAAACAGAAAGAAATCCTAAGTCAGGACCCGGATCTGAAGAAGCGTGTGGATGCATTCCGGGCCAAAAACTACCGGATACAGAGCCAGTGCAGTTCAGACCAGCTTTTTGAAGTGGTAGAACAAATGGGGAAGGAATCTGCAGAGCTTCGCCGGCTTCCGCTGGTAAATGCATATCTGGATGCAGAGCTTGCTCTCTGCAGGATGATCCAGAGGATTTATATGGAACTGACCGATGGAATAGATTTTGATACTCCGAATATAAGCTAAGGATCAGAAAGGAAGAGAATTATGGGTGATACTGGTGAGACAAGAGACCGGGTAGGCGCGGCAGGAGTTGCAATTGCAAGTGTCTTTTTCAAAATCGCGCTTTATATCTGTGTTATTGTCCTGCTTTTCTGGATCGGTAAATCTGCTTTTCAGTTTGGGCATGACGTATTTAATCAGCAGGCTATGAGCCCTGGTGAAGGCCAGGAGGTAACAGTTGTTATTAAAGAGGATGCTTCTCTTTATGGAATAGCAAAGACACTCCAGAAAAAGGGACTGGTGAAAAGTGCACCGGTATTTTATGTGCAGGAGAGACTTTCCACTTATCATGGAAAGCTGAAGGCAGGTACCTATTTACTGAGTACAGCTTATACTCCCAATCGGATCATGGGAATCCTTGCGGGAGATGAGGAGCAGGAAGGGGTAAGTACTTCGTGATAGTAGAGGAGCGGATGCGTACCTATATCAATTCTCTGGATAGGGGAAATACCCCATTTCTGGAGGAACTGGAACAGACAGCCCTGAGAGACAGGGTGCCTGTGATCCGAAGAGAAATGCAGAGCTTTATAAAGACGTTTCTGGCTATGAACCAGCCGGGACGCATTCTGGAGGTGGGGACAGCCATTGGCTTCTCCACACTTCTTATGTGCGAATATGGGAGAGAGGATCTGCAGATTGTAACAATAGAGAATTATGACAAAAGGATTCCTATTGCCAGGGAAAATTTCCGCAGGGCCGGACGAGAAGATCAGATCACTTTGTTGGAAGGAGATGCAGGAGAACTGCTGAAAACTCTGGAGGGACCATTTGACATGATCTTTATGGATGCTGCCAAAGGGCAATATATTCACTGGCTTCCGGATATCAGGAGGCTGATGGCCAAGGGCAGTGTTCTGATTTCTGACAATGTACTTCAGGAGGGAGATATTATTGAATCTCATTACCTGGTAGAGCGCAGAAAGAGAACCATATATAAACGGATGCGGGAGTATCTGTATGAACTGAAGCATGATCCATCCTTTGTAACATCCATTCTTCCTCTGGGAGATGGAGTTACAGTCAGTGTGAAACAGGAGTAATCATTATGAGAAAAATCGAATTGCTTGTTCCTGCAAGCAGCCTTGAAGTATTAAAAATTGCTGTTATTTTTGGAGCAGATGCTGTATATATCGGAGGGGAAGCCTTTGGACTGAGAGCAAAAGCCAAGAACTTTTCCCATGAAGATATGAAAGAGGGAATTGCATTTGCCCATGAGCATGGGGTAAAAGTATATGTGACTGTAAATATCCTGGCTCATAACTATGATCTGCCAGGTGTAAGAGAATACCTGACAGAGCTTAAGGAACTGAAGCCTGATGCTCTGATCATTGCGGATCCCGGAATCTATATGTATGCAAAGGAAATCTGTCCGGAGATCGAACGCCATATCAGTACACAGGCAAATAATACGAACTATGAAACATACCGTTTCTGGTATCAGCTGGGAGCCAAGCGTGTGGTAACAGCAAGGGAGCTTTCACTTGCTGAGATCAGAGAAATCCGGGAGCATATTCCGGAGGATATGGAGATAGAGACATTTATCCACGGTGCAATGTGTATTTCCTATTCAGGAAGATGTCTGCTCAGTAATTATCTGGCAGGACGTGATGCAAATCAGGGAGCCTGTACCCATCCCTGTCGCTGGAAATATTCCATTGTGGAGGAGAAACGTCCTGGAGAATATATGCCTGTATTTGAGAATGAGAGAGGAACCTATATCTTTAATTCCAAAGATCTGTGCATGATCGAGCATATGGACGATATTGTAAACAGTGGAATTGACAGTCTGAAAATTGAGGGCCGTATGAAGACTGCCCTTTATGTTGCAACTGTTGCCAGAACCTACCGTAAGGCAATTGATGATTATATGGAGAGTCCTGAGAAATATCAGGCAAATATGCCATGGTATCAGGAACAGATTTCCAACTGTACTTACAGACAGTTTACAACCGGATTCTTCTATGGAAAACCGGATGAGAATACACAGATTTATGATAATAACACTTATCAGAAAGAATATACTTATCTGGGATTTGCAGAAGCAGTGGATGAGCGTGGCTTTGCACAGATCACACAGAGAAACAAATTTTCTGTAGGAGAGACCATCGAGATCATGAAACCGGATGGACAGAATTTATCTGTTACTGTCAGGGGGATTTATGATGAAGATGGCAATTCCATGGAAAGTGCACCTCATGCACAGCAGAAGCTGTTTATTGATTTAGGAACTGAAATCCAGGTTTATGATTTATTGAGAAGAGCAGAGTAAAAGTAAACGCAGCCAACAAATGAAACGTTGGCTGCGTTTATTCTGTCTGGGGAAAAAGTCCACGGAGTTTTTGTAAAGCGGTTTTCTCAATTCTGGAAACATAGGAGCGGCTGATGCACAGCTTTTGTGCGATTTCCCGCTGAGTTTCTTCCTCCATGCCAAAGAGCCCATATCTGTAGCAGATCACCTGATATTCCTTTTCTGACAGGATTTTTTTCAGAGATTGCAGCAGATATGTGGTATTTTCCCGGATGTAACATTCTTCTACAATATCCACAGGCACGCTTTCTATTACATCTAAAAGATTGATTTCATTTCCTTCTTTATCCGTTCCGATGGGGTCGTACAGAGATACTTCTTTCGAATGCTTCTTCTTAGCCCGAAAATACATCAGCAGTTCATTTTCTATACATCTGGCAGCATAGGTAGAAAGCCGGGAGGATTTTTGGGGATTAAAGGTTGTGACAGCCTTGATCAGTCCGATGGTGCCAATAGAAATCAGATCATCAGTATCCTCACCGGTTCCCTGATACTTTTTGACCACATGGGCCACCAGTCGGAGATTATGCTCAATCAGGATATTTTTTGCCTGGGAATCGCCCTCCTGATATTTTTGAAGATAATATTTTTCCTGGGATATGGACAAAGGTTTTTGAAAGGCCTTCAAATCGCTACCTCGAAGGGGATTTCTATATAGTTTATGTCCGGGACAGGGTGTTGGTGCTTTTCCAAGAAATTTTGAGCCTTTTTACAATTTGCAGCGGCTGTTTCAAATCTGCATTGAGAAAACAGAATAACTACAGTATAATGAATGAAGAATACAATAAATACAACAGGAGAAGCACATGAAAATATATTTAGCCCCCCTTGAGGGAATCACAGGATATACATACAGAAGGGCACTTTACCAGTGCTTTGGAGGTTTTGACAAGTTTTTTATTCCCTTTATCCTTCCAAATCAGAAAGGACATCTCAGCACCAGAGAAAAGAAAGACATTATGCCTGAGAATAATGAGGGGATGTATGCAGTTCCCCAGATTCTCACAAAGAATGCAGAGGATTTTATCCAGACAGCGGAAACACTGCAGGAATACGGTTATAATGAAGTAAATCTGAACCTCGGCTGTCCGTCAAAGACTGTTGTGACAAAGGGAAGAGGAGCAGGATTTCTGGACAGACCGGATGAGCTGGATAAATTCCTGGATGAGATTTTCCGTAAATGTGATATGAAGATTTCCATCAAGACCCGATTGGGTATGGATGATCCGGAAGAATTTGAAGATCTGCTGACCATTTATAATAAATATCCACTGGAGGAGTTAATTGTTCACGCAAGAGTGCAGAAAGACTATTACAAAAATAAGCCCCGTCTGGAAACATTTGGAGAGGCTGTGGAGCACTCAAAGAGCCCGGTTTGCTATAACGGAGATATTGTCACAGCAGAAGACTGTACCAGATTACAGGAAATGTTTCCGACCCTGGACTGCATTATGACAGGCAGAGGAACACTGAAGAATCCTGCACTTGCCAGAGAGATCCTTGGCGGTGCACCTGCGTCAAAGGAAGAAATCCGCAGATTTCATGATATGATGTACAATGAATACTGTGAAGACCTGTCCGGAGACAGAAATATCCTGTTCCGTATGAAAGAATTATGGTCTTATCTGGCACCTATGTTTACAAACAATAAAAAATATGCCAAAAAGATTAAGAAGGCTGAGAAATGTGTGGTATATGAAAATGCAGTCAGAGAATTATTTGGCTGTGAACAGTTAATTGGAGAAGTGGAAGATGGGGATATGGAAAAAATACTGGATCATTATAGCAGCTGAAAGATATAGAACTCACAGTATTTCGATAAAAAGTAACTGATTAGTATCTTTAAGGTTGCAATATTTTTTATTAAGAAGGAGAAAAAGAATCCTATGAAATCTCATGCATTTCAGATGAAATATTTCTTAGCAGGCATCTATATTATCTGTGTTATATTTACCTGTTTTAACGCCAGGTTTTATCATACGCCTCTGGCGAAGATATCTTCAGTAACAGAAAAGGAAACAATGAGTAGGAAAGGAACCAGGGATGCAGAAGAGTATTATTATACTCAGAAAATTACAGCGCGTATATTAAACGGTACCCATAAAGGGGAAGAGATTTCTATTTCTAATGAATATACATCGTCTCAGGTTCAGAATCAGAAATATCACAAAGGAGACACGGTCTTTTTAAGTGGTTCAAGGGAAAATCCAGGGAAATCCATACGTTCCATAAAGCGTGATGGTTATCTGGTATTGCTGGCAGGTGGTCTGTTTTTTCTTCTGATCTGTATTACAGGAAAGCAGGGATTCTATACGATCATATCGCTGATATTGAACACAATTATATTCGCGTTTGGATTTCAGGCTTTTATGAAAGGGGAAAATATCTTAAATATCTGCAATGTAATTGCTTTTCTATTTTCGATAACAACTCTGATCTGTCTGAATGGAATCCACAGAAAAACATGGGCTTCTGTTATTTCAACCATATGCGTACTGTTTCTGATCATGGCATTATTTGAATTTTCTATTCAGTTTTTTGGAGATCTGGATTATTCTAATCTGGAATATCTGGGGAGTATGAGTAATTCTGCTGATAT
This sequence comes from Blautia sp. HCP3S3_C4, assembly GCF_052064095.1. Lineage (NCBI taxonomy): Bacteria > Bacillati > Bacillota > Clostridia > Lachnospirales > Lachnospiraceae > Blautia > Blautia sp. HCP3S3_C4. The sequence continues at coordinate 154,923 of NZ_JBQHWF010000003.1, forward strand.
ATTCTGGACAGATATTATGCTGACAGGACTTGGAGCTATCATGGATGTAGCTGTAACTATTAGTGCTGCAACAGGGGAAATTGTCCGGAAAAATCCAGATGTTTCTCTGAGAAAATTAATACATTCAGGACGGGAAATCGGATATGATATTATGGGAACCATGATAAATGTGTTGCTTTTTGTTCTGGCAAGCGGCATGATTCCTATGTTTATCCTGAAAATGAATAATGAGATCAGGTTTATAACGATCATACGATATCATATTCCATATGATATCTGTCGTTTTCTGATTGAAAGTATAGGAATTGTACTGGCAATCCCTGTATCTGTTTTTATTTCTTCTATTATCATGAAACTACCATTTCTGAAAAGGAGCGACAAAAAATGATAATTTTTCTTGCACTGGTGTTGATTATTTTAATGATTCTGATTGGTGGGGAGCGCGGAGCAGTTTCTCTTATGACATTGGCCGGTAATATTGTAATTCTGTTTATTTCGATTCTTCTGATGTCCATTGGTTTCCCGGCTCTGCTTCTGATATTGGCAGCAGGGGCAGGAGTCTGCTATAATTCCCTGTTCTACCAGAATGGAAACAATCCAAAGACACGGGCGGCTTTTCTGGCTACCTTGCTTGTGATGCTGCTTTTATTTATTCCGATTTATCTTATTATATGGAGATCAGGAAGCTATGGACTGAATGAGCTTCAGCTTTCAGAAGATGATTTTATGTATTATTACAGTACGGATATCCATATTAATATGCTTCATGTGGCAGTTTTTGTAACTGTTTTCAGTACTCTTGGAGCGGTTATTGATACTGCTTTATCTGTAACTTCTTCTGTATATGAAGTCTGGACACATAAAAACAGCCTGACAGCGAAAGAACTTACTTCTTCCGGCTATCAGGTTGGAAAAGAAATTATAGGAACAACTGTAAATACGCTGCTTTTTGCTTATCTTGGAGGCTCTATTCTGTTATTTGCCTATGTTCAGACACAGCAATATAACCTGGAAATTATTCTCAATTCCAAATTTCTTTTTCAGGATGTTGCAATCATGCTGTCTGGGGCGATTGCCTGCCTTTTTACAGTACCGGTATCAATCAGATGTGTGATCCGCCAGATCCATCATGCTGCATCTGAAACAGATCACAGCTGATCGGATTTGTTTTCACAGTCTTTGCAGATTCCATGAAGCATATCTCCGCTGCACTGCAGACGGAATCCATGATCCCGGAACAGATGCTCTTTTAATTCATCCATAAAGTCACAGTCAAGATGTACAACCTTGCCGCATCTGATACATTTCAGATGCAGGTGGTCTGTACATTTTTTTTCTTTTCCTGCGAACTGAAACACTGCTTTGTCAGAATTCAGATCTGGGTATTTAATTACAACGTGTTCCGCGCAAAGCTTATCCAGATAGCGGTAGACAGTTGTTGTGTTTACTTTAATTCCCGTTTCTTTTAAATACTTTTCAATATCAGCAACACTGACAGTAACTTCGCTTTGTTCTTTCATATATTCTAGAATAACCTGCCTTGTTTTTGTAGTATAGGGTTTTCGTTCAGCCATTACTTTATATCCTCCATTATTCAGTTGGTATGTAGCAATCAATTATGCGCTTCTGTTTTTATTTATTATTGTAGCCTTTTATTTCTTCTGCGTCAATTCGGCTTTGAGATAGTTATGGCCAGCTTTTATCCTATATATGGTTTTGTAGAACATCTGGAAGAATACAGGATCGCAGGAAAGAATTACCGGACTCATATAAGCTTATGGGATACCCTTGAAGATGAATTGCAGGCTAATGCAGATATGACATTTGACTTGATTGGTAATTTGGGAACAATTGATTATAAAACAGCAGATAGTAAAGAAATTATTGCATCATATGAACGGTAATATATTTTTAGTTAACTTTTAGACAATTTGCAGAGCGGAGTTTAAAAAGGCGTATGGAAGTTTTAATTTAACTCCATACGCCTTTTGGACTCGCTGTACAACGTTCTTTTACCGTTGTACAGCAGATGTTTTTTATTGGTGAATGGAATCCCCTTCTTCTTGTATGAGTTAACCATTTTTAATTGCATCAGAAATGGCTTTGTCTAATTCCTTAACTGTGGAGTTTATCAGGATTTGTCCTTTGAGACATTAGTCAGGAAACAGGATGTTACCTTTTGTAGATAAAACGATTTTGGTCAGATTGAGAATTCTTTGTTTTTCTGGTACAATTGAGAAAAACATTTGGAAAGAACGAGAGCGTTGGAATGAAGACAAGATAAGAAATATCTTGACTATATCGACAGCGAGGAATGCTTCTTCTCCGAAAGGCAAGAAGGTGAGGAGAAAACAATAATGAAAAATCTTAGATTAAAAGAAGTATCTATAAAAGATCTTGATCAGATCAGGGCACTGTACTGGAGACTTTTGGACAGTTCTCCGAAATATGGTCAGATCCTGCAGTGGAAAAAGAATATATATCCAAATGATGACGATTGGAATTCTTATATTGTAAAAGGTGAAATGTACTTGATTTTGAAGGACATGGATGTGATTGGTGCAGTAGCGGTGACGAATGCTCAGTCAAAAGAATATAGAAAGATTCACTGGAAAGTTAAGGTGGATGATTAGGATGCAGCGGTGGTTCATCTGCTGATGGTTTTACCTGAATATCAGGGAGATGGAGCGGCAACAGCAGCACTTGATGAAATCATCAAGCTGGCTGCAGACAAAAAGAAAAAGGCAGTGCGGCTGGACGCGATCGGAACTAATGTGCCAGCACAGAAATTGTATGAAAAATACGGCTTTGTTAATTGCGGAACAGCACAGGAGTACTATGAAAGTACCGGAGAAACAGAATTCGTATTTTACGAATATGTACTGGCGGAGTAGCAGTTACATATGAAATGAAAAGTATTTACTAATCGGAAATTGTCGAACTGACACATTAGAAAGGATTATATATGAGTGAGTTGATTAAGGCTGATAATGAATATAAGAAGCCAGCCACTCGGTATTTCCGGTTATGAATTATCAAAACTTATACCAGAAGAGTTCAGAGGTAGTATGCCTACCATTGAAGAAATTGAAGTTGAATTAAATGAATAACTTCCAGACAAACATTTTTCAACAGAGTATTGTATAATTTGGATGAAGTAATTTTTATGAGGTAATTTTATGTGTGAAAATGAAAAAAAGAAATATCATTCCATTGAGATGACCACAGGATCTCTCTGGAAAAATATACTTCTCTTCAGCCTTCCTCTTATGGGATCACAGGTACTGGAGGTTCTTTTTAACTTAAGCGATGTTGCCGTTGTTGGACGGTTTGCAGATTATATGGCACTAGGTGCTGTCGGTTCCACAACTTTGCTGGTTACTCTGTTTACCGGAATCCTTATCGGAATGGGTGCCGGTGTCAATGTCCGCGTAGCTCACGAACTGGGTGCCGGTAATAAAAAAGGCACAGAAGAAACAATCCATACTTCTCTTCTTTTGTGCGCAATCACAGGTCTGCTCGTCTGCGCCATCTGTCTTCTGTTTTCCGGGCGGATGCTGTCCATGATGAACACGAAGCCGGAACTTATTGATCAGGCTATTTTATATATGAAGATCTATTCCCTGGGAATGCCTGCAATGGCCGTATACAATTTCGGAAACGGCGTATTAAGTGCCATAGGCGATACGAAACGACCATTGATCTACCTTTCCATTGCAGGTGTGGTCAATGTTCTTCTGAATCTGTTTTTTGTTATTGTCTGTCATATGGCAGCCGCAGGCGTTGCAACAGCCAGCGCAATTTCTCTGTATATCTCTGCTTCTCTGGTGATGATCCATCTCCTCAGAAGAACCGATGACTGCAAAGTGTCTCTGCGTAAAATCCGTCTGCACCCCAAGGCCTGCAAAGCAGTTCTCATGCTTGGTATCCCTACAGGTCTTCAGAACGGAATCTTTGCTATTGCAAACCTGTTTGTGCAGACTGGTGTCAACTCTTTTGATGCAGTGATGGTTTCCGGAAATGCAGCTGCTGCAAATGCTGACTCCCTGATCTATAATGTCATGTTTTCTTTTTATACTGCATGTGCAAGCTTTATCGGTCAGAACTGGGGTGCCGGTAATAAAAAACGAATGCTGAAATCTTATAGAGTCAGCCTTACATATGCCTTCATTTTCGGTGCAATCCTGGGTGGACTACTCCTTGTGTTTGGCCCACAGTTTCTTTCTCTGTTCGCTACGGAACCAACAGTTATTGATGCTGGTATGCAGAGGATTCGTATTATGGCATTCAGCTATGCGTTTAGCTGTTTTATGGATGGCAGTATCGCCGCATCCCGAGGCATCGGAAAAAGTATTCCGCCTACCATTATCGTTATTCTGGGCTCCTGCGTATTTCGTATTGTCTGGATTTATACAGTATTTGCACATTTCCAGACGATTTCATCACTGTATCTTTTGTATATCTTCTCATGGGGAATTACAGGACTTGCAGAAACTCTGTTTTTTGTTGTAAGTTTTAACATAATATATAGCAAGAATTCTCCTTCCTCTATAGGTGGGAGATGAATTGCAAAAAAAACAGAAAAGAACACTTGTTCTGCAACGCGATTCATGGTATAATAGAATCAGTCGATAAGGTAAAAGATCAAAAAAGGACTGTTTTTATGGAAAAAATAGATCACAATGCACATTCAGTATATTTGATGTATTATCATCTGATCATGGTGGTAAAATATCGAAGAAAAGTTATCAATGACCCAATTTCAGAAAGAGCAAAAGAAATATGGGAATATATTGCACCCCGATATGGAATTGTTTTGGAGGAATGGAATCATGATATTGACCATGTGCATGTAATGTTTCGTGCACAGCCTAAAACGGAACTCAGTAAATTTATCAATGCATATAAAAGTGCCAGCAGCAGGCTGCTGAAAAAAGAGCATCCGGAAATCCGGGAAAAACTTTGGAAAGAAGCATTCTGGAGTCAGAGTTTCTGCCTTTTGACGGCAGGAGGCGCACCAGCTGAAGTAATCCGTCAATACATCGAAACCCAGGGAGAGAAAAAGCATTGAACATAGCATATCGTTTCCGGATCTATCCAACAGAAGAACAGAAGATACTTCTGGGAAAAACATTTGGCTGCTGCCGTTTTCTGTATAACCAGATGCTTAATGACAAGATCCGGGAGTATAAAAAGACGAAAAAACTGTTAAAAAATACACCAGCCATGTATAAAAAGGAGTATTCATTTCTGAAAGAAGTAGATTCGCTGGCACTGGCAAATGTTCAGCTTCATTTGGAGAAAGCATATAAGAATTTTTTCCGTGATCCCAAGGTTGGATTTCCACGTTTCAAGTCAAAACATCACTCCAAAAACAGCTACACAACAAATGTAGTCAACGGAAATATTCTGGTAGAAGATAAGCGGATCCGGCTTCCCAAATTAAAATGGATCTCCATGAAAAAACACAGGGAGCCTGCAGAAAACTGCTGTCTGAAATCAGTGACAGTCAGTATGGAGCCGTCCGGAAAGTATTTTGCAAGTCTGCTGTATGAAGGATACAGCTGCGAAAACCAAGCAGCAGATGAAGATTACAGCAATGCCAAAATACTGGGGATTGATTATGCGATGCAGGGGATGGCAGTGTTTTCAGAAGAGATTGAACTTGAAAGAGCAGGATTCTTCAGAAGAAATGAAAAAAGGCTGGCAAGGGAGCAGCGTAAACTGTCGAGATGTGTAAAAGAAAGCCGCAATTATGTGCGGCAGAAAAAGAAAGTTGCCAGGTGCCATGAAAAAATACGAAACCAGAGAAAGGATTATCTGCATAAACTGAGCCGCAGGATTACAGACCAGTACGATATAGTCGCGGTAGAAGATATTGATATGAAAGCAATGGGCCAGTGCCTGCACTTTGGGAAAAGTGTACAGGATAATGGATACGGGATGTTCCGGAATATGCTGGATTATAAGCTTGCCTGGAAGGGAAAGAAATTAGTAAAGATAGACCGCTTTTTCCCTTCAAGCAAAAAATGCAGTAAATGCGGAAAGATAAAAAAAGAGCTGGGATTATCTGAAAGAGTATACCGCTGCACGTGTGGAAATGAGATGGACAGAGATCGAAATGCAGCGATCAATATCCGTGAAGAGGCAAGAAGGATGCTGGCAGTATAAACTGTCCATATCCGGACAATAAGTAAGAAAATACGCCCGTGTCCGGGCAAAAAGAATCGCGGGGCACGCGAGGATAGCTTGTAGATACTTGGCTCAGTAGAGTCATTGAGCAAGAAACCCCCACTTCAAAATCTGGGATTTAAGTGGTGGGAGCATGTCACGAAAATATGGGTTGGAAAATAGTCACAGCCACTCTGTGATTTATATGCCAGGTGGATTCCACAATTGACTGGAAAGAAAATCAGCTTACAAAACGGGTGAAATCTCAATCGGAATTGACCGAGCTGAAAGCGAGGGATACTTCTTGTCCGAGGGGCAAGAAGGTGGAACTAAAAATAATTAGAACAATCGGAATTTTTAGGAGTAAAGACATGACTACTATTGTGCAGTTGCGCCCCCTTGAACACAGTGATAGAGAGCAATTTGTTTTAGACAATCAGGAAGCCTTCAATTACGGTGCCCTGGAAGAATTTGGCCTTAGAGATAATCATTTTGAGGAAGATGGACAGATTATATCACGAGAAACGATTGAGCAGTCCATTGACGATGGTGAAGCTTACCGCATCGTACTCGATGGCAAAAAAGTAGGCGGTGTTGTGATTAAAGTCGAGGGTGAAAAAGGCGACCTAGATCTTCTTTTCATTGCGCCATCAGTTCATAGCAAAGGCATCGGGTATGCTGCATGGTGCGAAGTTGAGAAGTTATATCCAGAAGTGAAAGTCTGGGAAACCGTAACGCCCTATTTCGAGCAGCGGAACATCCATTTTTATGTGAACAGATGTGGTTTTCACATCGTAGAGTTCTTTAACAAATATCACCAAGCCCCCAATAATCCGGAAATGAATGCTGAAAAGCAGGACGAGCAGTTTCCGAACGGAATGTTTCGGTTTGAAAAGATTATTAGGTAACTTCCAGTTTACAGAAACCCTATATACGAACATAAATAGGCAGCTTCGGCTGTCTATTTCCATATAATCGCACATTTGCGTAACTCCATAAGTCTGAATACAAACTGCAGGGTGTGAAAGTTTATACGAAAAGTCTTGCGAGGAGGGGTAAACTAGTGTATTATGTTTATAACAATATAGAGCGTTAAAGTAAATTAGGTGACGAGGAGGTGAACGTACAGCACCTTAATACATCAAAACTTTTCATATTTCGAACTCAGAAGTTAATGTTAATGTTCTTTCAAATAGGAGGGCAAGAAGATGAAAAAGCGTAGAGTATCGAGACTGCTGTTAATTCTGGCAGTGACAATTGCTATGATCGCTGCAACTGCAGTGGTTGCAAGCGCAGCAACAATTAACAAAAATGATGCAGATTATAAGTATTCTAAGACTCTTGAAGATGGTACTGTTGTGTCCTTTACTAGAGATCTTATTAATGAACCTGTCGCTACAGACTACATTCAGTGCAAAATTCAGCTTAGGGAAGGCGATGAATTCGGCAATTACCCTTTCTTTGGTCTAACTTATAGTAAACGACTTCCTAACCAGGAGTGGGACAAGAATGGAACCGTTGCATATGGTGTATTAAATATTAAAGGTAGTAATCTTAAGCAAGGAATGTATAGTCTTACATGTAATGGCGATGGTTGGAAGAATTATACGATAGATTTCTTCTATGCAAACTTCCAAAAAGCTACTAAGATGATGATTACAACATATCCTGACAAGATTCTGTTTAATGCTGACCGTCTGACTCGTGACCAGCATGGTGAGTATACAAATGTGTTTGTTAAAGGACATAACTTTGATGCAATGCTCAAGAATGGATGGGGAGAGTGGATGGCAACAAAGGCTCCATCGACAATGAAGCCAGGTAAGAAATATAACTTGTATGCAGGACAGATAGACCGAGTTAACAACTATCAGGTTAATTCCAAGGTTTATAAGTTAGCTACAGTGACTATGGGTCCTTCAACTAAGCCTGTAATCAAGTCGGTAAAGATTTCTAATGTTAAGGTTAAGAGATATTTTAGCTATAATGAAGGGAAATATAGATATAAGACCACATTCAAGATGACTGTAACCTTAAGCAAGATGGCTAAGGGTGCAAAGGGTATAGATCTTACTACAAGTGTAAACGGCATTTCTTCATACAAGACACTTAAGGGCACAAAGAATACCTACACAGCGAATTTCAATTGGGATATGCCTATGAGCTTAAAGGGTAAAACTGTTTCAGTTAAGGTAAAGACTTATAATGATACTAAGTATAAGGCTTACAGCTACGACTCAAAGGCTAAGAAGGCAAAGATTTGATAGGTGTACACTGATAACAATTACAAAAACCAAACAGAATAATTAAACTACATGCCCTGAGCTCAGTTGCTCAGGGCTACTTTTACATTCAGAAGGGGAGCAAAACCTACTAGTATTGCTTTAGCAAGCATCGCCCATCTACTCCGCCACGGAGATTTGGGCTGATAGCAATAGTGTATGTTGGAGTAAGATGTTATAGGAAAACAAAAATTTAGAGCAGCAAGCTCAGGCTATATTTGATGATATGTTTCCTGACATTTTTTCATTAAATACGGATGCTACTCTCCAAGATTTAATCGTATTTGCAAATGGCAAAAAACGCCCAAAAACAATTGGAAACATCCCCGTATATGGTGGAAATGGCATATTAGCATATACTGATAAATCTAATGCTGATAATTGTGTTATCATTGGTAGGGTTGGCGCATATTGCGGTAATACATTTTTATGCCTTGATAAATGCTGGACAAGCGATAATGCCATACAAGCAAAAAATCGTACTGGCTCCTCACCATTGTTTATTTATTACTTATTGCGAAATGCATCACTATCTTCCCGACATATTGGCACCGGACAACCGCTAATGACGCAAGCAATTCTAAATGCTATACCTATTAAGTATCCAGTAGAAGAAAAAATTTCAGCATTTATCGAAACTTGTAGCCCTATACATAAAATGATTTCTGGCAATAGACAACAGAATGAGTCACTTGCATCAATAAGAGATTCCATGCTTCCTAAACTGATGTCTGGCGAAATGGATGTTTCAGAGCTGAATCTCTAAGCAGCTAAATTCAAGTTTTATTGATTAGGAAATTGGGGAGTTATGCATTTTGTAAAGGGGGATCTATAAATGAAAACGTGTTGTTTGGTATGGGAAATTCCTGTAATAGAGGGAGAACATTATAATCCAATTATGAATGTCATTTATATGCAAAAAGCAAAGAAATTTTTGAATCAACTAAATCGATATTTTCAGGATGAGAATATGGATTGGAAGTGTGTTTTAGACCATTCAGCATGTACTTATAATGAGATTTTTTCCAGTGAACATCAAGCAGTTATTTTTGCTCCGGAAGCTAAAACAAGACAATGGTTATATAAAAAAGAAATTCAAGATGAAAGTATTCCAAAATATTATTTGGATTTTGCAGAATATAATGAAGGAAAGTTAGATAAAATAGCAATTTTCTTTATGAACTTAAAAAATGATATACAATAGATTTCCTTGTTATGGAGCAATGATATGTTTTGAAGGTAGAAAAAATTACAGGGAAAAGAAAGAAACCAAAGTAAAAAGCCGATGCGGGACTTTTGAATCCAGTATCGGCTTTATTGATCTTACAGAGGTTTTGAAAAATTTACTTTTAATGGTTCATCAGTGCGTTGATATTTGAGGCTGTGTGGATTTTTTTCGATACAGCAGGAATAACATAAACAATAGAATTACCGGAAAAATAAGTCCGAATCCCATGCCAATCCTAATATTATTTCCGGCATTCTGGGTGATACGACCAACAATTCCAGGTCCAATGCTGCCACCTAAATCTCCTGCCATGGCAAGAAGAGAAAACATAGCCGTTCCACCTGTTGGAAAAGTTTTTGAGGAAATACTGATTGTTCCAGGCCACATGATTCCAACTGAAAATCCACATGCAATACAACCGATAAGTCCGATAATCGGGCTGGATGACAAAGCGGCAAGTAGATAACAGACAACGCATAATATGCCTGAACCACCCATAAACTTCATTAAATCTAACTGTTCTCCATATTTTCCAAAAATTATACGGCTGATTCCCATTGTTACTGCAAACATACATGGACCTGCTAAATCTCCCAGGGCTTTTGACAATCCCAGTGCGGCTTCTGCATAAGCAGAAGCCCATTGAGCCATTGCAAGCTCAGAAGCTCCGGAACAGATCATCAGACATATTGCAACCCAGAAAAATGGTTTGGAAAACAGATTCTTAATTCCCATTCCAGAACCATTGTCAACCAGAGGTTCAATGGGACAGGTCATGAAGTTATAAGTATTAACTGCAGGAATGATTGCCCATATTACGGCGAGCCATTTCCAGTTGTCTATTCCAAATATCAGGAAAAATAAGCTGGAAATCAAAATTGTCCCAACAGCTCCCCAACAGTAAAAGGAATGGAGCAGACTCATAGTTGCTTCTTTGTTTTCAAACGGACAGGCCTCGATAATAGGGCTGCAAAGTACTTCTATTAAACCACTTCCGATGGCATAAACAATAACACTACATATAATTCCAATAAAAGGATCAGGTAAAAAATCAGGTAAAAATGCCAGTCCAAGCAGACCCAGTGCAGAAAATATTTCTGATGTAACAATGCACACACGATACCCGATATGGTCCACGAATTTGGCACAGAACAGGTCAACCAGAAGCTGTGTGAAAAAGAAGAAAGTGGATATCAGAGCAATATTACCGAGAGAAATATGGTAGTCACTGTGAAATTTCAAAAAAAGAAGCGGTGCGAAGTTTGCCGTAATAGCCTGTGTGATAAACCCCATATAACAGGCGATTTTTGTCTTATGGTAGTCTGTTTTTTTTATAGAATTTCTACATTTAAAAATCATAAGTATACCTCTTTTCTTTTTTACTTGATTATATAGCAAATATTAGATATATACATTGAATTAAATTGTAGAAATACTGTATAATATCGTAAAAAAGAAAGAACGTGATATGGAGATGGATTATAATAAAACATATAATAGAATACTTACAGACGAGGAGTTCATGGAAATTAAACAGCATGGAAGCAGTGATTATCCATTCCAGTATTATTATGATAATCTGGAATTGTTTGATTTTCATTGTATTGAGTGGCACTGGCACAGAGAATTTGAGTTTTTATATGTGGAGTCTGGACAAGTTACATGCGGAATAGGAGAAAAACAGATTATATTGTCAGAAGGAGAAGCAATTTTTATTAATTCTAAAATATTGCACCGCTTTTACGCATCATCAGGTGGTATCATTCCTAACTTTGTATGTATGCCGGAATTTATTGCACCGGAGAACAGTCTGATCTATAAGAAATATATCTTGCCAATCATTTCATCGAATATATATTTCCGGTGTTTTCAGACTGATGAACTATGGCAGACAAAGATTATACAAACTATGATAAAAATAATGGAAATACAGGAGAATGAGAAAATAAGAGAACTTGCTACTTTGGCATTGATGCAGGATTTATGGCTGACTTTTTATGAAAATGTAAAGTTTTCTGATAAAGGAGAGGTACAGACAGTTGATGAAGTTGCACAGAAAAGAGTACAGTTAATCATGCAATATATACATGAAAACTATAATCGCAATTTGTCTCTGGATGAAATTTCCTCGCATATAGGAATCAGTAAAAGTACTGCACTTAATTTGTTCCACCGGTTTTTACATACTACACCGGTTAATTATCTGATAGGATATCGACTTCAGGCAGCTTCCTGGTTATTGAAAAATACGAATAAAAAAGTAAAAACAATTGCCTATGAAAGTGGATTTCATAACGTTGATTATTTTTGCAGATTGTTTAAAAAACGTTATCATTTAACCCCATCAGAATATCGCTGCACATGTTTAAAATTGTTGTCGGCAGATCCGAGTCTTCAGACCCATAAATAAAGCCGATGCGGGATTTTTGAATCCTGTATCGGCTTTGTTAATTTGCGAAGATTTTGAAAAATTTATTTTACTGGTTCATCAGTGCTTTGATGTCTTCTTCCGGTGTGGTGATAGGTGCAATACCATAATTTTCCACCAGATAGTTCAGAATATTAGGAGACAGGAACGCCGGAAGAGAAGGACCAAGACGGATGTTTTTGATACCTAAGTGTAAAAGTGTCAGCAGGATACAAACTGCTTTCTGTTCATACCAGGAGAGAACGAAGGAAAGCGGAAGCTCATTTACAGAACATCCAAATGCATCCGCAAGTGCCACAGCAACCTGGATTGCACCATAAGCATCATTACACTGGCCCATATCCATCAGTCGTGGCAGACCACCGATTTCTCCCAGATCCAGATCATTGAAACGGAATTTTCCACATGCCAGGGTGAGAACAATACTGTCAGAAGGTGTCTGCTTCACGAATTCCGTATAATAGTTTCGACCTGGTTTGGCACCATCACAGCCGGCAACCAGGAAGAAATGGCGGATAGCGCCTGATTTTACTGCTTCTACTACAGTATCTGCATGGGACAGAATGGCTGCATGTCCGAAACCGGTTGTCACTTTCGTACCGCCGTTGATGCCTGTGCGTGTCTGATCTTCTTTGTAACCACCCAGTTCCAGTGCTTTTTCAATAACCGGTGTGAAATCTTTCTTCTCGTCGATATGAACAGCGCCTGGGAAAGCAACCACTTCTGTTGTAAATACTCTGTCAGCATAACTGCTTTTTGGTGGCATCAGACAGTTGGTGGTGTAAAGGATCGGAGCCGGAAGATGATCAAACTCTTTCTGCTGATTCTGCCATGCAGTTCCGAAATTTCCTTTTAAGTGAGAGAATTTCTTTAAGAGTGGATAGGCATGGGCAGGGAGCATTTCACCGTGGGTATAGATGTTGATTCCTTTTCCTTCTGTCTGTTCAAGTAAAAGCTGCAGATCCTTCAGATCATGACCGGTTACTACAATAAATGGTCCTTTTTCTACAGTAAGTGTAACTGCAGTCGGTTCCGGTGTTCCGTAAGTTTCTGTATTGGCCTTGTCAAGAAGTGCCATACATTTCAGATTGATTTCCCCTACTTTCAGTACAGTAGGAAGCAGTGTGTCCATACTTTCTTCATAACCAATCTTAAATAATGCTTCGCAGAAGAAACGGTTTACTTCGGCATCTTCATAATTCAGAACATTTGCATGATAAGCATAGGCTGCCATTCCGCGAATCCCGAAAAGAATAAGGGACTTCAGGGAGCGGATATCTTCATCTGCATTCCACAGCTGCTGTATGTCATATTCGTCTGATTTACCGCAAGGTGACTGACATTTATTGCAGTCAGGAACCAGTCTTTCTTTTTCTGCTCTGACTTTTTGTATCATATTTTCGATTGCTGCATCGTCAAAACTCACATTTGTAACGGTAGTAAACAGTCCTTCAATTATGACCTGACTGGTACTTTTGGAAATAGTTTCTGCGCCATCGACAGCTCTTGCCAGACCGATCAATGCACCTGTCAGCTCATCCTGTAATTTGGCAGTGGCTGCCTTTTTTCCGCAGACACCTGCATTTCCTGTGCAGCCGGTGCATCCCACTGTCTGTTCACACTGATAACAAAACATTTTTTTATCCATTGTCGTATCCTCCTTTATTCTATAATATTTCCATCAATACCTATGGTTATAACCTGCCAGGGAATGAATTTTCCACTATTCTGAAGTGCTTTTCTGGTTGCCATCTCAAGTCCGCCACAGCATGGCACTTCCATTCTTACAATCGTCACACTTTGAATATCGTTATTTTGGATTATTGCAGTCAGTTTCTCGCTATAATCCACCTGATCCAATTTAGGACAGCCGATTAATGTTACCTTATTTCGGATAAAATCCTGATGAAAGCCTGCGTAAGCGTAAGCAGTACAATCGGCTGCGATTAAAAGCTTTGTGCCGTTAAAATATGGGGCACTGACAGGTGCCAGCTTAATCTGTACCGGCCAGTTCTGAAGATTGGATACCTGACCTGTGGTTGAAGATGTTTTTTCTGATTTGGGCATTTCTGATCGCTGAATCTGCATGCTTTTAGACCCGGGACAGCCGGCATGAGCAGTTATTGCCTGATTTTTGGCAAATATTTTTTTCTGTGCTTCTTTCACAGCCGCTTCATCATATTCAGGTGCTTCCCGTTCCTCAAAGGAAATGGCACCTGTGGGACACTCCGGGAGGCAATCCCCCAGTCCGTCACAGAAATGTTCTCTCACCAATTCTGCTTTTCCATTAATGATATCAATGGCACCTTCGTGGCAGGCATCTGCACAGGCGCCGCAGCCATTGCATTTTTCTTTATCGATTCGAATAATCTTTCTTATCATTTTACCTCCGTCAATAGATTTAACTTTTGTTTCTGTCAGCATTATAGTATGATAAATACAACTTGTATGTTTGATTTCCAACAGGAGGAATGATTTTGAAAAAATATTTATCTATTTTAAAAACTAGTCCATTTTTTACAGGCCTTACTGATAACGAGATATTATCTATACTGCATTGTGTAAAAGCAACAACAGTTTCCAAAAAACGAGATTCTTATATTTTCAGAGCAGGAGATTCTACCGAGGTAATGGGACTTGTGGTGTCCGGCTGTGTTCTTGTTATTCAGGAAGACCTTTGGGGGCATCGGAATATTCTGTCGAAATGTCATACCGGTGATTTCTTTGGTGAGCCATATGCAGCAAGCCCGGGAGCTGTTCTGAATGTCAGTGTGGTGGCAGATACGGATTGTGAGATTATTCTGCTAAATGTCCAAAGGCTTCTGATTTCCTGCCCGACTGCATGCGAACACCATCAGAAGCTGATCCGCAACCTGGTCAGTGTCCTGGCAAATAAGATACTGATTCTGAACGACAAAATCACACATGTGGGCAAGCGAACGACAAGGGACAAACTATTGTCCTATCTGTCGGCAGAGTCTATCAGACATTCGTCGTTATCCTTTGATATTCCCTTTGACCGGCAGCAGCTGGCTGATTATCTGTGCATTGACCGTGCGGCAATGTCTACGGAGATATCAAAGCTGCAGAAAGAAGGCTTTATAAAAACAAATAGAAATCATTTTGAATTGACTGTTTGTAATAATTCGGCTTCTGAAATAAAAATGTGATATCCATCATGAAAAATGATAGGAGTCATGTGGGTATTCGCAATTGAAGCAGGAGACTTACCTGTTTCGGTTAAAAAAGCAGAGAAATTCTGCGTCAGATATCTTTGCCGTGTGTCGGCACGCCTGCAGATATCCTCCTTGTCTTTCACACACTCTGATGAACTGTCTTAAATGCATTATTTATTAGGACTGCTATAGGAAAAAGGACAGATATCGGTTATGCATATAGTATTAAAAACTATATAAACTGGTTTCTCTTGACAAGAATAAATATTATGATATACTTTGAGCATCAAAATATTTAAAATGCAAACAAAACAATAGGAGAAGAATCAAAATGAAGAATTTCAAAATAGGAGATAAAATCACAAGAGTTCCATTGATTCAGGGAGGAATGGGAGTTGGGATCAGTCTTGGCAGACTTGCAGGTTCTGTTGCGAAAGCAGGAGGAGTTGGTATTATTTCCACTGCACAGATCGGCTACAGGGAAGAAGACTTTGACAGAAATCCGGCGGCAGCCAACGAACGTGCCATTGCCGGCGAAATGAAAAAAGCCCGTGAGATTTCAGAAGACGGAATCATAGGATACAATATTATGGTTGCACTGAAAGAATATGCATCTCACGTAAAGGCTGCAGTAAAAGCCGGAGCAGACATCATTATTTCCGGTGCGGGACTTCCCACAGAGCTTCCGGAACTGGTAAAAGGAAGTCTGACAAAGATTGCACCCATCGTATCTACAGACAAATCCGCAAAAGTAATCCTGAAATACTGGGACAGAAAATACAAAAGAACTGCAGATCTGGTAGTGATCGAAGGTCCTCAGGCAGGCGGACACCTTGGTTTTCATAAAGAAGAGCTGGAGAAATATACTGAAGAATCCTACAGTGAAGAAATAAAGAAAATCATCGCAACAGTAAAAAGCTACGCAGAGAAATATGAGACAGAAATTCCAGTGATCGTAGCAGGTGGTATCTATAACATAGAAGATGTCCGAAAAGTGGATAATCTTGGTGCTGATGGCATTCAGGTTGCTACCCGCTTTATCACAACGGAAGAATGTGATGCAGACATCCGCTATAAAGAAGCCCATTTAAAAGCAAAAGAATCCGACATTGCCATTGTAAAAAGTCCGGTAGGAATGCCAGGTCGTGCCATTATGAACAAATTCATGACCCGTGTCATGAACGGCGAACAGATTCCACACAGTCCCTGTCATGGATGTCTCGTAAAATGCAGCCCAAAAGAAATACCCTACTGTATTACTGACGGACTGATCAATGCAGTAAAAGGAAATGTAGATGAAGGGCTTCTTTTCTGTGGTGCAAAAGCATGGAAAGCAGAGCGTTTGCAGACAGTACAGGAAGTGATTAATGACTTGTTTTAATCAATCAAGTAGCGAAGCGGATTGTGAATATCCTTTGACTATAGAAATGCATAATTTAAGGGGTGAACGTTTTGTAATGTTCACCCCTTATTATGGATTTGTACAGTATTTAATTCTGAATTTCTGCCAGTGCCTTTTTAAACTGAAATGCAAATAAAACAGAGGTAAAGATCACAGCAGTAATATCTGCAATGGGTTCTGCCATATATACGCCTGTTGTTGGATCAGATATCATATGAGGCATAATATAGATCAGCGGGATCAGCAGTACAAACTTACGGACAACAGCAACAATAATAGAGTTTACTGCCTTTCCAAGTGAGGTAAAGGTCATCTGACAGGCAATCTGGATACCGAAGAGGAACAGACCACCCAGATAAATCTTCAGCATTGGTGCAGTAAATCCAATAAGATTTGTATCAGCAGTAAAAATGCTTACAAATACTATGGGAACAAGCTGTACAGCAGCCCAGAGGAGTACAGAATATGACAGACAGGTGATCAGAAGCAAACGAAAAGTTTTCTTTACTCTGTCTGCATTTTTGGCACCGTAATTATAACTGGAAATTGGCTGTGCTCCCTGCGCGATTCCCTGAAGAGGAAGCATGGCAAACTGCATAACACTGGTCAGGATGGTCATGGCTCCCACTGCAATATCACCGCCGTACCGAAGCAGGGATGAATTAAAGCAAACAGTTACAATACTTTCACTTGACTGCATGATAAAAGCAGCAAGTCCCAGCGCGATACAGGGAAGAATGACCTTTGCCTCCAGGTGGAGATGCTTTTTCTTGAGGTGAAGCAGTGTCTTTTTGCTGCAGAGGAATGAAACTACCCAGAGTGTGGAAATCGCCTGTGAGATAACAGTTGCCAGTGCAGCACCACGTACCCCCATATGAAAAACAAAGATAAACACAGGATCCAGAACGATATTACAGACAGCACCGATCAGGACGGAAACCATGGAAAATGTGGTAAATCCCTGTGCAGTAATAAATGCATTCATACCAAGGGTTAACTGTACGAACAAGGTACCAAAAGCATAAATATGCATATAGTCGGTTGCATAACTGATGGTGTTTTCACTGGCGCCAAAAGCCAGCAATAAATCTCTGCCCCAGATCAGTAAAATGGCAGTGAGGATAACAGAGATAATAATCTGAAGAATAAAACAGTTACCTAATATATTCTCAGCAGATTCATTATCCTGTTTTCCCATATAAATAGAAGCCCTTGGTGCACCGCCGGAACTGACCAGTGCCGCAAATGCGGAGACGATTATGATGATGGGCATACAGACTCCCACACCTGAAGTGCCAGGCTGCCTTCCCCCGGGATGTGGCCGATATAAATACGGTCTACAATGTTATAAAGCATGTTGATAAGCTGGGCGATCACTGTTGGAATGGATAGCTTTAAAAGAAGCTTTCCAACAGGTTCTGTGCCCAGAAAATTTTTGTTATCCTGCATGGATGATAACCTCCTGTCTGATAATATTATGAAAAATCCCTCTGACAGTACCACATAAACGGTTTTCGGAATATGTGACAGTCAGAGGGATGGTCTATCAGGCTTTATTTATTTTCTTCCTGAACCTCAATCTTGCGGATTGTCTTATTTTTGATCTCTTCTTTGATGGATGCAAGGAATTCGCCAAGGTCTTTCATTCCTTCGTCGCCAAGATAACGGCTTCTTACAGAAACCTTGCCTTCTTCTTCCTCTTTGGCACCAACAATGAGCATGTATGGAACTCTTGCAAGACGTGCTTCACGGATCTTGTAACCCATCTTTTCGGAACGCTGGTCAACAGAGCAGCGGATTCCGTTTTCTTTTAACTGAGCTTCAACTTTGGCAGCATAGTCGTGGAATTTCTCGGAAATCGGGATTACACGAACCTGTTCCGGGCAGAGCCATGTTGGGAACATGCCTGCATATTTCTCAATGAGCCATGCCAGTGTTCTCTCATAGCATCCCATGGATGTACGATGGATGATGTATGGACGCTGTTTTTCGCCGTTTTCGTCGATATAATACATGTCGAACTGTTCAGCAAGAAGAGCATCCCACTGAATTGTGATCATTGTATCTTCTTTTCCGTATACGTTCTTTGCGTTGATATCAACCTTAGGTCCGTAGAAAGCAGCCTCTCCAACATCCTCTGTAAACGGAATGTTCAGTTCTTCAAGCATCTGGCGGATATGAGCTTCTGTCTGATTCCACACTTCTGCATCACCGATGTATTTCTCTCTGTTGTTCGGATCCCATTTGGAAAGATGATAGGTTACGTCTTCCTCCACGCCGAGAACCTGCAGGCAGTACTGTGCAAGTGCGATACAGTCTTTGAATTCTTTAACCATCTGGTCAGGTCTTACGATCAGATGCCCCTCGGAGATTGTGAACTGACGTACACGTGTCAGACCGTGCATTTCTCCGGAATCCTCATTACGGAACAGAGTGGATGTTTCGCCGTAACGAAGAGGCAGATCACGATAGCTGTGCTGTTCTGCTTTGTATACATAGTACTGGAATGGGCATGTCATAGGACGAAGCGCAAATACTTCCTTGTCAGTCTCCTCATCACCGAGAACGAACATACCGTCTTTGTAATGATCCCAGTGTCCGGAAATCTTGTAAAGGTCGCTCTTTGCCATTAACGGAGTTTTTGTTCTGATATATCCGCGTTTTGCTTCTTCGTCTTCGATCCAGCGTTGAAGCTCCTGCATCATGATCACACCGTTTGGCATGATAAGCGGAAGTCCCTGTCCGATTACGTCTACAGTTGTGAAAATTTTCATTTCACGGCCAAGCTTGTTGTGGTCACGTCTTTTTGCTTCTTCCATCTGTTCCAGATGTTCTTTCAGTTCGTCCTTGGAAGGATAAGCGGTTCCGTAGATACGTGTGAGCATTGCGTTCTTTTCGCTGCCTCTCCAGTAAGCGCTGGAAGAGGAGAGAAGCTTGAATGCTTTTACACCTTTTACGCTCATAAGGTGAGGACCTGCGCAGAGGTCTGTCCAGTCTCCCTGGGAATAGAAAGAGATTTCGGAGCCTTCAGGAAGGTCTTCAACCAGTTCGACTTTATATGGTTCATTTTTTTCTTGGAAGTATGCGATGGCATCTTCTCTTGATTTTGTGAAGCGTTCGATCTTAGCGCCTTTTTTGATGATCTTTTTCATTTCTTTTTCGATTGCATCCAGGTCATCACGGGAGAATGGAGGGCAGTCGAAATCATAGTAGAATCCTGTGTCAATAGAAGGTCCGATAGCAACCTTTGCATCTGGATATAATGTCTGCACTGCCTGGGCAAGTACATGGGATGCTGTGTGACGGAGAACTGCAAGTCCTTTTTCGTCTTTTGCTGTCAGGATGTTTAATTCGCAGTCACTGTCGAGAACTGTTCTTAAGTCCACGACTTCTCCGTTTACTTCACCTGCACAGGCTGCACGTGCAAGGCCTTCGCTGATGTCGTAAGCAATGTCGATGACTGATTTTGCTTCAGCGTATTCTTTTTTTGATCCGTCTTTTAATGTTACGATCATGGTCATTATCTCCTTTATTATATATTCTTTGTATGCTGTCAGATGTCCGGCTGCCTGTTTGGATGTGAGGAGCATCTTTCAGTGTATTTTGTACTGCAAAGGGGGAAAAGAAAGAATAAAAAAATCCCCTACAGTACGGTTAAATACTGTAGGGGACGAGATATTATTACTCGCGGTTCCACCCCGGTTGTTCTGAATGACTGAAAATAATAATTCAGAACCACTTCATTCGATGGTAACGGAATCACCGGACTGTATTAAAGTCACTCAGAGGTGGTCTTCGGCTGTTTCCCGATGAAATGCTTGCACCGGAATGCATTTCTCTCTGTAACGTTCCTCAGCTTACTCTTCTCTTCAACGTTTTAAGCTTTCTTATCTTTTCTGCCACTGATTATAAACTTGAAAAATAGGTTTGTCAATTGCTAAATTACAAATTCCATTGCCGCAGCCAGTATGGAATGAACAGTAAGGGATTGATTTTTGAGGGAGCATCACATATTAGATGTTATTCTGGTGAGTAAAGGCGGACATCCGGATATGACAGGACCGAATCCGGATATGCATAAATCCAGAGTAAGTGAAAGCTGCCTGAAATATGACCTGGAAGAATCCCTGCGTGTGCTGGGAACAGATTATATTGATATTTATTTTTATCACAGAGACAACGAAGATGTGCCGGTCAGTGAACTGATCGATATTATGGAGGATTTCAGAAAGCAGGGAAAAATTCGCTATTATGCCTGCTCCAACTGGACGACAGCCAGAATGAAAGAAGCAGATGTCTATGCTGCGTCTAAAGGCTGCCGTGGATTTGTGGCAAACGAAGCTTTATATAATATTGGGGAGCCGTGGATGAAACCTATGGCAGATGATACTCTGGTGATCATGGATAAAGAAATGCAGAGATATCATGAAGAGAATCCACAAAATCTGGCAATGCCCTATTCTGCAGCATGCAATGGATTTTTTCATAAACTTCTGGCAGCTGGCCGGGAAGCAGTGGTAAATTCAGAGTACTATGCGGAAGGTAATCTGAATAATATGAGAATCATTAGTAAACTGATGGAAAAGTATAGGATTTCTGTTACCCAGGCTGTGCTGGGGTATCTGACCTGTCAGAATTTTCAGTGTCTGCCACTGTATGGACCGCGAAACACAGAGGATTTAAAAGACGCTATGGGAACCTTTGAGATTCCTTTCCGTGCAGAGGACTATCGGGAGTAATTTTATATGTACAGAAAATGAAAAATCCGGGCAAAGTCTGGCAGACTGTCCGGATTTTTCTGTTGCGAAACAATGTACTGGGATAAATATTTATAAAGAGTCAAGTGGATATTCGGTTAAACGATTTTTACATATGCCCGGTTGTTTTTATATCGGGGGATTCCGTTTATTCCACTGAGGCTATAATCCATACGATAGTAAAGCTTTATGTTCCTGGTAACCTTTGCCCAGTCAGGGTCACAAACCTTCCCCTTGATTTCTGCCCATCCGTGCCCGCCTGAGGAAACTACACTGGCTTCATAGCCCACTGCATTGGCCAGATAGGCAAAAGCGGATGCAAATGCAAAACAATTGCCTCTGCCTCTGTAAAACATGTCTTCAGCATAGCCCACATCCCAGTTGGCAGCAGCAGAACGGTAGGCAAAATCATTGCCTGCTCCACCATAGTTGTAGCTGACGGCTTTCTGAAAACAAATCCAGAGTTTCTCAGGCATGGACATATTTCTCTTTGTGATCTGTCTCATTTGCTGATTGGCATATACCATAACATTTAATTTACGCAGCTCCTGGCTGTTGTATCTGGCTTTTCCGTTTTTGGCGAGAGAAATCTGATTGACTTTTCCGGAGGTGACCATATATGCCTGAGCCCCGTTTTTGATCCGGAAGAAATAATAATTTCCCTTGATTTTCTGCCAGCCGTTCTGTTGTACACCCTTGCTGTCAAAATAGTACTTTTTCCCCTTGATCGTGACAAGACCTGTTACCCGTTTGCCGGTTTTGTCGTAATAATAAACATTTCCACTGGCCTTTTTTTCAAATTTATTGCATGGAGCAGCTTTGGCATAGGCAAAGGTGGAAAACATTATACAGGCAAAGAGAAATGCAAACACAATGCAGGGACAAAGCAAAGACTTTTTCTTGTTCATAGAGCACCTCCTGTTTTCTGGTCTTTTGACCTTGATATTATAGTATCAGTATATTAGAAATGATAGGTGTTCGCAAGGTTAAAAACATCCGGTCAAGCCAAATATTGCACAGGTTGCGGTTGTGGTGTATAATAAACAGATAAGGTTATTTGACAGTGATAAATTATGATGAACAGGGAAATATAGGTGAACAACTTGAAAAAGACGATAGAAGAACTCTTAAGTGGAAAATTCAGATATGAGCAGCCGGGACTTCTTTTTTCAAAAGAGAAAATTGAAGTGACACTGAAAGCCGGAGATGTATACAGGGGAGAACTGTATTTCGGGACAGAAGATAACCAGAGGATCTGTGGATATATTACATCTTCCAACAGGCGGGTTGTTCCGGGAACAGATCAGTTCACGGGGACTACAATACGTCTGCAGTACGGGGTGGATGGTGTAGGAATGAATCCGGGTGACAGACATGAGGGCTGGCTGTGCTTTACCACCAATGTAGGAGAGTACAGAATTCCCTTTGTGATCCAGGCTGAAAAGGAAGAGATGCACAGTGTGGCAGGTTCTGTAACGGATATGGATTCCTTTGTAAAGATTGCAAAAGAGGATTTTAAAGAAGCCTACCGTCTTTTTACAGATCCTGGATTTCCAAGACTTCTGAAAAATGCAGGGACAAAGGAACTGGCTCTTTATAAGGGGCTTTCCAGACAGCCTGTAACTTATCAGAATCTTGAGGAGTTTCTTGTGGGAACCGGACGGAAGAAACCGGTAAACATGGAATTAAAATTTGATCATAACAGTTTTTATGAAATTACAGAAACTGTGAGAGAGTCTTTTCCTGTACATAAGGATGGTTGGGGACATTTAAGACTGGACATTGAGGCAAGAGGAGATTTTCTGGAAGTGCCGAAGTATGTAGTCACAGATGAGGACTTTATCGGTGGATATTATCAGGTTGAGTATGTGATCCACAAAGAAGCTTTACAGAAGGGACGGCAGTACGGGGAAATTCATGTAAAAAGCCCTTATCAGGAGCTGGTTTACAGAATTACAGCATCCGGCGGTCCTAAGGTACAGCTGAAGACCAGCCTTCATGAGAAACAGCAGGTTTTTTCTTTAATGAAAGATTTTATGGAATATTCCTGCGGAAAAATGGAGCAGGGCACCTGGATCAGCAGCAGCCGTTTTCTGTTGAACCAGCTTCAGGAAGAAGGCTGTAATTATCCAAAATATCAGATGTATGAGGCATATCTCTGCCATGTGGGGGGAGAAGAAGAACAGGCAAAGGAAATCCTGCGCAGATTTAAGGATCAGACCTTCCTGCGGGAGGATCTGGAAATGGCAGGCGCTTACTTATATCTTTGTACTCTTACCGGATTATACAGAGACAGAGAGCAGGCAGTGCGCAGACTTCGCAATTTCTCCATGCAGAGAGAGGACAGCTTTCTGTTATTCTGGATTCTGCTGCAGGTGGATCAGGAGCTTAGGAATTCTCCATCCAGAGCTGTGTTTATGATGGAGGAATTATTTGAAAAGGGCTGTCACAATCCACTTCTCTATCTGGAAGCCTGGAAATATATCAGTAAAGATATGTCTTTGTTACACAGAATGAGCAGCTTCTGGACCCAGGTTTTCCTCCTGGCAGGAAAAGAAGAAATGCTTACAGAGGAGCTTGTAATGCGTTTTGCTTATCTGACCGGTTATGAGAAAAACTTCTGTCCAAGCATGTACCGTGCCCTGGCAGCAGGTTATGAAGCTTTTCCGGCAGATGATACCCTGGAAGCAATCTGCCGTTATATTATGTTGGGAAATCCGAGAGAACGAATCTATTTCCGCTGGTTTGCCCTGGCTGTTGAGCGAGGACTCAGGCTTACCAGATTGTATGAATATTATGTGGAAACGATGGATACCTCCTATCAGAGAGAGCTGCCAAAGCCTCTTCTGATGTATTTTACCTATAATAATAATTCCCTGGGCGATGATAAAAAAGCCTTTATTTATGCAAGTATTGTGGGAAATAAAGATGCACAGCCGGGAACCTATAGGGACTATCGGGAGAGTATGGCTGAATTTGCCGGTAAAAAGGCAGCAGAGGGCCGGATGGATGAGAATTACGCAGTACTTTATCAGGAATTTCTCACAGAACCGGAGAACAGGGAACAGGCAGAGCTGATCGCAGGGAAAATGTTTACCTGCAGGTTGTACTGTGATGATAAAAAAATCCGCACGGTGATCGTACGTCATGATAAATTCTCTATGGAGGAAGTCTATCCCTGTGTGCAGGGAGTAGCATATCCAAGGATTTATACAGAGGATGCAGTGATCCTTTTCCAGGATGAAAAACAGAGACGTTATTATGCAACGGTAGATTACAATGTTAAGAAGCTTTTTGATGAACGGGAGCTTATGGAAAAGGTTCTGTCCCTGGGCATAAGAGAGCCGGGGGTTCTGCTTCATTACTGTGTGAATGCAGAGTTAGGAAGGGATAATCTGGAATTATATCAGGAAGCTGCCAAGATGAAAGCATTTTCTGAAGGATACCGGACAGAAATCCGGAGAAGTCTGCTGAAGTATTATGGGGAGGAAAACCCTGCAGGAGATCAGGAGGAATATCTGAAAAAGCTTGATTATCAGGAATATGCGGAAGCAGACAGGATACAGCTTCTGGAGGTGCTGATATCCAGGGGGCTTTATTCTCAGGCCATGTCTGTGATCGAGGAATCCGGATATGAGGGAATCCGACCGGAAAGCCTGCTGAGGCTTACCAGCAGAATGCTTACCAAATGTGAGATGGCTGAGGATGAAGAGCTTCTGGCTCTGGCCTCAGATGTATACAGAATGGGAAAATATGATGAGGTGATCCTGAAATATCTTATGGATTATCGATTTGGACCATTGGATGAGCTGCTGTCAGTGTGGAAAAGTGCTCATGGCTTTGATATGGATACCTATGAATTGGAAGAAAAGCTTCTGGGACTTCTGATGTTTACTTCTGATTATCGTAAAGAAGGGGAGAAAATCCTGGAGGATTATGTAAAGCATGCTGGCAAAGAATATCTGATTGGTGCCTACCTGACACAGATTGCTTATGGCGTGTTTGTGCGGGAATATCCTATGAGTATTTTTGTGCGCAATGAACTGGAGACTGCCTGCAGGCAGAAATGGCCGGTGAATTTTATCTGCAGCCTGGCCCTCTTTGAGTCACTTTCCAGAGAGAAGAATCCAAGTCAGGATCAGCTGGCCCTGGAAAAAGAGATTTTGCAGAAATGTATGAAGAAAAATCTGAAATTTGCATTTTTTAAAAGGCTTCCGGCGTCCATGCTGAGCCCTTATCAGCTGGATGATAAAACCTTTGTAGAGTACCATACAGATCCGGCCGGAAAGGTGACTCTTTATTATGCTCTGGATGCTGGGCTGGGCGGAGAACTGAAATATCAGATGGAGCCCCTGCGTAATCTGTATGAGGGAATTTTTACCAAAACCTTTACGCTGTTTTACGGTGAAACTCTGCATTACTATTTTAAGGCTGAGCTGGGGGAAAAAACCTGGCAGACTCAGGAGCGTGTGATCACCATGGACAAGGTTGAGGGCATTCCGGTGAGCAAATATCAGCTGATCAATCAGATGCTTTCTGCCCGCAGATTGGATAACAGCCAGGAGGTAATGACTCAGCTGAAAAAATATCTTCGTCAGGAGCAGTATGTGAAGAGTATGTTTTCCATTGAAAAGGAATCTGGAAAATAGGAAAGACAGGAGAAACAGATGAACGAAATCCGTGATTTGATCGTGGGAATTGATTTTGGCAGAGAATATTCCCAGATTTGTTATTATGACCGTAAAGGAGAGGAACCACGTTCTCTTTCCATGAAGGTGGGAGGAAGCCAGTATGAGGCACCTACCTGCCTGTGCAGGAGAACAGAGCAGAAGGATTACTGTGTAGGACTGGAAGCAGAGTATTTTGCCAGGGAAAAGGGAGGAATTATGATCCATGATCTCTACGGAATCTGCGAAAAAAAGGATTCCGTAGTGGTAGAAGGACAGGAATATGAGCCCTGGGAGCTGCTGGCTGAATTTTTGAAAGGAATCCTGAAGTTTCTCGGTATCACTGAGCTGGTAAAAAATACGAAATGTATTGTAGTTACACTGGAGGATCTGGGAAATATCCAGGTGGAGAATTTTCGGAAGGCGTTTTCGTCCATGGGATTTCCGGAAGGAAAATATATGCTTCAGGATTACGGGGAAAGCTTTTATTATTATGCGCTTTCACAGAAGAGGGAAACCTGGAACCGCAGTGTTGCCTGGTACGCGTTCACTCCGGAAAATGTGTCTTTCCGGAAACTGACCTTGAACGGAAGTACGAAACCGGTATCTGTCAGACTGGAAGAACCTGTTGTCAGGGCACTTCCGGTCAATGATGAGGAAAGAGATATTGAATTCTGTAAATTTGTCCAGCAAACCCTGGGCAGGGATTTATATTCCAGCATTCAGATCACAGGCAGAGGCTTCTCACAGGATTGGGCCAGACAGTCCATAAAAATTCTTTGCTATCAGAAACGTAAGGTATTTTATGGAAATAATCTGTTTGCCAAAGGGGCCTGTGCTGCAGGTAAGGAAAAACTGGAAGATAAAGCGTTAAAAGGATACCGTTTTCTCAGTGATTCTCTTGTTATGGCAGATGTGGGAATGGAGATGCGTGTTATGGGTTCTCCGGCGTATTATCCTCTGATCGAAGCAGGAAACAACTGGTATGACTGCAAGGCATCCTGTGAACTGATCCTGGATAATACGGAAGAGCTGGTGTTTGTTGTGAGTACTTTTGACAGGCCGGAGAAAAGACGTGTGGGCATGATGCTTCCGGGAATTCCAAGGCGTCCAAACAAAACCACGCGGCTGTATCTGGAATTGCAGTATATTTCTCCAAAAGAGTGTAAAGTAACAGTGAAGGATCTGGGATTTGGAGAATTGTTTCCGTCCTGCGGTAAGGTATGGACAGAGACAGTAGAATGGTAAAGGAGACAGACAGATGAGTGGATATATTTTATGCCAGACAAAAAAAGCAGAGCGTCCGTATTTTATAGAGAATATCAGTACGAATATTTATTCTGTAGAAGAGCTTTGCTACTATCTGTACCATAACCTTTATCTGATAGATAAAACCATCATCAATGAGGAGCTTTGTATCTGGATAGGAGAAGAATTGAATCTGCCCGGGCTGGCAGCAAAGATCAGGCAATTTCTGGGACAGGATATCCATGTAGATGATGTGATCTATCCGGTATTTAAGGAAATTAATTATCTTACTTATGAGGAATTAAAAGCACTTAACAGCAGACTGGTGCTGATAAGTAAGGAAAGTGCAGATATGCGTCAGAAGCAAAAGGGAGATTCCCTGATGGAAAACGGAATGTATGTAAATGCTATCCGGGTATATCAGAAGCTTCTTGAGAGGACAGATCTGGAGGAGCAGAGGAAGGGATTTGTGTCCGATGTATGGCATAACCTGGGATGCGCCTACAGCTATCTTTTTCAGATGGAGAAAGCCATGGAGTGTTTTTATCACGCATGGGAAAAGACGCAATCTCCGAAAGAATTAAAGGCATATCTGTTGTCATACCGGAGCATCCGTTCCGGGGCTGAGTATGAAAAGGAACTGGTCAGACTTGATGTGACAGATGAGATCAAAGAGGATATACAGAATGCTTTGAAACAATTTGCTGCTGTTCCCGAACCTGCCTTGGAAGAAAAGGATGTGGACAGTACGCTTGCAAAGCTTACTGCAGGATATCACAGGAGTACAGGTTCCTGATACAACAAAATCCTCTGACTATTTAAAAAAGAAGGGTTGACAGCCATGTGGGCTTATGTTAGGATAAACACATACTTTCACGTGGTAGAGTGACTGCGTGATAAAGAAAAATAGATGAAGAGGAGATGTTTATCATGAAAAAGAGAACATTAGCAGTACTTATGGCCGGTGCAATGGCAGCTTCTCTTATGGCTGGTGTTGTTTCTGTATATGCAGATGCTGAGAATAAAACTTTAACAGTTGGTTTTGATGCAGAGTATCCTCCTTTTGGATATAAGGATGATAATGGAGAATATGTAGGCTTTGACCTTGATCTTGCACAGGAAGTCTGTGATAATCTTGGATGGGAACTGGTCAAAAAACCGATCAACTGGGATTCCAAGGATATGGAACTGAATTCAGGATCCATTGACTGTATCTGGAATGGTTTCACGATCAATGGACGTGAGGATGATTATACCTGGTCTGATCCATACCTGAACAATGAGCAGGTAATGGTTGTTTCCGCAGATTCCGGTATTGAGAAGCTGACAGATCTGGCAGGTAAGAATGTAGTTGTGCAGGCGGCTTCTGCAGCTTTGGATGCACTGAACAATGATGATAACAAGGATCTGACAGCAAGCTTTGGGTCACTTACAGAGAATCCTGATTATAATACAGCATTTATGAATTTGGATTCCGGTGCAGCAGATGCCATTGCAGTAGATATCGGTGTTGCCAAATATCAGCTTTCCCAGAGAGAAGAAGGCAAATATGTGATCATGGACGAGCCGATTCAGAGTGAGCAGTACGGCATTGGTTTCAAGAAAGGCAATGACGAACTGAAGGATACGGTATGGAATGAAGTTCTGAAGCTTTATGATGCAGGTGAGGTAGATAAGCTTGCTGAGAAATATGAAGTAGCAGATATGCTTTGCATTGGTGGAGAGGAAGAGAAGGACGCAGCTGAGGATGAAACCGAAGAGGCTGAAGCTACTCCTACAGAAGAAGCAAAAGCAGAATAATAGTTGTGTTAAATAAATAAAGGAACGGGGCTATTACGGCAGAAAGCATTTTTGCTGTGACAGTCCCTTTCGTACTGTACAGGATATATTTTATTTCAGGAGGAAACTTATATGTCAATAAGCGTGATGCTTCAACAGCTTGCCAGTGGTATGGTGGTATCTGTGGAAATTTTTGTTGTGACACTGTTGTTTTCCCTGCCACTGGGACTTTTGATCTGTTTTGGCAGAATGTCGAAGAATCCGGTGATGCGGGGGATTGTATCTGCATATATTTCCATTATGCGTGGAACACCTTTAATGCTTCAGCTGATGGTGGTATATTTTGGACCTTATTTTATTTTTGGCATCCGTATTTCCATGGGCTACAGCCTGATCGCAGTGTTTATTGCTTTCAGCATTAACTATGCGGCATATTTTGCAGAAATTTACAGAGGTGGAATTGAATCCATTTCTGCAGGTCAGTATGAAGCAGCCAAAATTCTGGGATATAATAAGATGCAGACATTTTTCAGAATTATTCTGCCCCAGGTGATCAAGAGAATTCTTCCGGCTGTGACAAATGAAGTGATCACACTGGTAAAGGATACCTCACTGGCCTTTGTGGTTGCAGTAGCGGAAATGTTTACCATTGCCAAACAGATTGCCAGTGCTCAGACCACTATGATGCCTTTTGTGATTGCAGCAGTATTCTATTTTGTATTTAATCTGCTGGTGGCAATTGTAATGGACAAAATTGAGAAGAAACTAAATTATTACCGTTAACAGAGCAGATGGCAGAATTGTCAGGAAGCTGATAGATAAGAGGAAAATATATGAAGTTATTTGAAATGAAGCATATTAAAAAAAGCTTCGGAAGCCTTGAAGTTTTGAAAGATATTTCCCTTGAGGTGGAGGAGGGAGAAGTTTTGAGTATTATCGGACCTTCCGGTTCCGGTAAATCTACACTTCTTCGGTGTGCTACAGGACTTGAGACACCGGACAGCGGTGAAATTATCAAACAGGGGGATGTGGGGCTGGTCTTCCAGAATTTTAATCTGTTTCCACATTTTTCTGTATTGAAGAATATTACAGATGCTCCTATCAAGGTGCAGAAAAGAAAAAAGGATGAAGTGTATGCCCAGGCAAGAAAACTATTAAAGCAGATGGGGCTTTCTGACAGGGAGAATGCTTACCCATTCCAGCTGTCGGGCGGACAGCAGCAGCGTGTATCCATTGCCAGAGCTCTTTGTATGAATCCAAAGATCCTGTTTTTTGATGAGCCTACTTCAGCATTGGATCCTGAGCTTACAGGTGAGATCCTGAAGGTAATCAGAGATCTGGCAGCGGAGCATATCACCATGGTGATCGTTACTCATGAGATGACTTTTGCAAGGGACATTTCGGATCATATTATTTTCATGGACAAGGGGCTGATCGCAGTAGAAGGAACTCCGCAGGAGGTTTTTGCCTCAGATCATGTGCGAATGAAGGAGTTTCTTGGCAAATTCCATCAGGGATAAGGTTTTTGTGGTTGCTTTTAGGGGAATGATGTTATATAATTTCAAAGGATGAAAACCATCCTACTAAAAAACAGGAGAGTGAATGATGAGTACAGACAGATATGTAAGTCCTTTATCAGAACGTTATGCCAGCAAAGAAATGCAGTATATCTTTTCTCCGGATATGAAATTCCGTACCTGGAGAAAGCTCTGGATCGCACTTGCAGAGACAGAGAAGGAGCTTGGTCTTAACATTACACAGGAGCAGATCGATGAGCTGAAGGCTCATGCAGAAGATATTAATTATGAGGTTGCCAGAGAGAGAGAACGTCAGGTACGCCATGATGTTATGTCTCATGTATATGCATACGGTGTACAGTGCCCGAAAGCAAAGGGCATCATCCATCTGGGAGCTACCTCCTGTTATGTAGGTGACAATACAGATATTATTGTGATGACAGAAGCCCTGAAGCTTGTACGCAAAAAGCTGGTCAATGTTATCGCAGAGCTTGCTGCTTTTGCAGACAAATACAAGGCACAGCCGACCCTGGCTTTCACACATTTCCAGCCTGCGCAGCCTACTACTGTAGGAAAGCGTGCAACATTATGGACTCAGGAGTTTTTACTTGACCTGGAGGATCTGGAGTACGTGTTAAGTACAATGAAGCTTCTTGGCTCCAAGGGAACTACAGGTACACAGGCAAGCTTCCTTGAGCTTTTTGACGGAGACCAGGAGACCATTGACAAGATTGATCCTATGATCGCAGAGAAGATGGGATTTAAGGAATGCTATCCGGTATCCGGACAGACCTATTCCCGTAAGGTAGACACCCGTGTTGCCAATATTCTTGCCGGAATTGCAGCAAGTGCACATAAGATGTCAAATGATATCCGTCTCCTTCAGCATCTGAAGGAAGTAGAGGAGCCTTTTGAAAAATCACAGATCGGTTCTTCTGCAATGGCATATAAGAGAAATCCTATGAGAAGTGAACGTATTGCATCTCTTTCCAGATATGTGATGGTAGATGCTCTGAACCCTGCAATCACATCTGCAACTCAGTGGTTTGAGAGAACACTGGATGATTCAGCAAACAAGCGTCTGAGTATTCCGGAAGGATTTCTGGCAATTGACGGAATCCTGGATCTGTGCCTCAATGTAGTGGATGGACTGGTGGTATATCCTAAAGTTATTGAGAAACATATGATGGCAGAGCTTCCATTCATGGCTACTGAGAATATCATGATGGATGCAGTAAAGGCAGGCGGAGACCGTCAGGAACTTCATGAACGTATCCGTGAGCTTTCCATGGAAGCCGGGAAGACCGTAAAGGTAGAGGGCAAGGATAATAATCTTCTTGAGTTGATTGCGGCAGATCCTGCATTTAATCTGACACTTGAGGATCTTCAGAAATCCATGGATCCCACAAAATATGTGGGACGTGCCAAGGAGCAGACAGAGAAATTTGTGAGCAAAGTGGTTCAGCCCATTCTTGATGCTCATAAGGATATGTTGGGAATTAAAGCAGAAATCAACGTTTGATAATTATACAGATTTCAGGAGGAATAGCAGATTATGGTAAAAGCGGTTGTAGGTGCTAACTGGGGTGACGAGGGTAAAGGTAAGATTACTGATATGCTTGCCCAGAAAGCGGATATTATTGTAAGATTTCAGGGCGGAGCAAATGCAGGTCATACTATCGTAAATAATTATGGTAAATTTGCCCTTCATACCCTTCCGTCAGGTGTATTCTATGATCACACAACAAGTGTGATCGGTAATGGTGTAGCTTTAAATATTCCGGTATTTTTCAAGGAATATAATGAAATAGTAAGCAGAGGGGTACCGGCTCCGAAGATCCTTATTTCTGAGAGAGCGCAGATGGTAATGCCTTATCATATCCTTTTTGACCAGTATGAGGAGGAACGTCTGGGCGGTAAATCTTTTGGATCCACTAAATCCGGTATTGCACCGTTTTATTCAGACAAATACGCAAAGATTGGTTTCCAGGTCAGCGAGCTTTTTGATGAAGAGCATCTGAAAGAGAAGCTGGCAAGTGTATGCGAGACTAAGAATGTTTTACTGGAGCATTTATATCATAAACCACTTCTTGATCCTGAGAAGCTTTTTGAAGAAATGATGGAATATAAGAAAATGGTTGAGCCATATGTATGTGATGTTTCTCTTTATCTGTGGAATGCATTGAAAGAGGGAAAAGAGGTTCTTCTTGAGGGACAGCTTGGTTCTCTGAAGGATCCTGATCATGGAATTTATCCAATGGTTACTTCTTCTTCTACACTGGCAGGATATGGTGCAGTAGGAGCAGGTCTTCCACCATACGAAATTAAGGAAATCGTTACTGTATGCAAGGCTTATTCCAGTGCAGTAGGAGCAGGAGCATTTGTTTCTGAAATTTTCGGGGAAGAGGCAGATGAGCTGAGAAAACGCGGTGGTGACGGCGGTGAGTTTGGTGCTACTACAGGACGTCCGAGACGTATGGGATGGTTTGACTGTGTTGCTTCCAAATACGGATGCCGTATGCAGGGAACTACAGATGTAGCATTTACAGTACTGGATGTTCTGGGATATCTGGATGAGATACCGGTTTGTACTGCATATGATATTGACGGTGAGATTACCACTGATTTCCCGACTACTGTAAAGCTTGAGAAAGCAAAACCTGTTCTGGAGAAACTGCCAGGATGGAAATGTGATATCCGTGGAATCAAAAAATATGAGGATCTGCCTGAGAACTGCAGAAATTATATTGAATTTGTAGAAAAACAGATTGGATTCCCCATCACTATGATTTCCAACGGACCTGGAAGAGACGATATTATCTACAGAAATAAATAAAAATGTGGGTTGCTGAAAGCTGCAACCAATAACCAGGAAAGGCTGTCGCAGATCACAGATTTTTTGCGGCAGCCTTATCTTTATCTTGGAGAGGTATAAAATGAAAAATAATAAAAAGAAACAGATTGGAGCATGGATTGCCATTATTGTCCTGCTTCTGGCAGCGTGCATGCCCATGTTTTTTGCTTTTGGCAAGGGCGAAAATGCTGGTAATTATTTCAGGGCAGCAATTGGAGTTGCCATTATTGTCCCTGTTCTTGCCTATGCAATGTGGATGGTTTACAGGATACTGGACCGTGACAAAAAGAAAGAGAGGAATTCAGTGGTGGAAAATATTATTTTTGATGTAGGTAAGGTGCTGGTTAAATTTGAGTGGGAGGCCTATCTAGACAGCTTTGGATTTACACCGGAGAAAAGGGATAAGATCGCAAAAGCTGTATTTCTCAGTGATACATGGAATGAACGTGACCGGGGAAGCTATGAGGAAGAATATTATGTGAATCAGATGGTGAAAGCAGCGCCGGACTGTGAAGCGGAAATCCGGGCTGTAATGAAGGACTCCGGTAAAACTATTGAAAAGATGGAGTATGCAGATACCTGGGTGCGCTATCTGAAAGATAAGGGATATAAAGTCTATATTTTATCTAATTATGGAAATGAGACCATGCGAATGACAAAACAGAAACTTACGTTCCTGAAATATGTAGACGGAGCGGTTTTCTCCTGTGATGTAAAGCAGATCAAACCAGAACCGGAAATATACCGGACTTTGATCGAACGTTATCATCTGGAGCCTGAGAAATCTGTTTTTCTGGATGACAGAAAAGAAAATTGTGAAGCTGCAGAGAAGTTTGGAATTCATGCTATTCAATTCCATTCCTTTAAGCAGGGAACAGCAGAACTGGAGAAACTGGGAGTAAAGTAGAAAGTACTGGTTTTGTTTTCGGCAGAAGAAAAGATTATTTACGGTTACTGAGAACGGAGTGAACAGTAACACTATTTACGAAAATTTCACCAAAAATATAAACAATAGGATTTGTATTTTGGAAAAAAAGATGATATAATATAAAAGCTTGTGGGGAATATATTCGTTCAGATACTTTCACAGGCGTATTACCTAAACGGAAAAGAGGATTAAGGAAATGAGCGATAAAACAATTTTAGAGCAGTGGCGTTCCATCGCCTATGACCAGCAGGCAGACCGTAATAAACTTCAGAGATTCTGGGCAAATTATTTTAATATTGAAAAAGGTATTTATGAAAAACTTCTTGCTAATCCGGACGAAGTGGTAACCGGTACTGTTAAAGAACTGGCTGACAAATATGGTCTGGAAGTTCTCACAATGGTAGGTTTCCTGGATGGTATCAATGACAGTCTTAAGATTCCGA
Source organism: Blautia sp. HCP3S3_C4 (assembly GCF_052064095.1). Lineage (NCBI taxonomy): Bacteria > Bacillati > Bacillota > Clostridia > Lachnospirales > Lachnospiraceae > Blautia > Blautia sp. HCP3S3_C4. Next base: position 189,803 of record NZ_JBQHWF010000003.1, read on the forward strand.
ACCCTATTGAGACAATGGACGAGAATACAAAGGTATCTCTTTGCTTTGACAAAGAGCTTCTGTACAAAAATATGGTAGATGCAAGAGCAGACTGGCTCTATGAACTGCCTCAGTGGGATGCAATTTTCACACCTGAGAAGAGAAAAGAACTGTATCTGGAGCAGAAGAAATCCGGTACAGTGGTAAAAGCACATAAGATTGGACGTAATGATCCGTGTCCATGCGGCAGTGGAAAGAAATACAAATACTGCTGCGGAAGAAATGCGTAAGCAGCCTGACGTGGAATATATTATTGTCCTGGGTGCCCATGTAGATGGTACCCGGCTTACATTAGCCCTTCTGGAACGAACCAGAAGGGCTTTGCAGTATCTGGAGGATCATCCGGAGACGAAGGCTGTTCTGTCAGGAGGTCAGGGGGAAGGCGAACTGATCACAGAGGCCAGGGCAATGTATCATTATCTGACAGAGCATGGAATTGCACCGGAACGTCTTTTTCTGGAAGAACGATCTGTCAGTACTGCAGAAAATCTGCGTTTCAGCAGAGAACTGATCGGAGCAGACCATTCAGTGGGAGTAGTGACAAATAATTTTCATGTATTCCGCGGCACAGCCATAGCCCGAAAATGTGGATTCCGTGAAGCATATCCCATACCTTCCAGATATAGTTCCTGGAGACTTTTGATTTATATTCCAAGGGAAATACTGGCGATTTTAAAGGATAAGCTTTTGGGAAACTGGTAGAAAAATCAGAAACAGTAACAGCAAAATACGGTAGCAGCAGATACTTCGGGATTTGCTGCTGCTGTTTTTTTATGCCGTTTTCTGTCGTATTCCTGCGATAAATTCTAAGACCGGTCTCTGCCATTTTGACAAAATCTGCAAGGGTAATCTCCTATAATGAATAGCACTTACCAAAGGGAAGGCTTAACAGAAAAAAGAATACAGGGGGAAGGAGAATGCATTATGAAGTATACATAGATGTAGTTTTTTTAACGAATCTTCTGATGGATTATATCCTTCTCTGGTTTGTTGGAAGGGTATTCCGATGCAGAAAAAGCTTTTTCAGAACACTGCTGGGAGCTTTTCTTGGGGCATTGTTTTCCAGTTTGATTCTTTGTATCCCCTTTGAATTGTTTCCACCGGCATTTATACTCCTTCACGGAGCCTGTGGAACAGGAATGTTGATTTTGGGCTGTGGACTGAAAAAGGGAAGTCTCCTTGTAAAATCGGTGCTGACATTGTATTTGGCTGCGTTTCTGTGTGGAGGCTTTTGGGAGACTGCAGATCATGGGAATCTTACCGTGAAAACCTTTCTGCTTCTTGGAACAGTGACCTGGCTTTTGCTTACTGCATGGTCCTATCTGCAGGATTCTGTAAAAATACGGATGAAAAATGTATATCCTCTTACCCTGTCCTATCAGGGGAAAACATTTTCTTTTTATGGATTTTACGATTCAGGAAATCTTCTGATGGATTCTGTAACAGGAAAACCGGTTTCTATTGGAAAACCGGAAATTCTGGAACAGATATTGTCAGAAAAAACAGCAGATCAGTTAAGGCACCTGCAGGAGAAACCGGAAGAGCTGCAAGATACTGAGATCGCAGGGCTTCATCCACATCTGATTTCCTATCGGGGAATTGACAGGGAAAAGGGAATGCTTCTGGCGGTCACACTGGAGAAGCTTTGTGTTCAGACCGCGGCAGAAGTGGTTCAGATAGAAAGTCCTGTGTTTGCATTTCCTTTTGAACCCTCCGCTTTTGGTAAGGAATATGAAGTACTTTTAAATTCCAGATTACTACAGTAGGAGGGGGATTATTATGAGTTGTTATCCAGTTCAGTTTGTATCAAGAATGGTAATGAACCGGTCAGGGGATATTTTTTATATAGGGGGAAACGATGTGCTGCCTGCACCTTTGGATCCCAAGAGGGAAGCATTTGTGTTGGGCAAGCTGGGAACAGACCAGAAGGAAGAGGCCAGATCTGTTCTGATCGAACACAATCTCCGATTGGTTGTTTATATTGCAAAGAAGTTTGACAATACAGGGGTAGGAGTGGAGGATCTGATCTCTATCGGAACCATAGGTCTGATCAAGGCAATCAATACCTTCAATCCTGTGAAGAATATTAAACTGGCAACCTATGCATCCAGATGTATTGAAAATGAAATCCTGATGTATCTGCGCAGGAACAGCAAGACCAAAATGGAGGTTTCTATTGATGAACCGCTGAATGTAGACTGGGATGGCAATGAACTCCTTCTGTCAGATATTCTGGGAACGGACGAGGACGTGATATCCAGACGGCTAGAGGATGAAGCAGAAATTTCTCTGCTGACAAAGGCCATTGGAAAATTGTCTGACAGAGAGCAGACAATCGTAAGGCTGAGATTTGGGATCGGAAGCAGGGACAGCAAGGAGCAGACGCAGAAAGAGGTAGCTGATCTGCTGGGAATTTCTCAGTCTTATATTTCCAGACTGGAGAAAAGAATTATGAAGAGGCTGAAAAAGGAAATCGTAAAATATGAATGAAGCCCCCTTGACGGAAAAGAAAATTTACAGTAAGCTATGGCTGACAAATAAGAAAGAGGAACGGAATGAATCAAACAGATGATGCAGAAAAAAACAGATGAAATAGAAAAATATATGAAAGACTGTACTCTGTGTCCCAGAAATTGTCATGCGGACAGAATGGCAGGCAGGACAGGATACTGTGGAATGACGGATAAAATCTATGCAGCGCGGGCTGCTTTGCATATGTGGGAGGAACCCTGCATTTCAGGATGCAAAGGCTCAGGGGCAGTGTTTTTTACCGGCTGCGGGCTGCGGTGCTGCTTTTGCCAGAACCGTGAGATTGCCATTGGAAAGGATGGCTGTGAGATTGACGTAAAACGACTGGCTGAAATATTTCTGGAGCTTCAGGATAAGGGGGCAGCAAACATCAATCTGGTTACAGGAGCCCATTATGTGCCTCAGATTACTGCTGCTTTGGATATAGCAGGAGAACAGGGAATGGGATTGCCGGTGGTGTATAATTCCAGTGGTTATGAGAAGGTGGAAACCTTAAAGCTTCTGGAGGGGTATGTAGATGTTTATCTGCCTGATTATAAATATGCAGATCCTTTGCTGGCACAGCAGTTTTCCCATGCAGCGGATTATCCTGAAATTGTAGGAAATGCACTGGCAGAGATGATGCGTCAGACAGGTCCTGTTGTTTTTGATGAGGAAGGATATATTAAAAAAGGAACTATTGTGAGACATTTGATCCTGCCGGGACATACCAGAAATTCCATTCAGGTATTGAAGTATTTACAGCGTGCATTTGGAACGCAGATTTATATCAGCATTATGAATCAGTATACACCGGTTTATGAGCAGGAGAAATACAGGGAATTAAACCGCAGGGTAACAGAAAGAGAATATGAAAAGGTATTGAATGCAGCACTGGAACTTGGAATAGAAAATGGCTTTTTTCAAGAAGGTGAGACTGCCAGGGAGAGCTTTATCCCGGCATTTGATTATGAGGGAGTTGGCAGAAAATAAAAAAAACTCCCATAAAATGGAAGGAGGCCGGTACTTACGTACCGGCGCGTATGAAAAAGAAAAATATTTATAAGAAAGATATAGTTATCTTTCTTACTGATACTATATCCAATAAATATGGATAATATATGAACAAAATGTAAAAGATAAAATAAATTTAGAGATATATTTCTCTGAGTCTTAGAATTTTTTCCAGGTATCCCTTACAAACAGCAGCAGTAATGGGAAAATTTCCAGTCGGCCTGCCAGCATATCAAAAGTGAGGACAATTTTGGAAAACCAGGAAAACATTCCGAAGTTTCCGATAGGACCTACCAGCTCCAGACCGGGCCCGATGTTATTAAAGGTGGCTGTAACTGCAGTAAAGTTTGTGATCAGGTCAAAGTCATCAAAGGCAATCAGGAAGATAGATCCGGCAATGATCAGTATATAAACAATTATAAAGATATTGGTAGAGCGAAGCACTTCATGAGGAATGACTTTGCCATCCATCTTTATTTTTTTACTGCATTGGGGTGCAGAAAAATATGAAGTTCCTTGCGGATTGTTTTACAAAGGATCAGGATCCTGGAAACCTTGATACCACCGCCGGTACTTCCTGCACAGGCTCCTATAAACATAAGCATTACCGGTATAGTTCGTGAAATCTCCGGCCATAGGTTAAAATCTGTTGTGGCATAACCGGTGGTTGTGATGATGGATCCTACCTGAAAGGCTGCCTGCTGAAGGGATTCTGATACACTTTCGTACATGTGATAAATGTTGCAGGTAATGATCAATACTGCAATCGCAATAATTCCCAGATAATAGCGGACTTCCTCCATTTTAAAGGCCTGGGCAAATTTCCTGGTGATAAGCAGGAAATAGGCATTGAAGTTAATTCCAAACAGGATCATAAATATAGTGATCACAACCTGAAGGTAAGTGCTGTATCCGGCCATGCTGTCGGATTTGATACCGAATCCTCCGGTACCTGCAGTACCAAAAGCAGCACAGAGGGAATCAAACAGAGGCATTCCTCCAAGAAGCAGAAGAATGATCTGTATCACTGTCATGACAAAATAAATTCCATACAGAATTTTTGCAGTGGACTGTACTTTTGGAACCAGCTTGCTGACAGAAGGTCCCGGGCTCTCTGCTTTCATCAGGTTCATATGATAACCACCTGTCAGAGGCAGGAGAGACAGGATAAATACCAGAACACCCATACCGCCGATCCAGTGTGTAAAGCTTCTCCAGATTAGTACACAGTGGGGAAGGATTTCTACATCAGCCAGAATACTGGCTCCGGTAGTGGTAAAACCGGATACAGTTTCAAATATTGCATCTACAGGGTTTGGAATGCTTCCGCTGAAGATAAAAGGGAGTGCTCCCATAATACTTAGTACAATCCAGCTTAAAGCGACTGTTACAAACCCTTCTTTTGTGTAAAATGCTTTTTTGGATGGCTTTTTCCAGGTGAGTGGAATGCCAAGAGCCAGACAGATGATAATGGTGATCAGAAAAGCAAAGCCGGAAGTTTCACCGTAGATCACAGCGGTGATTCCGGGAAGAAACATAAATATAGCTTCCAGCTTGAGAATCCATCCGATAATATAAAAAATAATAGAATAATTCACGATCAGACTCCTTTACTTCTCAAGAATGTCTGTGATATCACGAAGTCCCTTATGGGTAGTTACGATGATCACAGTATCACCTACCTGTATGGTGTCATGTCCGCGGGGAATTTTTACTACACCATTATGGTTGAGATATCCAACCAGAAGATTCTGGCGGAGATTCAGCTCTGACAGCGGGATCCCAACTACCGGAGAATTATCACGGATGGCAAATTCCAGAGCCTCTGCCTTATTGTCCAGAATATGATAAAGGGTTTCTACATTACTTCCGATACTGTTCTGCATGGCACGTACATACTGCAGAATCCTGTCAGAAGTGATATATTTGGGATAGATTACACTTCCAATATCCAGATTGTCAATAACATCGTCAAAAGCAAGACGGTTGACCTTGGCTACCAGCTTGGCATTGGAAATTGTTTTGGCAAACAGTGCAAGGAAAACATTTTCCTCATCCAGATTGGTAAGAGACACAAAAGCTTCAGTCTGGGGCAGACCTTCCTCCATGAGAAGGCTGCGGTTGGTTCGTCACCATTGATAATAGTGGCACTGGGAAGCAGATCACTCAGGGTCTCGCAGCGGGCTGTATTCTGCTCAATGATTTTTACGGAAATATTCATGTCAAGAAGTGCCTTGGCCAGATAGTAGGAGATTGTACCACCACCTACGATGATGGCATTTTTCACCTGATGGGTCTTCAGTCCGATTTTTTTGAAAAAGGCAGCGGCATTTACCGGAGAAGCAAGAATAGAAACATTGTCTCCGTTGTGGATCATATGATTACCGCCTGGGATAGAAACCTGATCCCTGCTCTCAACGGCACAGAAAAGCACATCGCATTTGAGTGTCTCTGTAATGCGCGAAATCGTCATACCATCCAGTCCAAACTCAGGCAGCACCTTGAATTTCAAAAGCTCTACCCGTCCTCTGGAAAAGGTATCGATCTTAATGGCAGAGGGGAAGCGGAGCAGACGGGAAATCTCCTGGGCTGCTGCCAGTTCCGGATTAATGATCATGTTTACACCGAGACGTTTTTTGATAAAGCTGATCTCATTGCCGTAAATTGGATTGCGGACTCTGGCAATTGTCTGGCAGTGTCCTGTTTTCTGGGTGATCAGACAGCAAAGAAGGTTCATTTCGTCAGAGCCAGTCACTGCAATGAGAATGTCTGCCTTGTCAACTCCGGCTTCCATAAGCGTATTGATGCTGGCACCATTTCCTACAATTCCCATTGCATCAATGTCATCCTGCAATGAGTTGATCACGTTGGCAGAGACATCAATAAGAGTTATATCGGATTCTTCTTCCTGTAGCTGCTCGGCAAGAGTTCGGCCGACATTTCCACACCCAACAATAATAATCTGCATAATTCCTCCAAAAGATAGTCAACGGGCTGATGCACTTTCTGTTATCCCCAATGATAATCTATGCAACAGTTCCCCCGAAATATTTTATAATATTATATAGCTTTTATACATATGAAAACAAGGATGCTATAGCACTATTAAATCTGTTTGTAAATATGAGAATTTTGTGATTTTTTTGGCGTTAGGAAGTTACTGTTCACATACTACTATCCCGCGAGGTGTTTTGGCATGGATATGCCAAAATTCCGAGACATACAAGCCAAAATTCCATTGCCGCAGGCAATCTGGAATGAATTTTGGCTACGTTACTGTGAACGGAATGAACAGTAACGTCAGGAGTGCTGGTTAAAAAAGACATAATAGGTAATCTGGGGCACCTTTTGGAAAAGGTATCATAAAATATAGGGTAACTGAATATGGAAAATGATATCAGGAAGGATTGAATATGGAAAATTATCATATGGCCTGTTCCTGTGGCAGACCCTATAACCGAACCTGCGGCATGAACCGCCAGCAGCCAATGAATGAAATGGTTACCCGTCCCAAATCTCCGGAGCCTGCCATGGCTTATGTTCCCAGTCAGGAATTTACAGATATTTTTGATTTGTCTTATGCTTTGAATGTGGGAACAGTTTTCCCACAGCTTTGCAAGCCATTCTGCGGAAAGAGAGGTGGTTTCCGATGAACGAAAACAGGTCCGGAAAGCAACTTCTGAATCGGATAAATCAGGTCAGCTTTGCTGTAGATGATCTGCTTTTATACCTGGATACCCATCCCTGTGATGAGAGAGCTCTGATGCTATGCAGAAAAATGGTAAAGGAGAGGAAAGAACTTCTGGAAAAATATGCCCAAAACTTTGGACCTCTTACTATAGATTGTACGGATATGTCAGAGTCAGAGAACTGGAAATGGATGGAACAGCCATTTCCCTGGGAAAGGGAAGGAGGATGCAGATAGCTTATGTGGAATTATGAAAAAAGACTTCAGTATCCGGTAAATATTACCAAACCGAATGCAAAGATTGCACAGTATATCCTCAGCCAGTACGGTGGCCCGGATGGTGAGATTGGGGCATCTATGAGGTACCTGTCTCAGAGGTTTACCATGCCAAACCGCATGGCTGCGGCAGTGCTGAATGATATCGGCACAGAGGAACTGGCACATAGAGGTTATCAGTGATTAATTTTCATTGAATTTTCGGGAATATATCAAGGGTAAAGGTAATTTCGTCGCCTTTACGGAAGCCATTCTTTGACTCTTTAGTATAATTAACTCTCTCGATCAGTTCTCTGAGAAGCTTATTCCTTGTCTGAGCGTCAAATTCCCAGTAATTTTCCAATAAATTCTCACACTTGGGAATAAATACAGCCTGCTGTTCAACTAGCTTCTTATCGTGCTCAATTTCTTCTCTCAGGCCCTTTATAGATTCGATACATGCTTCAATAGAGGCTTCAGTACTCTTGGAACGCTCCAGGAAGACATCTGTCGTGTATACTCCCTGCTCAAGCAGATCATACTGTTTTAGTTTCTGAGCATCCAATTTCTTCAATTCGGCTTCTTTCTCTTCAATCAGTTTTTCTTTAAGCGTTATAACATTATCTATATCAAGCTTAGGAACATCACTGCTGAGCTTGTATTCATCTACAAGATTCTTAATTCCATCCAGTAAGACTTTCTCTACCAGTGACAATTTACTGCTGACAGTAGAACAGGAAGTATAAGGACACAAGAGAGAATCTTCCTGTCCACGTTTCTGATAAGGTCTTCTGACCATTGCGCGACCACACTTACTACAATACACAATGCCGGCAAGAGGATTCTTGATAGTATTTGTGATCTGCACAGGGCGCGGAGGATTCTTTTTTCGGATTCGCTGTACAGTATCATACATATCTTTGGATATGATAGCCGGATGCCGCCCAGGAAACAAAAGAACATCATCAGCCTTAGCTCTGGGACGGGAACGGATAACAGCGCCATTCTGGATCGATTTAACGGTTTTACGGCCATTCCAGCGAATCATTCCAGTGTATACAGGATTCACAAGGATAGATTGCACGCTGACAGGAGTCCAGTCCTTTCCAAGGGCAGATTTTACTCCCATATCATTTAGCTTACGGACGATTTTAGCAACGCCAATCTGATTTCCATCTGCTCCGGAGTACCAGGAGAAAATCATCCTCACAATATCAGCCTGAGCAGGAATCGGCTGTAAGGTATATCCTTTCTCACCGCTTAATTTAACACGCTCATAGCCATAAGGCGGCTTATTGCCACAGTATTTCCCTTCTTTCACAGAAGAGATTCTTCCGGCATTCAAACGGCGTTTGATGGTCTTATATTCACGGCGGCTCATAAAAAGCCCGAATTCGAAGTATTCTTCATCGAATTCATTATTTGGATCATATGTTTTGGAAGGGGTGATGATCTTAGTATCAGAATACTGAAATGCCCTGGATACAGTACCCTGATCGATTGTATCACCTCTGGCAAGACGTTCTACCTCTACTACGAGAACTCCATCCCACATACCGGCTTCAACTTCGTGAAGAACCTGTTGCATAACCGGTCTGGCAGAGATTGTCTCTCCGGACACGATTTCCTTGTAAATAGCTCCGACATTATAGCCACGGCTTTTAGCCAGATCCAATAAGATTCGTTCATGCCTGGCAAGAGTTTCACCCTCACCACGTGCCTCAGCCTCCCGATCGGCACGGGATTTTCTTAAATAAAGACATACATTTTCAAGATTCATTAGCACACCTCCATTGCATTTTACGAAAAAAGGGTATAAAAAATACACCTTTGCAGATGTAAAGAAGTGTGCTATAATTCAACTGTTCAGGAAGAATATAGCACAGTTTTTTATAACTGCAAAGATTCTTGAAAGCCGTCTCTGTTACCAGCAGGGGCGGTTTTGGTTTTATTAATTATGTTTTACAAGTGAAACAATTGCTAAAATAACATTGATTAAGCACCATGTTGCCCAAATTTTCAAATCAGAAAAGCTTCCTGCTAATGTATAGCCAAAAAGAGCAGCGATACCAAATAAAACAATAAGCGCAATATTTCCACCTTTGCCACCTTTGCGAGTTGCAATAGATACAATGCCTCCGGCAAGAAGCATAATAGCAACGATTATTCCAGCAGAACCACTTACTTCGCCTGTTTCACTGAGAGAATTACTAATTCCGGCAGCACATGACTGAAAAGCAACCATAAAAAACAAAACAATTGATAAGATTCCAGATACTAATTTCCAAGTTTTCATTTTTATTTCCTCCGTGGTATATTAAATGTTAATTTCAAAAACAGCGGACTGTTTTTGACCATCGCTATCATAGGTATAAAAGTTGATTTTAAAGCTTCCGGCATTATCAACACCGATGCATGCCTGTGCTTGACAAGACGCGCCAATCGGTGTTTCTTGTGGATACATTGAAATATCTCCAGGATAGGAGTATCCCATTTTTCCGGTGCTGTCGACAATTCCATCTTCAAGGCTTATGTACAATCCATTCATGACGTCATCATCATATCCAAGATTTTCATAAGTGTATGTCACAAGGTAAACAGCGGCTGGAGCTTTATCACTATACTCATTGCGAATGTCAGTTGCTTCAACAGAATCGACTGTAATTTTCCATTGACCTTCTACGGTATATGTTTCACCTATTTTATAAGTATCCTGAGAAGTAGACTTATTTTTTGATGAAGCTTCGTTGAGCTGCTTTTGAAGATCATCTATCGTCTTTTGCATTTCAACGATTTGAGCTTCAAGTTGTTCAATCTTGTCGTCTTTTTCATCAGCAAACACAGGTGGTGAAGCAGACAAAACAAGTGTGCCAGCTAACAGCATGGCAAAAATCTTCTTTTTCATTTTTTAATCCTCCTAAATGGAATATTTATTAAAACGCCAAAGCGAATTAATTCCTTAGTACATAATTAATATCTTACTACTGTAAAATGTAATACACAAGTATGATAAAAGCAAATTGAGATACTTTTTACAAAAAAATATATAGTTATCTTGATTATTCAGTAGAAATTATTTTTATTACTACAAATGGCTCAAAATAAATTATGTAATTATCTATAGATACATACAATCCATACTTAGCTTTATAACAATCAATAGCTTCCTTCAAATATTTTTCTGTAGCATCCAGATATTCATCCATCTCATAAAAATTTCTGCATCCGGACTCATAAGCTCTGATCAGACCCGTAAGCCCAATCTTAAGATTATATCCATATAATCGTGCCCGGTATTCCTGCTTGCGGTTCATGGTATTGCTCTGATCCAAAATATCTCCAGTAGTAGTGTAATGATGTCCAAGCTCTTCGGCCAGTACGCAGGACTTTTCTACCTGAGTAGGAAGTGATCGATTGATGGCAATTCTGTTCTTATATATCCGGCCGCCATAACCAGAAAGCTCCTTTTCTTTAACAATCAAATTCTCCGAATCGGATAGAGTTAATAGTTCTTCGTAAGTCAATCGGATTACTCCTTTTATATCAAGTAAAAGAATTCTATTTCTTAGCTCCAGCAGCAACGATTTTGTTGAAGTCAACAAAATCTGTTTTTATTTCGGTTTAAAATGTCAAGATTTTGAGATAAGCTATTGTTGACATTTCTTTTGAAGCATGTGATAATATATTTGAACCACTGAAAGCGCGAATGCGTCGTAGGTGGTGTTTTATTTTGGATAAATAACAAGACCATACTTTTTAGGACTGGCTTTTAAATTTAAAGTTCCATTATTAGCCAATGTAGCCATAACACGTCCGACAAACTCAGGAGTGATTAACTTCCCAACTCTGTTTGGCAGAGGTTCTTCAAGATATCTGGTTTTGTAATAAAGATGAACAAAAAAAGAAACAAAGTCACATATTTGAATAAAATAAGATTCTTCAGAGTCTTTTTCCATAATATCTTCAATTAAATATTTGATGGGTTTATTCACATATCCGCCAAACTGCGATTGAATAGGGTTATAAGCTCTAATAGCTCTTGCGGTTTTTCTCATTGGACTGATTCTGCCCTTATCAGTTATGATTATAAAATTCCAATCCCCATTACTATCATTTTCAATTCGCTGAATATTATATGTAAGAGCGTGCTCAAGTACAGAATAGTCATTGGATTTTATTTTCCGTTTGTCAATGATTACGTTCACAATAGAAACATCCAGCGCAGCAATAGCTAAAGTAAATTTCTTCAAAATATCAATTTTCTGTTCAGTACTCCATCCAAAAGTACGATATGGGTTTTTGTCGGTCAGAAATTGTTTGGTATGCATTTCCATTCCAGTGTGAAAACCATATTCAGCCTTTAAAGATTGTCGAAATTTTTTTAAAGTATCATAATTCGTTTGCCATGATTCTGTTGGCATGCTCAGACTGGTCAATATGAAGGCACTGCTGGAATTGGTATTAAGTCCGTCATCACCAGTTTCATCACAATAAACAATTCGTGTATTCATAACTTTCTCCTATAACCATTCTTTATCATCTTTCATAACATCATCAGCATGTTTCTTTTGCTCCTCAGTTGGATTCATCTCATGCGCAGCGTTTGGCAGTAATGCATCTTCCATCTGCTGGGTGGAGAGAAGGTTCTTAGAGTAGGCGAGAACCTTTCTCTGGTTATGAGGAGACAACTGATTGCATACTTCTATGATCTCCTTACACTGAGTAGAGACGGAAGAACTCTGAACAGATTCTGTCTTATTGGGAACTCTTTCCATAGGAACATCAAAACCCATAAGCCATGCTTCGCTTACGTTTAATGCTGATGCAATAGCATCTATATTATTTTGTCTAGGCTTATATTTTCCTGATATATATGAACTAAGTTGTCCTTTATCAATATTGGCCCTTGCTGCCAACTGAGTTTGAGTAATTTCACGAATTTCCAAACCTTGTTTTATTCTTTCTTTTATATCAACCTTGTCCAAAGCAAAACCTCCTTAAAGATTTCTTTAATAGAATTATAAAACAGAAGTTGAGAAAATATCAATAATTATTTATAAAAATTGAGAAAAACTTAAAAACGCCATTGACATATTTACACGACAATGGTATTACACAGACGGTTGAGAAAAACTCAACTATAGGAGGTGAAAGAAACTGTTTTACGACTATAGAAAATTGCGCGGGCGCATAAGAGAAAACTTTGGCACGCAAGCTGAATTTTCAAGGAATATTGGATTATCAGAAGTGTCTGTTAGCAATAAATTAAACAATGTGGTGGACTGGGGACAGGATGAAATGGAGAGTGCAATAGTTGCATTAGAGATTCCTCTTTCCGATATTCATTCTTATTTTTTTACCCATGTAGTTGAGAAAAACTCGACTAAATAATTGAATATCCAGAAAGAGGTGAGAACCATGACGATACAGAACAAAGTTGATGAAACTATAGGAACGTTATGCGACAGAATACAGGAAAAGGTGAAAGAAAATTCAATATGCACAGAGGAACTTGTAGCATTGGTAAGCGCTCTGGCAGAACTTACATCTGCCAGAGCAAAACTTAAAGTTACTCTTTAGCAGAATTATTAATTGTTTCTACAATTGTATTGAAGAAACTTGTAACTTCTTTTGCTGTTTCGGCTGCAGTTGCATATTTCGCAATTAAATTATTCTGAATAGCAAGTTCAGTAAACGTTTTTGCAAGCTGATATTTCGCAGATTCGTTAACAGACATGGGCTGCGTCTCCTTTCTTTTATACTCGAGTATGCCAGTACTCTGTACTTATAAGATAGGAGCAGTAGAACAGACCGTCAAGGAAAACGGTTCGACAGAATTCGAGATTTATCGAGAAAAAATAATCAAGATTAGGAGGCGAAAAGAGAATGAGCACAGTAGGTATAGTATACGCAAAGGAAGTACCTATGATAAAAGTCAAGCAGATAAAAGAAATAAATGGAAAAGGAACCCCTCTGCAAACAGTAATCCAGTATTGGACAAAAGATGGAATACTTGTTGCAGAAGGAAGAGCAAATCAGTTTGATGAACCCGAAATGAATGCCACGGCATCTTGATACGCTAAGTCAGCATCAATAAAAGTAACGAATGCTTTAATGAACTGCTTTAGCTCCTTTAAACCATCGAAGACTTTGAAAGGGAGCAGGATAAGGGGATGGAACTCTGTACAACCATATTACATAGCATAACTCAAGAGAGGTGATTACATATGGCAGTAATTAAAGAAATCAAATACAGATCCGGGATAATCCGGATCCACGATGACTACTGTAAGAACAACACAAAAGAAGACAACCAGAAGATCATTGATAATGTATCTAAGATCATTATCGGATATTACCAGAAACAGAAAATTGGATAAGGAAGGTGAGAACATGGAGTACAAGATGGTCGTGTCCCTCTTAATTGGGTACATAGCTGCACTGCTCCCGATCTGGAACTGGGAAGGGAAATTAGAACTCTTTACAGGGACAATAGTCCTGAGCGTGATGAGCCTGATCGCTCTGATCTGGATCCAGGAGAAGAAGAAAGCAATTAAAAAAGCCCTCACGTCCGCCAACGTGAGAGCAACAAAAAAACAACTTTCATAGATAGTATAAAGAACATGAAAAGAAATGTCAAGGAGGAACATATATTACATATTTTTAGAGAGCAGAAATGCTCTCTTTTTGTTTAGGAGAAATCTATGAGAAGAATTAGAGCGGAGCCAAGAGAGGCTTTTTCCTTTCTGGCAATTGCGCCGGCGCAATTGCCAGAAAGGAAAAAGAGATGGAAACAATCATTTCAGCCTGCATCAGTGCGGCGGTTACATTAATTGTATGCGTGATCAGCAATAATGCACAGCAGGAAAAGACACGAACTCTTATGGAGTACAAGTTGGAAGAGTTGACCAAAAGAGTAAATGAACACAATAACCTCATCAAAAGAACTTATGCTCTGGAAGAAAAAATGAGTGTACATGAGGAACAAATCAAGGTTGCGAATCATAGAATAGAAGACCTGGAAAGAAAAGGAGAATGATTATGGAACAGATTACAAATTATGTAAAACCGGAACTCGTTGTAGTAGCAATTGCCTTATATTTCGTAGGAATGGCACTCAAACAGGCGCAGGCAGTGAAAGATAAGTATATTCCGCTTATCCTTGGCGGAATCAGCATTGCAATCTGTGCGGTCTATGTGTTTGCCACTTGCACCTGCGGTACCGGACAGGATGTTGCAATGGCAATCTTTACGGCAATCACACAGGGAATTCTGATTGCCGGTCTTTCTACATATGTGAACCAGATCGTAAAACAGGCAAACAAAGACGAATGATTCAAGGGATGGGAAAATATCTCCTTTTAGGCGGAGGAAAAAACAAATGTTAAGAATCATGGGTAAGTCAAAAGCTACAGTGGAACAGCTCCAGACTTATATTAAAAAGGTAAATCCCAAAGTGACCGATTCGGTCACAAAATTAGCGGCAATCTATATAACAGAAGGAGAAGCAGAAGGCGTTCGCGGAGATATAGCTTTTGTGCAGTCATGCTTGGAAACGGGGAATTTTACATTCTGCGGATCAGCGGTGGACTTTGAACAAAATAATTTTTGCGGCCTAGGAGTTACTAAAAACGGAATGAAGGGAAACAGCTTTGATATACCGATCAAAGGGGTCAGAGAACAGATTCAACATTTGAAAGCGTATGCCAGCAATGAAAGACTGATGCAGACTTGTGTGGATCCACGCTTTTTGTATGTCGCAAGAGGCACAGCAGAATATGTTGAATGGCTTGAATCCAGGAGAATCCAACACACCAAGGCTGGGCTGCCGGAAAAGGATATGGAAAACAGATCATTAGAATCTTGAACGCTATATTAGGTTCAGAAGAACCGGAAAGTGAGGATGTTATGAATTATTTTATTTGTGTAGGTCATGCCGATTATGGCAATGGAGTTATTTCTTCGGCTGACGGTACTGGTTGTGGTGGAGTGAACGAATACAAATATAACAAAGAGCTTGCCCCTTATGTAGTTGAATGGCTAAAGAAAGCAGGCCATAAAGCAACTCTTTGCATTGCTCCAGAAGGACAGCTTCATTCCCTGAATGATGAAATTAATTACTTCATCGGAGAAGAAGGAAAACAGAATTGTGATCTGTCTGTTCAACTTCATCTGAATGCATTCAATGGCAATGCACATGGATGCGAAGCATATGCCTATAACGAAGCCGGAAAAGAAGTGGCAGCAAGAATTTGCGAGAAACTTGGGACTATCTGGGATAATAGAGGACCACAGATTAAAACAGGTTTGTATTGGACCAGAAAGACAAAAGCTAAAGCTGTCCTGATCGAGAGCTTCTTCTGCGATTCAAAATCAGATTACGAAAAAGCAAAGAAACTTGGCTTTGATGCTCATGCAAAGCTGATTGCAGAAGGAATCATTGGTAAGAACATTACGGGAGATACATCAACAAAAACAAACTCTGGAAGTACAAAAAAACCAACAACGAGATACTATGTACAGGTTGGAGCGTATGCAAAAAAAACAAATGCTAAAGAAATGGTCGATAAGTTGAAAAAGGCCGGTTTTGATGCAATAATTAAGAAGAAATAAAAGTATATGATTCAAAAAGAGCTCCAAAGTTACTTGGGGCTCTTTTTGAAATAATCAATGATAACCTTTATGTGCTGACGAACTGGCACATTTAGAGATGGTATCTACCATTGTTCATCAGCTTACACGGGATCTCTCCATGGAGGAAATTGAAAAGTCAGGTTTTGGACCTTACTATATTGATCATACAGTGGGAGTATGGCCTCAGGCTGCAGGAGGAATTCCCTTTAATGCCTGTGAGTTTCAGAGTAAAGGAGATCCTGTCACGGATTTATTTGAAGATCTTGCAGCAGAGCAGAAGGCCAGGTCAACCTATGATAATATCCTGCGCGTTGTGCGGGATATACCGGAGATAGCAGATCCCATCAAATTTCTGAGAGCCAGAGAGATTGTACATTTTCAGAGATTTGGAGAAGCGCTGCGGTCTGTTCAGGAGAATCTGGATGCAAAGAATTTCTATGCCTTTAACCCCAGCTTTGATAATCCCTGCAAGGCGTCATGTAAAGACTGCAAATAGCATATAAAATAAGGATATTTTTAAATAGACTAAGCAGGAGCTGCCTCAAAGGTTTTCATAATGGCAGCAATGGAGGCATGCAGATAAGGCCGGTACTGTACCAGAGGTACCGGCTGCTGATAGAGGATGCAGCTGTAACAGGAGGAGCCGACCAGTTCAATAATAGTGAAAAGAAGCAGCTCCGGATTTTCGTAGGTAACCCTGCTTTTTGAAAGCATATCCAGATAGGACTGATAGAAATGGTAGTCTTCATCTGGCATTTTTTCCTCAAAAGCACCCTTAAAGATTCCCCAGGAGAGATTCTTGGAGATGAAAAGAAGGAGAGTATGGTCTCTGTCTAATTCTGTAAGTATATAATCTACAATAAAATGTACCTGTTCTTCAAAATCACAGATATCAGTTCGAGCCAATGCTTCATGGGCATGATAAAAAAGCTCCCCTGTCTTGTGGGAGATAAGTTTATTTCGGACATCATATTTATCTTTGAAATAAAGATAGAAAGTTCCCTTGGCTACACCTGCCTGATCTACAATATCTGAAATTGTGGTTTTGGTAAGCCCTTTTGTGGTAAATAGCTCAAAAGCGGTAGTGAACAGAGCATCTTTTTTCTTTTTTTTATTCAGCTCCAGTTTTCCCATTACAGTTCCCTCTTCCATACATTCTTACTTTTTATTTTAAACAAAAATGACTGAAAGTCAATATTACATTTTTGTTCTGGAAAAATTTAGGCAAATTGTGCAGAATGATTATTGACTGACAGTCAGTTTTGGTATATAACATTCCATGAAATAAAAAATGACTGTTGGTCATAGAATGATTAAACAGTATCAATAAGAAAGAAAGAAGAGGAGAAAAGGATGATTAAGGTAGGAAAGTGGATTGCAAAACACAAAATACTGATCATTATCATTGGAATTGCATTGCTGATCCCGTCATATCTTGGTATAGCGGCCACCAGAATCAACTATGATGTATTGAGCTATCTGCCGGATACTCTGGAAACAGTAAAGGGTCAGGATATTATGGTAGATCAGTTTGGAATGGGAGCCTTCTCCATGATTGTAGTGGAGGATATGGAACTAAAGGATGTAGCGGCTTTGAAAGAAAAGATAGAGGCTGTAGATCATGTGAAAAAGGTTTTGTGGTATGATAGTGTATTAGATCTGTCGGTACCTGTGGAAATGCTCCCTAAGGATTTGAAAGAGGCTTTTTTTAACGGAGATGCAACCATGATGATTGCGTTGTTTGATAATACAACGTCGTCAGAAACTTCCATGGAGGCTGTAACACAGATCCGCAAGATTACTTCAAAGAACTGTTTTGTCAGTGGAATGACAGGTATTGTTACTGATATCAAGCAGATCGCGCTTAAGGAAATGCCGATTTACGTTGTGATCGCTTCCTGCCTTTCCCTGGTAGTACTTCTCCTTGCAATGGATTCTCTGGTAGTTCCGGTTCTGTTTTTGCTCTGCATCGGTGTGGCAGTTTTATATAACCTGGGAAGTAATATTTTCCTTGGTCAGATTTCCTACATCACTCAGGCTCTGACAGCAGTACTTCAGCTTGGTGTTACCATGGACTATTCCATTTTCCTGCTGAACAGCTATGAAGAGAATAAGAAACGCTTTGAAGGTGATAAAGAGAGAGCAATGGCACATGCCATCAATGCAACCTTCAAATCTGTAATCGGAAGTTCCATTACAACAGTTGCAGGATTTATCGCACTTTGTTTTATGACATTTGCACTTGGACGTGACATGGGTATTGTAATGGCAAAGGGTGTTGTAATTGGTGTTTTATGTTGTGTAACTTTACTTCCGGCTTTGGTACTTACCTTTGACGGAGCAATTGAGAAGACAACACATAGGCCATTGCTTCCAAGTTTTGACAAGGCATCTGCTTTTATTACAAAGCATTATAAAGTATGGCTGATCATTTTCCTGGTAATGCTTTTCCCGGCTATCCATGGAAACAATAATCTGAAAAACTACTATAATATTGATAAATCATTGCCTTCTACTCTGGATAGTAATGTGGCAAATGCAAAGCTTCAGGATACCTTTAACATGAATAATGTACATATGGTATTGCTAAAGAAGGGACTGACATCAAAAGAGAAAACAGAAATGCTTAGCCAGATCAAAGATGTTAACGGTGTGAAATGGGCACTGGGAATGGATTCCTTCATAGGTGCTGCATTCCCGGATACCATGATTCCCGGTGATCTGAAGAAGATGCTGGAGAGTGATGAATATGAAATGGAATTTATCTGTTCTGAATATAAGACAGCAACAGATGAAGTAAATAACCAGATCGATGAGATCCAGAAGATTGTAAAAGGTTACAGCCCTGAATCCATGGTAATTGGTGAAGCACCTCTGACAAAGGATTTACAGGATGTTACAGATGTAGACTTAAAGACAGTAAATACCATTTCCATTCTGGCAATCTTTATTATTATCATGATCGTATTCAAATCCATTTCTCTTCCGGTTATCCTGGTTGCAGTTATTGAATTTGCAATCTTCGTTAATATGTCTGTTCCATATTATCAGGGAAAGGAAGTTGTATTCGTAGCAAGTATTGTTATCGGATGTATCCAGCTGGGTGCAACTGTTGACTATGCGATCCTGATGACCAGCAGATATCAGAAGGAGAGAGGCCTTGGAAAAGGCAAGAAAGAAGCCATTGCTATTGCACATAAGACTTCCATGAAGTCAATTGTGATCAGTGGATGCAGTTTCTTCGCAGCAACCTTCGGTGTTGGTCTTTATACACAGGTTGACATGATCGGAAGTATCACAAATCTGCTTTCTCGTGGCGCGGTTATCAGTACTTTAGTTGTACTTCTGGTACTGCCGGCAATGTTTATGATATTTGACCCACTTATCTGCCATACATCTATTGGATTTGCCAAGAAGAAAACAGCAGAAGAGAAGAAAAAATAAGAAACAGATCTGTAAAAGAAGCTTATTGTAAAGAGATAGAATATAAAGGAGTAATTTATTATGAACAGAAACAGAAAAAAAGCAGCAGCCGCTACTCTGGCAGCAGGAATGGCAGCAGTTTTAAGTGCAGGAACCGTGATGGCAGCAGTGCAGACAGGAAGCAGTGATGTTTCAAAGGAAGAGACAGTTTATGTAAATACAACCGCAGAGGGAGAAGTTACAGATGTAACAGTATCTGACTGGCTGAAAAATTCAGGAAAAAATTCCACTGATGTGAAGGATGCTTCAGACCTGGCAGATATTAAAAATGTGAAGGGCGATGAGACCTTTACTCAGAAAGGTGATAATCTTACCTGGAATACAGACGGCAAGGATATTTATTATCAGGGTAAAACAGATAAGGATTTGCCGGTTTCTGTAAGTATTAAATATTATATGGATGGAACTGAGATTTCTCCGGAGGAGCTGGCCGGCAGAACAGGACATCTGAAGATGGTGGTCACCTATACCAATAATTCTAAAAAGACAACTAAAATTGATGGAAAAAATACAGAGATTTATTCGCCCTTTGTTATGGTTACAGGAATGATCCTGTCCACAGATAATTTCAGTAATATTACAGTGGATAATGGAAAGGTTATTTCCGATGGAAGCAGAAATGTGGTAGTAGGCCTGGGAATGCCGGGATTGAAAGAAAGTCTGGATCTTACTTCTGATATGGCAGATAAGATTGATATTCCAGAAGGATTTACCATGGAGGCAGATGTTACAGACTGTGAAATGAGTTCTACCTTTACTGCTGCATTGACAGATATTTTCAAGGACATGGATCTGGGTGATGTGGATGGACTGGATGATCTGAAGGATTCCATGAATGATCTGAAGGATGCTGCTCTGAAGCTTGTGGATGGTTCTAAAGAACTGTATGACGGAACAGATACCTTAAATGAAAAATATAAGGAATTTGCAGATGGAATCAGCAGTCTTCAGTCTGGAGTAAATGAATTAAGTGATGGTGCCAAGACTCTGGATGACGGAGCAAAGAGTCTGGATGAAGGCGTCCAGAAAGTAGACAGTGGAGCAAAAACCTTAAGTACAGGAGCGAAATCCCTGAACAGCGGCGTATCCTCCTATACCTCAGGAGCGGATACTCTTTCAGCAGGAATCAGACAATATACAGCAGGTGTAAATACACTGGACAGTAAAATGGAAGAATATCAGGCGGGAATGAAATCCCTGAGCGACGGTGTAAATGCGTATGTTGCAGGAGGCAATCAGCTTGCAGGAGGTGTGCAGAATTACGTTAATGGAGCTACCACACTGACAGACGGAATGAAACAGTATATTGCCGGAGCCAGCCAGCTGGCAGGAGGTGTGAGCCAGTATGCAGGAGGAATCAAGAGTCTGGTTGAGGGAATGGGTCAGATGGTTCCCGGGATTGATACAGCAGTAAAGGGAATACAGTCTGCAGCAGAGAAAATGACAGCCCTTTCTTCACAGATTGATCCTGATATGATCAAGAATTTTGGACAGAATGTAACACAGTATACAGATGGTGTATCTGCATATACAGAAAAGGTACAGGAATATATAGACAGTGTGGAACAGCTGGCAGCAGGTTTATCCTCATTGGAAAGCTCATTGAATACGCTGGCATCCTCTCAGACGTCTTCCATTCAGCAGGGAACAAATGCCATGTCCGCACAGCTGGACAACAGTGCGGATACTATGAACAGCCAGGCTGACGAAATCGAATCCTGGATCAGTAATGCTTCTGAGGTTTCAGTGGATGCTTCTTCTGTGGAAGCAGGTATCAGCTCTGTGAATGGAAGTCTGGAGGCAGCAGAAGCTGCACTGAACAATATTGATTACAGTAACATGGATGAGGAAACTGCAGCAGCAGTGGCATCTGCAGTAAACAGTGCACTGGGTTCTGTACAGGCAGCAGAGGCTACTGCCTCAGGAATTGATACTTCTACGATTACAGCATCAGCACCGGATACTTCAGCACTGCAGGCGGCAGCATCAGCACTGAGAAGCTCTGCACAGACAGCATCAGCAACTGCAGAAACCCAGGAAGAAGCTGTTAATTCAAGTGTAGAGACCCTTCAAAAACAGCTGGAGCTTCTGAGCTCCGGAATGCAGAATGTAAAAACAGCGGTAGACACGCTGAATGCAGGAGCACAGACATTGACAGCAAATGATGAAGCATTGAAGAGTAGCGGAGCACAGCTTTCCGGACTTGGAACACAGCTTTCCCAGGGTGTGAATGGAATGAGCACCTTATTTACCCAGATGGAGGAACAGCTTCCGGTTATGCTTGAGGGAGTAAAACAGCTGCAGGCCGGTTCTGATCAGCTGACAACAGCCAACACAAAGCTTCAGAACGGTTATGAAAGCCTGGCAAAGGCAAGCACTGAACAGATGATCTCAGGAGCAGATACACTTCTGAAGTCAGGTCAGACCCTTACAGATGGTATTACAACTTTGCAGGGCAAAAATAATGCCAATGCCAATGCTTTGCTGAAGGGAGCTAAGACTCTTAAAGATGCCAGAAAGACTTTGACAAGCGGTATCTCTCAGATCAGTTCTGCTACCGGACAGCTGGTAAGTGGCGTAGGAACACTTGCTTCCAACAGCGGAGCTCTTACCAGTGGAGCTTCCCAGCTTTCTGCAAACAGCTCTTCATTAAACAGCGGAGCCTCCCAGCTTGCAAGCGGGGCAGATACTCTTGCAAATGGAACAGGTACCCTTGCAAGCGGAACCAAGACTTTAAAGAGTGGAACCAGCAGTCTGGTTTCCGGAGTGGGTACACTGAAGGATGGTGCTGATAAGCTGGCTGATGGAAGTGATCAGTTAAAGGATGGAATCAGTGATCTGAAGGACGGAGCAAAAGAACTGTATGATGGCCAGGAGAAATTCTATAAAGAAGGAATTGAAAAACTGGATGAGACAGTCACCGACGATCTGCAGAAGATTTTGGATCGTTTTGAGGCAATCCAGTCTGATGATGTTATGTATACAACCTTTACAGACAAAGCTTCTGATATGGACGGAAATGTGAAATTTATTTTTGAGACAGATCCGGTGGAAATTTCAGACGAAGATTAAATGTTATTATGGTAATTCATTGCGTCTGCGGAAACTTTCTGCTATAATACGAAAAAGATAAAAGGTTATCATAAGATGAATGGTAACAAGCGATATAATGAAGGTGATTCCATGCAGAAAACAAAAACGCGGAAGCAGAGCGGGATTTCCGGTGCAAAAGCAGGCAGATCCATACAGCATGCCAGGGCAGATTATTACGATTACAGTCTGGTGGCAGTCATAGTGCTTCTGATCTGCTTTGGACTGGTTATGCTGTACAGTACCAGTTCCTATATGGCGGAAGTGAAATATGGAAATGATATGTTTTATTTTAAAAAACAGGCAGCGATCAGTGTAGCGTGTATTGTGATGGCTCTGATCATTTCCAGAATTGATTATCATATTTTATATTATTTTACTACAATTTTATATGTAGCAGCATTTGGACTTATGCTTCTGGTAAAAACCCCTCTGGGAACTGCTGCCAATGGTGCCCAGAGGTGGCTGCAGATCGGACCGATCCAGTTTCAGCCATCAGAGATTGCAAAAGTGGCAGTCATCGTGTGTCTGCCCTACATGATCATCAAAATGGGACGCAGGATCAAAACTCTGAAAGCATGTATGGTTCTGTTGGGCGTGGGTGGTCTGCTTGCGTTTGGGGCTTACCAGTTTACAGATAACCTGAGTACAGCAATTATTATCTTTGCGATTACGGTTGGCCTGATCTTTGTGGCACATCCGGATACAAAAATATTTTTTATTCTGGGAGGGGCAGGAATTGCCGGGATTGCAGCTTTGGTCATGTTTTTGAATGCCACAGTCAGCGTAGACGGAGATATCAGCTTCCGTCTTCGTCGTATTATGGTATGGCTGCACCCGGAGGATTTTGCAGATACCTGGGGCTATCAGACAATACAGGCTCTGTATGCCATTGGTTCCGGAGGCTTTTTTGGCAGAGGGCTGGGCAACAGTATCCAGAAGCTTGGAAGTGTGCCGGAAGCACAGAATGATATGATTTTTTCTATTATCTGTGAGGAACTGGGGATTTTCGGCGGGATCATTGTGTTGCTTTTATATGCTTATCTTTTGTACAGATTATTTTTTATTGCGCAGAATGCACCGGATATGTTTGGGTCTCTGATGGTCAGCGGTATTTTTATCCACATTGCACTGCAGGTTATCCTGAATATTGCGGTTGTGGTAAACCTGATGCCGAACACAGGAGTTACGCTGCCATTTATCAGCTATGGAGGTACATCCATTGTATTCCTTATGGCAGAAATGGGACTT
Source organism: Blautia sp. HCP3S3_C4 (assembly GCF_052064095.1). Taxonomy (NCBI): domain Bacteria; kingdom Bacillati; phylum Bacillota; class Clostridia; order Lachnospirales; family Lachnospiraceae; genus Blautia; species Blautia sp. HCP3S3_C4. The sequence goes on from NZ_JBQHWF010000003.1 coordinate 213,765, forward strand.
GCGCTCAGTGTGGCACGGCAGATTAAATTTAAGGATTCCTGACAATAATAAGATAACAAAAATAGTGCTTGACAAATGGAATAGGAGCATATATACTTTGAACATCAAAGTAATTATGAAATAAAACATCCGGCAGAGAGATAATAACCGAATCATACTGCAGGACTTAATTAAAGGAGAAAAAAGCAATGTTAGAAAAAATGAGCAAAATGATCGCAGAGCAGTTAAATTGTGATGCATCCGAGATTACTTCTGAGACTTCTTTTAAAGATGACCTGGGAGCAGATTCCCTTGATCTGTTTGAACTGGTTATGGCTCTTGAGGACGAATATAATGTTGAGATCCCGGCAGAGGAGCTTACAGATCTGACAACTGTTGGTGCAGTTATAGATTACCTTAAAAACAAAGGTGTAGAAGCATAATAAAGTGAAGCAGAACTCCTTGGAGACCTGGCTGTTACCAGGCTCCGGGGAGAATTTTTTAAATATATATTTTGATATACAAAATATTTAATCATAAAACTAATGGAATATCAGGGGAAAATATTTTTTGCCCTGAACTTGTAATATATAACTGATAAGAGTGGAGAAAGATGAGGAAATAATATATGTCCAAGATTGCATTTGTTTTCCCTGGACAGGGTGCCCAGTATACCGGAATGGCGAAGGATTTTTATGAAAGTTTTCCGGTAAGCCGTCAGGTTTTCCAGACAGCGTCTGAAGCCAGCGGACTGGATGTCAGGGCTTTATGTTTTGAAGAAGAGGACAGATTAAATATTACAGAATATACACAGATTGCCATGCTTACTGCGGAAATTGCCATGCTCCGTGCGCTGGAGGAAACAGGAATCCATTCTCAGGTAAACGCAGGACTGAGCCTGGGAGAATATGGAGCACTGATTGCTTCCGGTGTGATGAAGGAGAAGGATGCTTTTGAGGTGGTAAGAAAAAGAGGCATCTATATGCAGGAGGCTTATCCCACAGGTGGTGCCATGTCAGCAGTTCTGGGAACAGATGCAGGGCTGATCGAGAAGGTATGCGAAGAGACAGAAGGTATTGTTTCTGTTGCCAATTATAACTGTCCGGGACAGATCGTGATCACAGGAGAGGAAAAGGCAGTTTCTGCTGCAGGAGAAGCTTTGAAAGAAGCAGGAGCCAGAAGAGTGATCCCGCTGAAGGTCAGTGGTCCTTTTCATTGTGAATTGCTGAAGGGCGCAGGTGAGAAGCTTGGACAGGCACTGGAAGCAGTGGAGTTGCAGCCATTTTCCATACCATATGTCACTAATGTTACTGCAGGATATGTAACAAAACCTGATTCAGTAAAAGAACTTCTGGTAAGGCAGGCGTTCTCTTCTGTACGTTGGCAGCAGTGTGTGGAAGCTATGATCCGTGACGGGGTGGATACCTTTGTGGAAATCGGACCCGGAAAAACACTTACAGGTTTCCTGAAAAAAATCGACAGAAGTGTGAAAGCTCTTCATGTGGAAAAGGCAGAGGATCTGGAAACGGTCAGAAAGGAGTGTCTGTAAATGCTGGAAAATAAAGTAGCTCTGATCACAGGGGCAGGAAGAGGAATCGGCAGAGCCATTGCTGTGGCTCTGGCAAAAGAAGGAGCACAGGTAATTATCAATTATAATGGCTCAGAAAAAAAAGCCTTAGAGGTAAAACAACTGATTGAAGAACAGGGTGGAAAAGCTGTTACCTGCCAATGCGATGTCAGTGATTTTACAGCCTGCGAGAAAATGATCAGGGATGTGGTAGCTGAGTTTGGACATCTGGATATTCTGGTGAATAATGCCGGGATCACAAGAGATGGGCTGATTATGAAAATGAAGGAAGAGGATTTTGATGCTGTATTAAATATCAACCTGAAGGGAACCTTCAATACGATCCGTCACAGCGCAAGACAGATGCTGAAGCAGCGTAGTGGTAAAATTATCAATATTTCTTCTGTGTCCGGTATTCTGGGAAATCCAGGACAGGCCAATTATGCAGCATCCAAGGCTGGCGTGATCGGTCTCACGAAGACTATGGCCAGAGAGCTGGGAAGCAGAGGAATTACTGTAAATGCCATTGCACCGGGCTTCGTGGATACAGAGATGACAGAGGTTCTGGGAGACAGCGTGAAAGAAGCGGCCTGCAGACAGATTATCCTGGGACGGTTTGGAAAACCGGAGGATATTGCCAATACAGCAGTATTTCTGGCATCTGAGAAAGCAGATTATATTACAGGTCAGGTCATCAGTGTGGATGGCGGTATGAACGTATAAAGGAGAAGAAAATGAGAAGAGTAGTGATCACAGGTATGGGAGCTATCACTCCTGTAGGTCTTAGTGTAGAAGAATTCTGGAACAGCGTAAAAGAGGGCAGAACAAACTTCGCAGAAGTAACCCGCTTTGACACGACAAAATACAGAGCACATATGGCAGCAGAAATCAACAATTTCAATCCAAAAGATTACATGGATTTTAAATCTGCCAAACGTATGGAACTTTTCAGTCAATATGCAGTGGCTGCAGCAAAAGAAGCCATCGAGCAGTCCGGTCTTGATATGACAAAAGAAGATCCCTTCCGTGTGGGATGCAGCGTGGGAAGCGGTATCGGAAGCATGCAGGTAGTAGAGAAATCCTGCGAGATTCTGAATACAAAGGGTCCGGGCAGATTGAATCCTCTTATGATTCCACTGCTGATCTCCAATATGGCATCTGGAAACGTATCCATTCAGTTCGGACTCCGCGGAAAGAATATCAACGTTGTAACAGCCTGCGCAACAGGAACTCACAGTATCGGTGAAGCATACCGTACTATCCAGTGGTCTGATGCAGACGTAATGGTAGCAGGGGGGACAGAGGCTGCCATCACACCAACAGGCTTTGGCGGTTTCGCAGCCCTGACAGCTCTCACATCCTCTACAGATCCAAAGAGATGTTCTATTCCTTTTGACAAAGAAAGAAGCGGCTTTGTTATGGGTGAGGGTGCAGGTGTTGTAGTTCTGGAAGAACTGGAACATGCCAAAGCCCGCGGTGCGAAGATTCTTGCTGAGGTTGTAGGCTATGGCGCAACAGGAGATGCATTCCACATCACATCCCCTGCAGAAGACGGTTCCGGTGCTGCCAAAGCCATGGAGCTTGCTGTAAAAGAAGCAGGTATATCTACAGATGATGTATGGTATGTAAATGCCCATGGTACAAGTACACACCACAACGACTTATTTGAAACTATTGCCATTAAGAAAACATTCGGTGAGCATGCAAAAGAAATGAAAGTAAATTCTACTAAATCCGTCACAGGACATCTTCTGGGAGCTGCCGGTGCAGTAGAAGTGATCACCTGTGTCAAAGAACTTCAGGAAGGACTGATCCATCAGACAGTGGGCTATCAGGTACCGGACGAACAGTGCGACCTGGATTATGTAGGAAACGGCCCGGTTAAGATGGATATTAAATATGCATTGTCAAATTCGCTTGGATTTGGCGGACATAATGCATCCCTACTTATTAAAAAATACGAAGACTGATTTTACAGAAACATAATGAATACAGATCCGGCGGAGGGTGAAAGATCAGATATCTGGCTGGATCAGACAGCCTGAATCTCTGATTGGTTCAGGCAGGAGGACATAAATGGAATTATCAAATATAATAGAACTGATCCACGCAGTCAGTGATTCAAATCTGACACAATTTAATCTGCAGGACGGAAACTTAAATATCTCTATGTCAGCAGAGAAAACAATCGTACAGCAGGCGGCAGCGCAATCTGCAGTGCAGAATCAGATAACTGGTCAGGCAACCGGAACAGAAACTTTTACAGGAAATGTAGTGAAATCTCCTCTTGTAGGAACCTACTATGCAGCTTCATCTCCTGACAGTGCCCCGTTCGTGAAAGTGGGAGACAAAGTAAGCAAAGGCCAGGTTCTTGGCATTGTTGAAGCAATGAAGCTGATGAATGAGATCGAGTCAGAATTTGACGGTACTGTCAAAGAAATTCTGGTAGAAAATGAACAGATGGTAGAGTTTGGACAGCCAATGTTTGTGATAGAATAGAGAAAAAAGATAAGGAGGCATTTACAATGAAGCTTACAACAAAAGAAATTATGGAAATTATTCCTCACAGACACCCGTTCTTCCTGATCGATACAATCGAAGATCTGGTTCCGGGTGTAAAAGCAACAGGAAAGAAATGTATTACTTACAATGAACCACAGTTTGCAGGACATTTTCCGCAGGAACCAATCATGCCCGGAGTACTGATCATTGAAGCACTTGCTCAGACTGGCGCAGTTGCAATCCTGAGCAAACCGGAGAATAAGGGGAAAATTGCATATTTTGCATCTATCAGTAATGCAAAATTTAAGAACAAAGTAGTTCCGGGTGATACTCTTACACTTGAAGTAGAGATCATCAAGGAAAAAGGCCCAATGGGAGTTGGAAGAGCAAAAGCTACAAATCAGGACGGCAAAGTAGCAGTGATCGCAGAACTGACCTTTGCAGTAGGAGCATAACAAATGTTTGGAAAAATTTTGATTGCCAACCGTGGAGAGATTGCAGTGCGCATTATCCGTGCATGCCGTGAAATGGGAATCCGCACAGTTGCTGTATATTCAGAAGCAGACAGAGATGCCTTGCATACTCAGCTTGCAGATGAAGCAGTCTGCATTGGCAAAGCACACTCTACAGACAGTTATCTGAATATGGAGCGAATCTTAAGCGCAACTATTGCTACAAAGGCAGAAGCTATCCATCCGGGCTTCGGATTTCTTTCAGAGAACAGCCGATTTGTGGAAATGTGTGAAAAATGCAATGTAGCATTTATCGGTCCATCAGCAGAGGTTATTTCCAGAATGGGAAATAAATCAGAGGCAAAAAATACTATGCGCAGAGCTCAGGTCCCGGTGGTACCAGGCACAAAAGAGCCGATTTACACAGTGGCAGAAGCACAGGAAGCAGTGAAAGAAATCGGCTTTCCGGTTATGATCAAGGCTTCTGCAGGTGGCGGTGGAAAAGGAATGCGCGTAGCACGTAATGAGCAGGAATTTGCCAAATTATTTGAAACAGCACAACAGGAATCTATCCATTCTTTCTCTGACAATACCATGTATCTGGAACGATTTGTGGAAAATCCAAGACATGTAGAGGTACAGATTCTTGCAGATAAATACGGAAATGTGATTCATCTGGGAGAGCGTGACTGTTCTGTTCAGAGACGCCACCAGAAAATGATCGAAGAATCTCCCTGTATCGCAATTGCAGACAAACTGCGAAAGAGAATGGGAGAAACCGCAGTCCGTGCAGCAAAGGCAGCAGGCTATGAAAGTGCAGGAACCATAGAGTTCCTTCTGGATCAGTCAGGAGAATTCTATTTTATGGAAATGAATACCAGGATCCAGGTAGAACATCCTGTGACAGAATTTGTGTCTGGTGTAGACCTGATTAAAGAGCAGATCCGTATTGCGGCAGGTGAACCCTTAAGTGTTCAGCAGAAAGACATAGAAATCTGCGGTCACGCCATGGAATGTAGAATCAATGCAGAAGACCCTGAGAGACATTTCATGCCATGTCCCGGCAGGATTACAGATCTGCATCTGCCAGGCGGAAACGGAATCCGTGTGGATACAGCAGTTTATAATGACTATGCAATCCCTCCATACTATGATTCCATGATCGCAAAGATCATAGTTTATGACAAAGACCGCCGCAGTGCTATCCGGAAAATGATCAGTGCACTGGGAGAAGTTGCAATTGAAGGGGTAAAGACCAACGTAGATTTTCTGTACGAACTTCTGAACCAGCCAGATTTCCAGGAGGGGAATATTACCACAGATTTCATTCCGCAGCATTATCCGGATCTGTAAAAGAAAATATGGTGCAATTATAAAATTAGTTTGATTAATAGTTATTAATGTTATTTTGCTGTCCGAAAGCAACATTAAATTGGGTTACATAAAGGAGCAGGATTTTAATGGCAGACTTGAAGAGATTTTTTAAGAAAACAGTTTCAGAAGAGCGGAACAAACAGACCGCATCTGTTTCCGTACCTGAGGGTTTATGGATCAAATGTCCAAAGTGCGGAGAAATGGTTTACAGAGAAGACGTAATATCCAACACCTATGTGTGCCCGAAATGCGGAGGATATTTCAGGATCAGTGCAAAACGCCGCATCAAAATGATTGTAGATAAGGGAAGCTTTAAAGAGTGGTTCACAGGAATTGATAACAGTAATCCCCTGGATTATCCGGACTATCCACAGAAAATAGAAAATCTGAAAGAGAAAACCAAAATGGATGAGGCCATCCTTATTGGAGAAGCCACAATTAGTGGTATGCGCACCGTACTCGGAGTAATGGACGCCAGATTTCTGATGGCATCCATGGGTTATGTAGTAGGAGAAAAAATCGCCCGTTCATTCGAAGAAGCTACACGACAGAGTCTTCCGGTCATCCTGTTCTGCTGTTCCGGCGGTGCTAGAATGCAGGAGGGAATCGTATCACTGATGCAGATGGCAAAAACCTCCGCAGCCATCAAACGTCATTCCGAAGCAGGGCTTCTCTACACATCTGTGCTTACAGACCCGACAACCGGTGGCGTCACTGCAAGCTTCGCTATGCTTGGAGACATTATCCTTGCAGAACCAGGCTCCCTGATCGGATTTGCCGGCCCGAGAGTCATTGAACAGACTATAGGCCAGAAATTGCCGGAGGGCTTCCAGAGACCGGAGTTTCTTCTGGAACATGGTTTTCTCGACGGAATTGTTGAACGAGGCTCTATGCGGGATGTTCTTTCTCTGATTCTGAAACTGCACAACACCAGAGAATGTTACGGAAATTTTCCTCAGGAAATACCTGCCAGATCTTTCGATACTTTTGGAAAAAAGAAAAAACAGAAGAAACCCAAGAACCTTACTGCCTGGGACAGAGTCCAGATTGCCAGAAGCAGTGACCGTCCGTCAGCAGCGGAATATATTGATGCTATTTTTGATGATTTCATGGAATTTCATGGTGACAGAGGTGTCAGAGACGACAATGCCATCATCGGCGGCATCGCTACACTGGATGGACAGCCTGTTACAGTGATAGGAATCCGTAAAGGGCATACTACAAAAGAAAACATCAGATGCAACTTCGGAATGCCATCACCGGAAGGGTACAAAAAGGCTCTTCGCCTGATGAAACAGGCAGAGAAATTTGGGCGCGCAGTCATCGCATTTGTAGACACTCCGGGAGCATTTTGCGGACTGGAAGCAGAAGAACGGGGACAGGGCGAAGCCATTGCAAGGAATCTCCTGGAAATGTCTGATCTGAAGGTGCCGGTTCTTTCTGTTGTAATTGGTGAAGGCGGAAGTGGCGGTGCACTTGCACTGGCAGTTGGCAATGAAGTCTGGATGATGGAAAATGCAACTTACACCATCCTCTCACCGGAGGGATTCGCATCTATTCTCTGGAAAGACAGCAGGAAGGCACCGGAAGCTGCGGAGGTCATGAAAATAACAGCGGCGCATTTGAAAGAACTGGGGATCATTGAACGGATTATACCGGAGGAATATCCGGCAAGTGAAGAAAACTTATCTGAAATTGCAGAATATATGAAGATCAGAATGAAGCAGTTTCTGGTGAAACAAGCTGGTAAAAGTGGAGAACAGATTGCGCAGGAACGGTATGAGAGGTTTCGTAAGATGTAGCGTGTGAATGGCAAGAGGGACGCGCAGAAAAATATTTTATTGGGAGTGCGGTTTCGGGATCTAAGATATTCTAAGTCCTCAGAAATCTGCTAAAACCATGAGCCGGCTTGTCAAACTCGCTACGTCTCCGACTTCGCTCAGACAGTGATGCAGCCGGCTCATAACGCAGATTTCTGAGAACTAAGAATATCTAAGACCCCTGCAAATGCACTCCCAATAAAATATTTTTCTGCGCTGTTTTGCTGCATGTTGTCATGCTTTTTCTTAGGGGTTATATAGTTATATTGTACAGTAAATATCTTACATAGCCAATGGTCAGCATGGGAAGCGATAGTGTCTGGGGGTGAATTTGAGGGTTCATTGTAGTTCTTGGCATTTGGGAAGACGCGTTATGAGCCGATCGTTTCACTGTCTGAGCGAAGTCGGAGACGGAGCGAGTTTGAGAGAGCGGCTCATGATTTTAGCGGCTTCCCAAATGCCTAGAAATACAATGGTTCCGAAACTGAGCCCCCAGACACTATCGCTTCCCGTGCGTCCCCATTCAAAAAACATTAAAATTTTCCTACATCCCGACTTGAAATAAGAAAGCCTCTGACGTATAATAAACCCGAAAGTAGAAAGGCGCTGCTTTTAAGCAGGGTCTTTTTTTACAGATTTTGAATATATGAAAAATTCAGGAGTGAAAAAAGTTATGACCAAGATCAGAACAAGATTTGCACCAAGCCCTACAGGCAGAATGCATGTTGGAAATTTAAGAACAGCATTATATGCATACCTTATTACAAAACATGAAGGCGGAGATTTCATCCTCCGTATTGAAGATACAGACCAGGAACGTTACGTAGAAGGTGCTGTAGATATTATCTACCGTACCCTTGCAAAAACAGGACTTCTCCATGATGAAGGCCCGGACAAGGACAAAGGCTTTGGACCGTATGTACAGAGTGAACGTCAGGCACAGGGAATCTACCTGAAGTATGCACAGCAGTTAGTAGAACAGGGTGATGCATACTACTGCTTCTGCCAGAAGGAAGAACTGGAAGGTATGAAACGTGTTGTGGCAGGAAAAGAGATTTCTATCTATGACAAACGTTGTCTGAAACTTTCTAAAGAAGAAGTACAGCGTCGTCTTGATGCGGGAGAACCACACGTAATCCGTTTTAACATGCCGACAGAGGGAACTACAACATTCCATGATGTGATTTACGGAGATATTACAGTAAACAACGAGGAACTGGAAGATCTGATCCTGATCAAATCTGACGGATATCCAACTTACAACTTTGCAAACGTAATCGATGACCATTTAATGGAGATCACACACGTAGTAAGAGGTAACGAGTATCTTTCCTCAGCCCCGAAATACAACCGTATCTACGAAGCTTTCGGATGGGATATCCCGGTTTATGTGCACTGTCCGCTGATTACAGATGAGACACACCAGAAGCTTTCCAAGCGTTGTGGACATTCTTCCTATGAAGACCTGCTTGATCAGGGATTTGTTTCAGAAGCGATTATCAATTATGTGGCACTTCTCGGATGGAGTCCTGCTGACAACAGAGAGATCTTTACACTGGATGAACTGGTACAGGCATTTGATTATCATCATATCAACAAATCTCCGGCAGTATTTGATATTGCGAAACTTCGTTGGATGAATGGTGAGTATATCAAGAAAATGGATGCGGATGAATTCTATGAGAGAGCGCTTCCATATATGAAAGAAGTTCTGAAGAAAGATTACAACTTCAAGAAGATTGCAGGAATGGTACAGACCAGAATCGAAACATTCCCTGACATCCCGGCTCTGATCGACTTCTTTGAGGAAGTACCGGAATATGATTCTGCTATGTATTGCCATAAGAAAATGAAAACAAACGAAGAAACTTCTCTTGCAGTGTTAAAAGAAGTACTTCCGGTTCTGGAAGAACAGGAAGATTATACAAATGATCCGTTATTTGAAACATTAAGTGCATTTGTAAAAGAGCATGGTTATAAGAACGGATATGTAATGTGGCCTCTGCGTACTGCTGTTTCCGGCAAGCAGATGACGCCGGCCGGTGCTACTGAGATCATGGAGATCATCGGTAAAGACGAGACAATCAAACGAGTAAAGGCAGCTATTGAGAAATTAAGCAAATAAATATGAAGAGAAATCCATCTCAACTTCGGGCAATCACTCACCTGTCAGGACCTATGATGGTTCTGGCAGGTCCCGGTTCGGGGAAAACTTCCGTTATTGTGGAGAGAACTGTATACATGATCAATGAGGGGAAGATACCGGCTTCTTCTATTTTGGTTGTAACTTTTTCCAGAGCAGCGGCAACAGAGATGAAAGAACGATTTTTGAAATTCGTGAACAGTGATCGGAGTGAAGTGACCTTCGGAACCTTTCACGGAATTTTTTATGGCATTTTAAAGGCTGCATATAATCTGAATGCATCTAACATCCTGTCAGAAGAAGAGAAATATAGTATTCTTCGGGAAATGACGGAGAAATTCGGACAGGAAATGGAGCAGGAGGGAGACTTTCTCGAGGAGATAGCAAAAGAAATCAGTGTAGTCAAGGGAAATTGCATTTCCCTTGAGCATTATTATGCATCCTGTTGCTCAGATGAGGTTTTCCGGGAAATTTATAATGGATATAAAAATGCTCTCCGCACCCGACGGAAGCTGGATTTTGACGATATGATCCTCTGTTGTTATGAACTTTTTTCCCAGAGATCGGATATTTTGAAAGCCTGGCAGAAAAAGTTTGTTTACATTCTGGTGGATGAATTTCAGGACATTAACAGTCTTCAGTATAAAATACTGCAAATGCTGGCTGCACCTGCAAATAATCTGTTTATTGTAGGAGATGACGATCAGTCCATCTATCATTTTCGTGGAGCCAGACCGGAGATCATGCTGAATTTTACCAGAGATTATCCGGGGGCAGAAACAGTCCTTCTGGATGTAAACTACAGATGCTCAGGTAATATTCTGAAAACAGCTATGAATGTGATCAACTGTAATAAAAAACGTTTTCGTAAGAAACTTACTACACCCAATGATGTTGGGATGCCTGTTACCTGTAAGGTTTTTGACAATCCCAGGGAAGAGGCTGTCTGTGTTGCGGCAGCTCTGAAAAAAAGACTGGAAAAAGGAGAAAAACTGGAAAATACGGCGATTCTTCTTCGGACCAATCAGGAGGCAGAGAGTCTGATCACAGCTCTTATGGAGTATCAGATTCCTTTTACGATGAAGGAACAGCTTCCGAATCTGTACAGACATTGGATCTGCCGGAATCTGTTGGCATATCTGCATATGGCAGCAGGGGACAGAAGCAGAAAAAATTTTCTGGAGCTGATGAATCGCCCAAACCGCTATATTTCCAGGGATGCGTTAAAGAATTCCCAGATTAGTTTTCATGATCTCAGAGAATATTATAAAGATAAGGATTGGATGTGTGACCGGATTACTACACTGGAAACGCACCTGCGGATTCTTGGTACTCTTTCTCCTTTTGCTGCTGTTAATTTTATCCGCAAGGGGATGGGATATGAGGAGTATCTGCGGGAATATGCTCAGTTTCGAAGACTGAAGCCGGAGGAGCTTTTGGAAATCCTGGATCGGATCCATGAGAGTACCAGAGGTATGAAAAACCTGAAGCAATGGGAAGATTATATAGAGGATTATACGGAAAAACTGAATGAACAGGCAAAAAGGCAGAGAGACCGTAAGGAGGGAGTAACAGTATCGACTCTTCATGCAGTGAAGGGGCTGGAATATGATATTGTTTATATTCTGAACGTAAACGAAGGAAGCATTCCATACAGAAAGGCTGTTCTTGCAGAAGCTGTAGAAGAAGAAAGAAGATTGTTTTATGTAGGAATGACCAGAGCCAGGAGAAAACTGGTTCTGGCCTATGTGAATCGCCAATATGAAAAGGAACGGGAGCCATCCCGTTTTCTTGAGGAGACAGGCTTATGAATAAAGGGGTTATTTATTATACCAGAATAAGGGAAGAATATCAGAATACTCATCTGGAGCACATGATCGGAGATAAGCTTCTGGAAACAGCCCTGAAGCAGGAGCGGAATATAAAGCTGAGTGAGGAACCCAGGGGAGTGGGAGAACATGGAAAGCCTTTTCTTTCTTACAGACCAGGCGTACATTATAATATCAGCCATTCAGGTGCTTATGTGGTATGCGTTCTGGCAGACCAGGAGGTGGGAATCGATATACAGATCCATCGAAAGGTAAACTATGACAGAATGCTTCGGCGGATGGTTACAGAAAAAGAAAGAGAAGAAATACTGAAGAGACCGGATCTGGAACAGGAATTTTTCAGGCAGTGGGTAATACGTGAGGCCTTTATTAAATGGACAGGAGAGGGACTTTCCAGGGATCTTCGAAAAATTTCTGAAAAAGAAGGTGTCTGCAGGTTTTTAAACCTGCCGGAAAGGGAAAAGGGGTACAGCTGTGCTCTGTGGTCTGCGGATCCGATAGAAATAACCTGGAAATATGCAGATATTATGCTTGATTAAAAAATGGATAAACAGACGAAAAAAGAAATCCGAAGGCTGACTGTAAAAGTGATTATAGTGGCAATGGTATTTGGGCTGGCTTTCTGGGGTTATGCATTTGTCTACAGAGGCAGAACAGAACCGCCGGCAAAATATCCGGTCACTAATCAGGATGCAGCGGTTTATTCTCTCAGAGGACAGATCCAGATGCTTTCTCAGAAGGAGGATCTGATTGCATTTGCTTTTGAAGACAGAAAAAATGAAAAAGAATATGGAACCTATATTATTCCGGGACTGAAATATACCAGAACCTTCCTAAGTGCTCAGGGAAGCAAAAAGGCTGTGTGTACTTCCATGACTCCTCAGGGCCTGGCGATCACCCCGGAATATGTGCTGATCAGTGCCTATTGTCATACAGGAAAGCACAATTCGGTTATTTATGTGATAAATAAAGAAACCCACCGGTTTATCAAGGAGGTTGTTCTTCCGGGACGGCCCCATGTGGGAGGACTGGCCTATGATGAAGAGCATAATATGCTGTGGTATTCCTCCAACGTAAATGGGATTGCCCAGGCGGTGAGTATTAAAATGGATGTACTGCAAAATTATAATTACACAGAAAACAATATGCCGGTACAGACAAATCAGATCTGCAGCCTTTATGGAATCATGAGAGATTCTTTTATGACTTTTTACAAAGGTTGTCTTTATGTGGGCTGCTTTAATAAGTATACAGAGAGCAATATTGCCAGGTTTAGCGTGGACGGAGAGGGAAACCTGATCAATACCTTTGACAAAACGCTGGGAATGAATTTCGAGATGGCTGTTCCTCTGGATTATTCAACAATTTCTGAGCAGGCTCAGGGAATGGCATTTTATAATGATAAGCTTTTGCTGTCCCATTCTTTTGGGATTTTGCCATCCAGGGTGGTTTTTTATGAACAGTCGGATAAGAGATTGTATGTCAACGAAAATTCAGCAAGAAGCTTTCGATTTCCGGAAATGATCGAGCAGATCGTAGTAGAGGGAGATGACCTTTATGTGCTGTTTGAATCGGGAGCCTATGCTTATCGGGGATATACAGGAAATGTGGTAGACAGAGTGCTGAAGCTGAGTCTGCCCAAAATGGAGGCTTTCGAAAGCAGAAATGAAGTGGGAAATCTGGACTGAAAAAATCAGGGGAGAAAAGTTTCAGGGAATAAAATCAGATTGTCCACATATATTAAGTGTAAAGAGGTGAGATATATAGAAGCAGAACAGATTGAAAACCTGTTTGCAGGGAATATCCGGCAGCTTTTAATGGATGCGAAACTGAATTATGATAAATTATATGAAATACGCCTTCGGGTGGGGAGACCCTTGTTTCTGACTTATGACGGCGGAGAATGCTTTCTCAAAAGACCGGGGCAGGAACAGTATCTGGTTACCCGTGAGGATTTGAAAGAAACTCTGGAATATGTGACAGGCTACTCGCTATATGCTTATGAGGACGAAATCCGCCAGGGTTATATCAGTGTGCAGGGAGGACATAGAGTAGGAGTGACAGGAAAGGTGATTCTGGACCGGGGCAGGATCATGGGGATGAAATATATTTCCTGTATTAATGTCCGGCTGGCCCATGAAGTGCAGGGATGTGCGGACAGCATCATGTCCTATATCCGTACACAGAACTGGGTAGCGAATACGCTGATCATTTCACCGCCCCGCTGTGGCAAGACAACTCTCTTGCGTGATATTATCCGTCAGCTCAGTAACGGATGGGCGGATACTCAGGGTCTGACTGTAGGCGTAGTGGACGAGAGAAGCGAACTGGCAGGATGCTACCAGGGGATTCCTCAAAATGATCTGGGAATGCGCACAGATGTGCTGGACTGTTGCCCGAAATCTGAAGGAATGCAGATGCTGGTACGATCCATGTCTCCGGATGTGGTGGCTGTGGACGAGCTGGGGTGCGAGGAGGATTTTAAAGCTGTGGAAACAGTGATCCACTGTGGCTGCAAGCTGATTGCCACTGCTCATGGAGAAAGCCTTGAGGATATTTTGGACCAGCCATTTTTTTACAGACTTATGAGCGAAAAGATTTTTGAGAGATATATTATTCTTGGCAAAAATGATCAGGCAGGATATCTGGAGGGAGTTCTGGATGAAAATGGAAGGATATGCTTAAAACAATAGGAATCTGTATGATCCTGCTCTCAGGTGCAGGTCTGGGGTTTAACAAAAGCAGGGAACTGGGAAACAGAAAAAAACACCTGGAAATGCTGATGAGAATGATTATCCTGTTAAAAGGAGAAATACGTTATGGAAATACGTCTCTGTACGATGCCTTTACCGGAGCTGCCGGCAAACTGGAGGGAAAGTACAGAGAATTTTTTTTGAATACAGCAGAGGAGATAAAAAAGAAAAAAGGAAAACCCTTTGGGGAAATTTTTCGCAACTGTGCCCGGGAAAGTCTGGATGATCAGAATTTTACCAGAGAAGAAAAAGAGAAAATCTTTTCCCTGGGGGAGAGACTGGGATATCTGGGAATGGATATGCAGCTTCGTCAGCTTCAACTTCTGGAGGAGGATTTGGAAAATGAAATACAGGAACTGAATAAAGATCTGAAAGAAAAGAAAAAATTGTATCAGAGTCTGGGAATTCTGCTGGGTATTTTGCTGGCAGTACTGGTAGCATAAAAATAACAGGAAAGGAAGAGGAAGATATTGGAGGTCAGTATTATTTTTAAAATAGCTGCTGTGGGAATTCTGGTCTCTGTTCTCTGCCAGGTCCTTAAACACAGCGGAAGGGAAGAACAGGCTTTTCTGGTAAGCCTGGCGGGACTTTTAATGGTTCTGTTCTGGATCATTCCCTACATATATAAACTGTTTGAAGATATCCAGCAGCTATTTGTGCTGTGAAACAGGCCATCTCTGCATTCAGAAAGGCAGGATTGAGAAGGATATGGATATAATTAAAATTTCAGCCCTGGGAATCTGTGGTGTGATGTTAGGGTTCCTGTTAAAAGGCACCAGGCCGGAATATGCTTCCCTTGTTACTATGACCATAGGTCTGACAATTCTGGGACTGGCAGCAGGTAAGGTGGCTTATTTGTTTGAAACTTTGGACAGACTAAGAAAGAGTGTCTCCATTGATGGAAGTTATATAGCCATTTTGCTGAAAATCATTGGTGTGACCTATATCGGACAATTTTGTGCATCTATCTGTAAGGATGCAGGATATCAGGCGATAGGGGCACAGATTGAGCTTTTCTGTAAGCTGTCAGTGATGGTACTCAGTATGCCGGTCTTATTGGCAATTCTGGATACTATTTCGGAGTTTATGGTATGAGGTGTTTCCGGAGGATAGTCAGGATACTGGGAACTGCCCTGATGCTTTGGATCTGCCTCTGTCAGGTGCAGGCTGCAGGAGCACAGACAGAGACCGAAGATGGAGAAATATCGGTGGTTCAGGAAGAACTTTTGGGACAGATGGAATTAGAGGAAATCCAGAAGCTGGTAGATGGAATTCTGGATGAGAAAAGCTTTTCGATAAAAGATGCAGTGATGAATATGATGAAGGGGGAAGAACCTATTTCAAAAGAAGCAGTGCAGGATATGGTGCACAGCTTCTTTTTTTCAGGAATAAACCAGGAGAAAGGAATGCTTTTTCGCATTTTACTTTTGATACTTCTGGCTGCAGTGCTGTCGAATTTTGCAGATGTATTTGAAAATGGATATGCAGGAAATGTAAGTTTTTATATTGTGTATCTGGTGTTGTTTATGACTCTTATGGAGAATTTTGCAAATCTTGGAAACTCTCTGACAGAATATCTTGTTTCTCTGACAGAACTTATGAGGGTTCTGGCCCCTGCATATTTTATTGCCACAGCTGCTTCTGCGGGAGCTTCCACAGCAACTGTTTTTTATGAGGTTGCGATGTTACTTATCTGGACAATTCAGTGGTTCCTGGTCTATATACTTTTACCGGGAGCAAAGATATGTGTTCTATTGAAGCTGGTGAACCATCTGTCCAGAGAAGAAATGTTGGGAAAAATGGCGGAGCTTTTGGAGATAATGATAAACTGGGGATTGAAAACTCTGTCAGGTACAGCTGTAGGACTGCAGGTTATAAGAAATCTGGTAGCTCCTGTGATGGATTCGCTGAAACGTTCTGTGATTGGAAAGACGGCTGCAGCAATACCGGGAATCGGAAATGCTGTGAATACGATTACAGAATTGGTGCTTACTAGTGCAGTACTGGTAAGGAATAGTCTGGGAGGAGTGAGTCTGGTACTGCTTGCAACAGCAGGGCTGGGACCGATTTTGCATTATGGATTTCTTTCCTTGTCTTATCGATTTCTGGCAGCTCTGGCTCAGCCGGTTTCAGATAAAAGGATCGTCGGGGCATTAAGTTCTATGGGGGAAGGCTGTGCTATGCTTTTGAAGATTTTTTTTACAGCGGAATTGCTGTGCATGCTTGCGTTTTTGATCCTGCTGGCAGGAGGCTGAACAGAATTGCTGTGAGAAAAAATGAAAACAGTTGAATCGGGGGAATTATGAAAGAAATTGTTTATCAGTGGGTGAAAAATCTGGCAGTTTTCTATATTTTGCTGACAGTAGTTCTTCACCTGATACCGGATAAGAAATATGACAGATATGTGCGTCATTTTATGGGGCTGTTGCTGATTGTTATGATGAGTGCACCGGTGTTTATGCTTTTGGGTAAAAGTGGGAAGATTATAGAGAGCTTTCAGATGAATTTCAATCAGGAGAATGAAAAAAGAGAAGAAAGGGAAGTGGAAAATCTTCAGATGATATATCTTCGGAAAGGATATGCTGCAGAGCTTCAGAAAAAAATTATGGAATCTTTAAAAAACTGTGGCATAGAAGTACAAGATGTGGAAGTAAATATAGAAGGAGAGAAATTCAAGGCAGTAATCACAGTGGACAAAGAGACCACCGGGGAACAGAAAGGAAGGATTGCAGATGATCTCAGGGAAAAATGGGGACTCAGGGAAGGGGAATATAGTATCCAGACTGAAGAATATGACTCCCGGGCAGTGGATCATTCTGCTTCTGCTGGGGTTACTGCTGGCAGTGGCAGCCCTGCCTGTGGCTGAAGGACAACAAAAGTCTGCCATTTCTCTCGCAAAAGATTCTGACAGTGAAGAAAAAAATCAGCTGGAGAAAAAACTGGAGAGTATTCTTGAGAATATGGAAGGGGTGGGAAAGGTGCAGGTGATGTTGATGACAGATGAGAGAAACAGTGGGGAAAGCTTTATGGAGTCTGGAGGAGTACAGGTTACAGGAGTTCTTATTTCTGCCCAGGGAGGAGAAAATCCGGTGACAGTATATAAGATTCAGCAGGCAGTAATGGCATTATTTCAGGTAGAAGCCCATAAAATAAAAATAGTAAAAATGAAATGAGGAGAATAATGTGAAAAAAGTCATCAAAAAAAATCAGGTGATCATCACCTCCCTTGCAATCCTGATCGCAGTGGCCGGATATCTGAATTTCGCAGATGTGGATCTTGGGGTCAAGGATAAGGAGGCCAGTACGGACAGCAGCAGTATTCTGGAGGATGCAGGGTATGATCTGACAGATTCGGAAGACACCAGTACCCCGGGAGAAGCAGTTCTTACAGGAACTGACAGCTTTGCAGCACAGGCAAGGATAAGCAGAGAACAGACCCGTTCCCAGAATAAGGCAGATCTGCAGGATATCATTAATAATAAGGATATTGATGATGAGAAAAAACAGGAGGCCATTCAGACTATGGTTTCCATGACAGATATTACCGAAAAGGAAGCGGCAGCAGAACTTCTCCTGGAAGCAAAGGGATTTGAAGATGTGATCGTCAATCTGACAGGAGAAACTGCAGATGTGGTAGTGCCGGAAGAAGAACTTTCTCAGGCACAGAGAGCACAGATTGAAGATATTGTAAAACGTAAAACCGGAATCGCACCGGAAAATATAGTGATCACACCTCTGAATCAGAGTGAAGAGGATGCAGGGGATGAAGAAGTAGAAGAAGATGAGGCAGAACAGACAGAAGAAACCGATCAGCAGACAGAAGAGACAGCTGCTTCACCTTATGAAGATTCGGTGGTTGATTCTACAGACATATATGACTAGAAAATGATGTTGTACATTGGCTCTTGACAGGCCGCTATAGCATATACTAGAATAGGAATGCTGTAAAAAAATAATGATAATTAAGAAGAAAGAGAGTTCAGGAGGCCGAACGTGTCTAAATATACCAACGAAATAGAAAAGAGAAGAACATTTGCCATTATTTCCCACCCGGATGCAGGTAAAACTACATTGACTGAAAAATTTCTGCTGTATGGCGGAGCAATCAATCTTGCCGGAAGTGTAAAGGGCAAGGCAACTGCCCGCCATGCAGTATCAGACTGGATGGAGATCGAGAAGGAGAGAGGTATTTCCGTTACCTCTTCTGTTCTCCAGTTCCATTATGATGGATATTGTATTAATATTCTGGATACCCCGGGACATCAGGATTTCTCTGAGGATACCTACCGTACTTTGATGGCTGCGGATTCTGCTGTCATGGTTATTGACGGCTCCAAGGGTGTGGAGGCTCAGACACGTAAGCTGTTTAAGGTATGCGTGATGCGTCATATTCCAATTTTTACTTTTATCAACAAAATGGACAGGGATGCAAACGATACCTTTGATCTTCTGGACGAAATAGAGAAGGAACTGGGAATTGCAACCTGTCCTGTTAACTGGCCTATCGGTTCCGGTAAGAAATTCAGAGGTGTATATGACCGCAATACAAAGGAAATCCTTACTTTCTCTGATACTCAGAAGGGAACCAAGGAAGGTGTGATCCAGGCAATCCCTTTAAATGACAGCCGTTCAGATGAGGTGATGGATCCGGAGCAGAAAGCACAGCTTCTGGATGAGATTGAGCTTCTGGATGGCGCAAGCGCTGACTTTGATCAGGAGCTTGTGAGTAAAGGTAAGCTTACTCCTGTATTTTTTGGATCTGCTCTGACTAACTTTGGTGTGGAAACATTTCTGGAGCATTTCCTTCAGATGACCACTTCTCCATTGGCAAGAACATCAGATGAGGGTCTGATTGATCCTATGGATGATGATTTTTCAGCCTTTGTGTTCAAAATTCAGGCAAATATGAACAAGGCCCACAGAGACAGAATTGCATTTATGCGAATCTGCTCCGGTAAGTTTGACGCTTCCCAGGAGGTATATCATGTGCAGGGAGAGAAGAAAATGCGTCTTCTTCAGCCTCAGCAGATGATGGCAGAATCCCGTCATGTGGTAGATGAGGCTTATGCAGGGGATATTATCGGTGTGTTTGACCCGGGTATTTTTTCTATTGGTGATACCATCTGTGCACCGGGCAGAAAGTTTGCTTTTGAGGGAATTCCTACCTTTGCACCGGAGCATTTTGCCAGGGTACGTCAGATTGATACCATGAAGAGAAAGCAGTTTGTAAAGGGAATCAACCAGATTGCCCAGGAGGGTGCAATCCAGATTTTCCAGGAGTTCAATACAGGTATGGAAGAAATCATAGTTGGTGTAGTAGGTGTACTGCAGTTTGATGTGCTGAAATATCGTCTGGAAAACGAATACAATGTGGACATCCGTCTGGAAAACCTTCCCTATGAACATATCCGTTGGATCGCAAATAAAGAAGAGGTCAATGTGGAGAAGATCACAGGAACCTCCGATATGAAGAAAGTAACGGATCTTAAGGGAAATCCACTCCTGCTTTTTGTCAATGCATGGAGTGTGGGAATGACAGAAGACAGAAACCCGGGCTTAATATTAACAGAATTCAGCAAATAACCCTTTTCAATCGTTTTTCAATTTGATATAATATATAAAAATATTGGTTTATTGTCTCCAGCTTTTTATGTTTTGGAGGCATCAATGAATTCCGTAGGAGGGTTTCCAATGGCAGAAAAAAGAATAACATATAAAATACAGGATTTAGGCGGCATTGGTGAGGTCCAGATTGCAGATGAAGTGGTTGCTATTATAGCAGGACTTGCTGCTACAGAGGTGGAAGGAGTAGCTTCCATGGCAGGGAATATTACCAATGAACTGGTAAGCAAGCTTGGAATGAAGAATCTTTCCAAGGGTGTAAAGGTTACCGTATTAGAGGGCGTTGTGACAGTAGAGCTGAACCTGAATATTGAATATGGAAAGAATATCCTGGAGACCAGTAAAAAGGTTCAGGAGAAGGTTAAATCTTCCATTGAGAATATGACAGGGCTTGAAGTTGCAGATGTAAATATTCACATTGCCAGTGTAGATATGGAGAATGAAAAAGGAAAGTAACCCTTTCCTTTTTTCTGTTACATACATGGTACTGTCGCCGTCAGGCGGCATGTCTGTTTAGGAGGAATTATGCGAAGAAGAGAGCAGAGAGAACATATATTTAAGCTTCTGTTCATGACAGAATTTAATTCAGAGGAAGAGATGAATGAGCAGCTCTCCCTCTATTTTGACAGCCTGGAGGAACTGGCTGAAAAAGATCAGGAATATATGCGGGAAAAATATAATCATGTACTGGAGCATCTGGATGAAATTGATGCACTTTTAAATGAGACAAGTAAGGGCTGGAAAACAAAAAGAATGAGCCGTGTGGATCTTACCGCCCTGCGTCTGGCTGTATATGAACTGAAGTTTGATAAAAATGTGCCTACAGGGGTGGCTATCAATGAGGCTGTGGAGCTTGCCAAGAATTTCGGCGGTGACACATCAGGCTCCTTTGTAAACGGTATCCTTGGCAAGATTGCCAAAGACGAAGATACTAAAGAAGATGTCAAAGTCGAAAGTGAAGAGAAAACAGAATGAAAAATGCATATTCTGTAGGCCAGGTAAACCGTTATGTAAAGAACATGTTTACCCAAGATTTTTTTCTGCAGAAGATATATGTAAAAGGAGAGGTGTCCAATTGTAAATATCATACAAGCGGGCACATCTATTTTTCCCTGAAGGATGAAACCGGTACAATGAGCTGTGTGATGTTTGCAGGACACAGAAGAGGACTGGCTTTTTCCATGAAGGATGGGGATAAGGTGATCGTTGGCGGTTCTGTTGATGTGTATGAGAGGGACGGACGATACCAGCTCTATGCAAAGGAGATAACCCTGGAGGGAGCAGGAGCTTTGTATGAGAGATATCTGGCATTAAAACAGGAACTTGAGGAAATGGGAATGTTTGCCGGAGAGTATAAACAGCCCATTCCAAAGTTTATCAGACGTCTGGGTGTAGTGACAGCGCCTACAGGTGCTGCTGTACAGGATATCAGAAACATCTCATATCGCAGAAATCCCTATCTTCAGATTATTCTGTATCCTGCTCTTGTACAGGGGGCAGATGCGGCAGAGAGCATTGTGAAGGGCATCCGTATGCTGGACAGGTTAAATGTGGATGTGATCATTGTCGGCAGAGGTGGAGGATCTATTGAGGATCTCTGGGCATTCAATGAGGAAATTGTGGCAAGAGCAATTTTTGAATGCAGAACCCCGGTTATTTCTGCAGTGGGACATGAGACAGATTTTACAATTGCAGATTTTGTGGCAGATCTGAGAGCTCCTACACCGTCGGCTGCGGCTGAGCTGGCAGTGAATGATTACAGAAGTGTGGTAGAGTCGTTTTCTGTTTACAGACAGAGAATGTACCGGGCTATGAGTACACGTCTGGATTTTTACAGGAGCAGACTGGCAAATTTTAGTACAAAGTTTGGCTATCTGAGTCCGGAGTACAGGCTGAGAGAGCAGAGACAGCGTCTGGCAGATGCAGAGAGCAGTCTGCAGAATGCAATGGAAGGAAAGCTTAAGGAGAACAGACACAGGCTTTCTCTGTATGTGGAGCGTTTTACCGGACTATCTCCGCTGCGCAAGCTGAATCAGGGCTTTTCTTATGTGGCAGATCAGGAGAAAAGGACACTGACAAGTGTAAAACAGGTAAAAAACGGGGATACCATTTATATATCTGTAACAGATGGAACTATAGAAGCAAAGGTGAACAGCATCAAAAAGGAGGAGCGTATCCATGTCCAAGGATAAGAGCAATGATCAGGTACTGGAAGAAAAGACTTTGGAGGAGGCTTTTACAGAGCTTGACGGACTGGCAGAAAAGCTGGAGGACAGAGAAACCTCACTGGAGGATTCTTTCCGGTTTTACAGACAGGGGATGGAGCTTTTGAAATTTTGCAGTGAGAAACTGGATACTGTGGAGAAAAAGATGCTGCAGATAAATGAGGATGGGACATTCAGTGAATTTTCAGGAAGAATTGACTAAAAAAACCAAAGAAATAGAAGCTGTGATCAGGGAGTATCTTCCTGCGGAAGAGGGCTTTTCCAGAACTATGGCTCAGGCTATGAATTACAGTATGCTGGCAGGAGGCAAGCGCCTTCGCCCCATGCTGATGCAGGAAACTTTCAGGCTGTTTGGAGGCAGCGGGAAGCTGGTAAAGCCTTTTATGGCAGGAATGGAGATGATCCATACCCATTCTCTGATCCATGATGATCTTCCGGCTTTGGATAATGATGATTACCGGAGAGGCAGGCTGACCACACATAAGGTTTATGGAGAGGCTATGGGTATCTTAAGTGGAGTAGCACTTTTGAATTACGCCTATGAAACCATGCTGCAGGCATTTGCCATGGCAGAAACTCTTCAGCAGAAGGAAGCTGTGATAGATGCATTGCAGGTAATGGCTGAGAAGACCGGAATCCACGGTATGCTTGGCGGTCAGAGTGTAGATGTGGAGAATGACGGCAAAGCTTTGGAAAAAGATATGCTGGATTATATCTATGAGAATAAAACCGCTGCACTGATTGAAGCCTCCATGATGACTGGTGCTATTCTGGCTGGTGCTGATGCAGAGCAGGTATCGGTGATAGAACAGGCGGCAAAAAGAATCGGACTGGCCTTTCAGATTCAGGATGATATCCTGGATGTGACCAGTACAGATGAAGAACTTGGAAAACCGGTTCACAGTGATGAGAAGAACCATAAGGTTACTTATGTAACACTTTTTGGAACAGAAAAGGCGGCAGCACAGGTTGCCGGACTTTCGGCAGAGGCAGTAGAGCTGTTGGAAAGCCTGAATAAGAATAATGAATTTCTGTATTTACTGGTGGAAAAGCTGGTAAATCGCAGAAAATAAAGGAAGGATACAAATGATTCTGGAAAAAATCAAAAAACCCAATGATATCCACAGGATACCTTTGGCAGATTTTCCGCTCCTGGCAGATGAAATCAGAGATTTTTTAATTCAGTCCGTAAGTAAGACTGGAGGACATCTTGCTTCCAACCTGGGTGTGGTAGAGATGACCCTTGCACTGCATAATGTACTGAATTTTCCGGAAGACAAGCTGATCTGGGATGTGGGACATCAGGCATATACACATAAGATCCTTACAGGAAGAAAAGAACAATTTATAAATCTCCGGCAGGAAGGTGGCTTGAGCGGATTTCCCAAGAGAAATGAGAGTGATTGTGATTCTTTTGATGCAGGTCACAGTTCTAATTCTATTTCTGCAGGTCTGGGGTACGTGCGTGCCAGGGATATCCTGGGACAAAAGCATACCGTGGTTTCTGTGATCGGTGACGGTGCTCTTACAGGTGGTATGGCCTATGAAGCATTAAACAATGCGGCAGATTTAAAAACCAATTTTATTATTATTATTAATGATAATAATATGTCTATTTCTAGAAATGTAGGTGGAATGTCCACTTACCTCAGTGCTCTGAGAACGGCAGAAGCCTATACAGGGATGAAGCTTGGGGTGACGAAGACTCTGAAGAAGATTCCCAGGGTAGGAGAAGCCGTGGTCGATACCATGAGAAAGACAAAGAGCAGTATCAAACAGCTTTTTATTCCTGGTATGCTTTTTGAGAATATGGGCCTTACTTATCTGGGACCGGTAGACGGTCACAATATGCGTCAGATGATGAAGCTATTTAATGAGGCAAAACGGGTAGAGGGCCCGGTGGTGGTTCATGTCCTCACAAAGAAAGGAAGAGGTTATGCACCGGCCAGTAACCATCCGGCACGTTTTCACGGCACAGGTCCTTTTGACATCAAGACAGGCCGTGTGCTGGAGAAGAAAAAAAGTCTCACATACACGGATGTGTTTGCGAAAAAGATTGTTTCTCTGGGAGAAAAAAATAAAAAGCTGGCAGCAATTACAGCTGCCATGCCTGATGGTACAGGTCTGGTAGAATTTGGAAAAAGATTTCCGGACAGATTTTTTGACGTAGGAATTGCAGAGGAGCACGCCGTAACTTTTGCAGCAGGACTGGCATTAGGAGGGATGATCCCTGTTGTTGCCATTTATTCTTCGTTTTTGCAGAGAGCAGTAGATCAGATGCTTCATGATGTCTGTATGCAGAATCTTCATGTGATTTTTGCAATAGACCGTGCAGGTCTGGTAGGGGCTGACGGAGAAACTCATCAGGGATGCTTTGACCTGTCTTATTTATCCATGATGCCCAATATGAAGGTACTGGCACCAAAGAATGCAGCTGAACTGGAACAGATGCTGGAATATGCAGTAGCCTGTGAAGGTCCTGTGGCAATTCGCTATCCAAGAGGCTGCGCTTATCAGGGATTGACAGATTACAGAGCACCTGTGATGACTGGAAAAAGTGAGATCATTGCCAAGGGAAAAGAAATCGCAGTGCTGGGAGTGGGAAGTATGCTTTCGGATTGCGAAAAGGTCTGTCAGGGGCTGAGAGAAGACGGATATGATCCTACATTAGTGAATGTAAGGTTCGTAAAGCCGCTGGATGTGGAGCTTCTGGACTGTCTTGCAGGAGACCACAGTCTGTTTGTGACTGTTGAGGAGAATGTAAAAAGCGGTGGATATGGAGAGCATGTAGCTGCCTATATGGAGGCATGCCACCCGAAAAGCCGGGTACTTACTGCTTCTGTGTGGGATCACTTTGTACCTCAAGGTAAAGTGGAAAGCCTGCGTACAAAAATCGGACTGGGAGTGGAAGATATCCGGGAGTCCATAGAAAACAGTGAGGTTTTGAAGAAAAAATGAAAAAGCGATTGGATATGCTCATGATGGACCGCGCCCTTGCACCTTCCAGGGAAAAGGCAAAAGCGTATATCATGGCAGGAGATGTATATGTAGATGGTCAGAAGGAAGACAAGGCAGGAACAATGTTTCCGGAGACCGTAAAAATAGAAGTAAGGGGAAATACACTTCCCTATGTAAGCAGGGGCGGCCTGAAGCTGGAAAAGGCAATGAAGAATTTTGATGTGACTCTGGATGGTAAAGTCTGCATGGATGTGGGAGCGTCCACAGGGGGATTTACAGACTGCATGCTCCAGAACGGGGCTGTGAAGGTATATTCTATTGATGTAGGATATGGACAGTTGGACTGGAAACTTCGCAATGATCCAAGGGTAGTCTGTATGGAGAAAACCAATATCCGCTATGTGCTTCCGGAAAATCTGGAAGGTCCGGCAGATTTTTCATCCATTGATGTTTCTTTTATTTCTCTTACCAAAGTACTTCTGCCTGTGAGAAATCTTCTCACAGAAGAGGGAGAAATTGTGTGTCTGATCAAACCTCAGTTTGAGGCAGGTCGTGAGAAAGTAGGTAAAAAAGGGGTTGTTCGGGATCCGGCAGTTCACAGAGAAGTGATCGAGAAGGTACGGGACTATGCCATGAGTATTTTCATGGAACCCTGTCATCTTTCATTCTCCCCCATCAAAGGACCGGAGGGCAATATTGAGTATCTGCTCCATTTGAAAAAGCATCCGGAGGGCAGTGAGATCACTGACAGTCTGCAGGTATCAGTGGAGGAAGTTGTTGCAGCTGCCCATGGGGAGCTGGATAAATAATAATCCGGAGAAAAGAATTAACAGGAACGAATATTATGGACAGGTTTTATATTATTACAAACAATGACAAGGATCCGGAATTTGCGTTTACAGGCAGGATTGTAGAATACCTGGAAAAATTTCATAAAAGCTGTACTGTGCAGCGGGCATCCAGAAAGCAGGAGGGAAATTTTCACTATACGGATCCCTCTAAAATTCCGGAGGATACAGAATGCATTATTGTTCTGGGAGGAGACGGAACACTGCTTCAGGCTGCCAGAGATATGGTGCACAAAGACATTCCGCTTCTGGGTATTAATCTGGGACATTTGGGATTTCTGGCAGAGGTTGACCAACAGTCTTTGTACAGCGCACTGGATAAGCTGATGGCTGGAGATTATGAGATTGAAGAGAGAATGATGCTGGAGGGATCTGTCTATCGGGGACAAAAGCTCATAGGCAGGGATATTGCCCTGAATGATATTGTGATCGGCAGAGATGGACATCTGAGAGTAGTGCGTTTTAAAAACTATGTAAATGATGTCTATCTGAATTCCTACAATGCAGATGGCATCATTATTTCTACTCCTACAGGTTCTACAGGCTACAGCCTTTCGGCGGGAGGTCCTATTGTGTCTCCAAGCGCTGAAATGACCATTATGACTCCGGTTGCACCTCATACACTGAATACCAGGAGTATCATTTTTCCGGCGGAGGATGTGATCACTGTAGAAATCGGCAAGGGAAGACACAATGACTGTGAAAAAGGACTGGCTTCTTTTGACGGTGATACTACGATCCCCATGGTTACCGGGGACTGTATCATTATACGGCGGGCTGATGCGAAAACCAGAATCCTGAAGCTGAACCATTTAAGCTTTGTGGAAGTTCTTCGAAGAAAAATGCGTGACAGTTAAGGAGGAAAGGTCATGAAGGTAGCAAGACATGAAAAAATTATAGAACTGATTCATCAATATGAGATAGATACACAGGAGGAGCTGGCTTCCAGATTGAATGAAGCCGGATTTAAGGTTACACAGGCTACGGTGTCCAGAGATATCCGCGCACTGAAGCTTACAAAGGTGGCAGGAAAGGATGGAAGATCCAGATATGCCATTATCAATAATGATTCCGGAAGCTTGGGGGCAAAATATACAAGAGTATTGGAAGACACTCTGCTTTCTATTGATGTAGGGCAGAATATTATTGTGATCAAGACCGTTTCAGGAATGGCCATGGGAGTAGCAGCAGCGCTGGATGCACTGCATTGGCCGGAGATTCTTGGCTGTATTGCCGGGGATGATACCATCATGTGTGCTGCCAAGAATTCTGATATGGCTCTGGGTGCGGCAGAGAAGCTGAGAAGCTTTGTGCGTCTGAACATGTAATAATAGGTTTTTACCGATAACAGTTATGAGAACAGTAACAGGAGGCAGGAAATGTTATCTCATCTCCACGTAAAAAATCTTGCACTGATAGAAGAAATAGAAGTAGAATTTGGTCCGGGTCTTAATATCCTTACAGGTGAGACCGGTGCCGGAAAATCCATTCTGCTGGGTTCCATGCAGCTAATACTGGGAGCCAAGACATCAAAGAACATGATAAGAGAAAATGCGCCCTATGCACTGGTGGAACTGCTTTTTCAGATAGAGAATGAGAAAGTGGCCCAGGCATTGAAAACACTTGATATTTATCCGGAGGATGGACAGGTTCTTCTTTCCAGAAAAATTATGGAGGGAAGAAGTATCAATAAAATTAACGGTGAGACAAGTACAGTAAGTCAGATGAAGGCAGCAGCAGCCTGTCTTTTGGATATTCATGGACAGCATGAGCATCAGTCCCTGTTATATCAGGATAAGCAGCTTTCTATTCTGGATGCTTATGGAAGAGAAAAAATTTTACCGGTAAAAGAAAAGGTTCAGGAGGCTTTCCGTCAATACAGTGCATGCAGGGTAGAACTGAAATCCATGGATATGGATGAAGAGCAGAGAAACCGTGAGCTTGCTTTCCTTGAATTTGAAATCAAAGAGATTGAAAAAGCCAACCTCAGACCTGGAGAGGACGAGGAACTGGAGCATATATACCGGAAAATGAATAATGGAAAGCAGATTGTAGATTCTATTCAGATTGTACATAATCTCACAGGCTACGAGGCGAAGGAGGGAGCCGGTGAGACTGTGGGGGAAGCTTTGCGTGAGCTTGCCCGTGTGAAACAGTATGATCCTGAATTGAATACTCTGGAGGAAACTCTTACTTCTGTGGATGGTCTGCTGAATGATTTTAACAGGGAGTTGTCTGCATATCTGGAAGAGCTGACCTTTGATGAAGGTGAGTTCTATGAGACAGAAAGACGTCTGGATCTGATCAATGGTCTGAAAGCAAAGTATGGACGTGAAATAAAGGATATTTTTGTTTACAGAGATCAACAGAAGGAAAAACTGGAAAAATTACACAGATATGAAGAAAATTTACAGGAACAGAAAAACAGACTGGAAAAGCTGGAAGCTGTTTTACTGAAGAATTCGAATGAATTATCCAAAATCCGCAAAGAATATAGTGAACAGTTGGAAAAGACAGTTATTCAGGGATTGAAGGATCTTAATTTCCTGGATGTAAATTTTGCCATTGATTTTCAGAAAAAAAAGAATTATACAGATAACGGACTGGATGATATCCAGTATCTAATCTCCACTAATCCCGGGGAGAGCCTGAAGCCTTTGGGACAGATCGTATCCGGCGGTGAGCTTTCCAGAATTATGCTTGCACTGAAAGCAATTCTGGCAGACAGAGACCAGATCGAGACCTTGATTTTTGATGAGATTGATACAGGAATCAGTGGTAGGACAGCACAGAAGGTATCTGAGAAAATGGCGGTGATCGGAAGAAATCATCAGGTAATCTGCATTACCCATCTGCCCCAGATCGCTGCAATGGCAGACAGTCATTTTGAAATTGAAAAGCATTTAAGAGGAACAGAGACCATCACACAGATCCATGTGCTTCAGGAAGAGGATTCCATCCGGGAACTGGCTCGTCTCCTTGGCGGGGCGGAGATTACACCGGCAGTTTTTGAAAATGCCAAAGAAATGAAAGAATTGGCACAGAAACAAAAAAATACAAGATTGAAATAAATCAGGAAACCATATACTAAGAGAGGATAACCTTTGAGAAAAGGCATTCTCTCTTATTTTTTGTACCCAAAATCCGAAAGAAAGGATGGATAGAGATGAACAGAAGAAAAAAATACAAAATTTTTATCCTGTGCTGGCTGGCTTTGGATCTGATGACTATGGCGTGGCTGGGATATAGGTACCTGGACAGACAGATTCCCGATGAACTCCAGATTTCCAGGGGAGAAACTGTGAGTGTATCTGCGTTGCTGGATCATCCGCTGGTAAGCTTTGAAGAAGCCATAGAGGTATCAGCAGACGGAAGCTATACCCTTCCCTGTAAAATTCTGGGGTATATTCCTTTTAAAAGCATAAAGGTCACTCCTGTGGATGATAAAGCTGTATATGTCAGTGGCAGCACAGTGGGAATTTATCTCAGAACCAGGGGCGTTCTTGTGGTGGATACCGGAGAAATCCAGTCTCAGAGTGGAGAGACGAAAGAACCCTCCAAAGGTATTGTCAAACCGGGAGATTATATTTTGTCCATGAATGAAGAGCAGATAAAAGATAAAAAGGAACTGATCCGTGATCTGGATGAACTGGATGGAACCCAGGTACAGCTGGAGTTAAACAGAGAGGGAGAAATCCTTCCGGTTTCTGTAACTCCGGTGAAAGATTCCGAGGGCGCTTATAAGCTGGGACTTTGGGTGAGAGATGATACTCAGGGAATCGGAACCCTCACTTATGTGGATGAGCAGGGAAAGTACGGAGCTCTGGGACATGGAATCAGTGATGTGGATACAGCAGGACTTCTGGATATTCAGGAAGGAACTTTATATAAAGCCCAGATTCTGGCAGTATCCAGAGGCAGCAGGGGAAATCCAGGCGAACTTGCCGGAATGATCCGTTATGATAACAGTAATGTGCTGGGAAGTATACAGGAAAACTGTAAAAACGGAATATATGGACAGATGGATTTGTCTGATGCACAGAAGCTTAGTCTGGTGAAGATGCCGGTAGCTCACAAGCAGGAGATAGAGACCGGACCGGCACTAATTAGATGCAGTGTGGATGGACAGGTAAAAGAATATGAAGCACAGATCAAACGGATCGATCTGAATCATGAGGATTCCAATAAAAGCTTTATCCTGCAGGTAACAGACGAAGAGCTGCTGGAGAAAACAGGAGGAGTAGTACAGGGGATGAGCGGATCTCCGGTCATACAGAATGGAAAGCTGGCAGGAGCGGTGACTCATGTGTTTGTACAGGATTCTACCAGCGGATATGGGATTTTTGCTGAGACTATGATGGAACATGAAAACTATAAAATGACATAGATGATACAATTGCTGTCGAAGGTAAACTTATCATATCGAATCCTGAAGATTTCGGTATGAAAAAGGCAAAACAGCTCGATGGAAAATGGCCTGTACTGCCCTGTTTCGGCTTGATTTCTCCCTTCTTATTCCACTATAATAGTTGATGTGCCAAAAAAAAGAAACTAATTGACAGGATTTTTAAGCAGGGAGGAGACAGGCCTCATGGAAAAATTAAATGTGGCAGTTGCGGATGATAATGAGAAAATGGTGGAAGTACTTGGTCAAATCATAGAAGAAGATAAAGACCTGGAATTGGTGGGAAAAGCTCACAATGGTGAAGAAATCTGCAAGATTATACGGGAGAAAGAACCGGATGTTGTAGTATTGGATATTATTATGCCGAAGATGGATGGGCTGGCAGTTATGGAGCAATTTGTACATAGCAGTAATCTGAAGAAAATCCCGGCGTTTATTGTGGTTTCGGCAGTGGGAAAAGAAAGGATCACAGAGGATGCGTTCAGTCTGGGGGCGGATTATTATGTATTGAAGCCTTTTGATAACCGAATGCTGCTTAACCGGATTAAGCATGTACGAAGTATAGGAGAAAAGAAATACAGAGAAATCAACAGACAGCCGGCAAAACAGGAGGAAAGCAGTGTGGCTATGGGAAACCTGGAGACAGATGTGACAAATATTATCCATGAGATTGGCGTACCGGCTCATATTAAGGGGTATCAGTATCTGCGGGATGCGATTATTTTGTCAGTAAATGATATGGAAATGTTAAATTCTATCACAAAGATCCTGTATCCGACCATTGCAAAGAAACATCAGACTACTTCCAGCCGGGTAGAACGGGCAATTCGTCATGCTATTGAGGTGGCCTGGAGCAGAGGAAAAATGGATACGATAGATGCACTGTTTGGCTATACGGTAAGCACAGGAAAAGGAAAACCTACAAATTCAGAATTTATAGCACTGATAGCGGATAAAATCAGACTGGAATATAAAAATCGCTCTTTTCAATAGTCAAAAATTGGGGTATAATTATTTTAACAAAGGCTACCAAGGAGGGGTATACGCATGAAAAATATCTTATTTGCAACATCTGAAGCAGTGCCGTTTATTAAAACGGGAGGACTTGCCGATGTAGCAGGTGCGCTGCCGAAATGTTTTGACAAAAAATATTTTGATGTACGTGTGATTTTACCGAAATATGCCTGTATGAAGCAGGAATGGAAAGATAAAATGGATTATGTCACACATTTCTACATGGATCTGGGGTATAAGAACTGCTATGTAGGAATTATGCATATGGAATATGAGGGGATTCAGTTTTATTTCATAGATAATGAATACTATTTCAGCGGTCCGAAACCTTACGACGGTGCACCGTGGGATTTGGAGAAATTTGCTTTTTTCTCCAAGGCAGTTTTATCAGTTCTTCCGGTGATTGGCTTCCGGCCGGATGTGATTCACTGTCATGACTGGCAGACAGGACTGGTTCCTGTATATCTTCATGACAGCTTCCAGCAGAATGAGTTTTTCTGGAATATAAAAACTGTTATGACCATACATAACCTGAAATTCCAGGGTGTTTGGGATGTTAAGACTGTACAGGATATCACAGGCCTTTCTGATTATTACTTTGCAGCAGATAAGCTGGAAGCTTATAAGGATGCCAATTTCCTGAAGGGCGGTATTGTATTTGCAGATGCGGTGACTACAGTCAGCAACACTTATGCTGAGGAAATCAAGACACCGTTCTACGGAGAACGTCTGGACGGACTGATGTGTGCCCGTGCCAACAGTCTCAGAGGTATTGTAAACGGAATTGATTACGATATTTTCAATCCGGAGACAGATTCCTGTATTGCACAGAATTATAATGCCACAACCTTCCGTAAGGAAAAAGTGAAGAATAAGATTCAGCTCCAGAGAGAACTGGGACTGGAGGAGAATCCGAAAGCAATGATGATCGGAATCGTTTCCCGTCTTACAGATCAGAAGGGATTTGACCTGATCGCTTATGTGATGGATGAGCTCTGCCAGGATGCAGTTCAGATTGTGGCACTGGGAACCGGTGATGAGAGATATGAAAACATGTTCCGTCATTTTGACTGGAAATATCATGGCAAGGTATCTGCACAGATTTATTATGATGAAGCACTTTCGCATCGAATTTATGCAGCGTCTGATGCGTTCCTTATGCCGTCATTGTTTGAACCATGTGGCTTAAGCCAGCTGATCAGTCTTCGATATGGTACGCTTCCTATCGTTCGTGAGACCGGCGGCCTGAAAGATACGGTGGAACCATACAATGAGTATGAGGGAACTGGAACAGGATTTTCTTTCCGCAATTATAATGCTCATGAGATGTTGAATACAGTCCGGAATGCAGAACGTATTTTCTACGACAAAAAGCGGGAATGGAACAAGATGGTTGACCGTGCTATGGCAACAGATTTCTCATGGAATAATTCTGCATGTCAGTATGAAGAAATGTATAACTGGCTGATCGGAGAAAAATAAAAAAGAGCGATACTGAAAGATAAAACAGGAAATGTGTGGATAGAAACATGTTTCCTGTTTCTTTTATCGGATATTGTCAGAAGGAAATGCTTGACAGACTGGAAAAAGTATAATACTATATTAACAGGAATACGAACATAGGTTCGAAATACGCTCAAGGAGATCAAATAGATGATTAATGAAGAAAAGCAGAAAGCGCTGGAGGCAGCGCTTGGACATATTGAAAAGCAGTATGGTAAGGGATCAGTGATGAAGCTGGGAGAATCCGGGGCAAATATGCAGGTCGAAACTGTTCCCACAGGCTCCTTAAGCCTTGATATTGCATTAGGAGTAGGTGGTGTGCCTAAGGGACGTATTATAGAGATTTATGGACCGGAGTCCAGTGGTAAGACTACAGTTGCCCTGCATATGGTGGCAGAGGTCCAAAAGAGAGGCGGAATTGCTGGATTTATTGATGCTGAGCATGCTCTGGACCCGGTATATGCCAAGAATATTGGTGTGGATATTGACAATTTATACATATCACAGCCGGATAACGGAGAACAGGCATTGGAGATCACAGAGACTATGGTACGATCAGGTGCAGTGGATATTGTAATTGTGGATTCTGTAGCTGCACTGGTTCCAAAGGCAGAGATAGATGGAGACATGGGTGACAGTCATGTAGGTCTGCAAGCCAGACTGATGTCACAGGCTCTCCGTAAGCTTACTGCAGTTATCAGTAAATCCAACTGCGTGGTTATTTTTATTAATCAGCTTCGTGAAAAGGTTGGGGTTATGTTCGGTAATCCGGAGACTACTACCGGCGGTCGCGCGCTGAAATTTTATTCTTCTATCCGTCTGGATGTCCGCAGAGTTGAGACACTGAAACAGGGCGGCGAGATGGTTGGTAATCATACCAGGATTAAGGTAGTGAAGAATAAGGTGGCGCCACCTTTTAAGCAGGCAGAATTTGATATTATGTTTGGAACAGGTATTTCTAAAGAGGGAGATATCCTGGATCTGGCAGCTGACTGCGGAATTGTAAATAAAAGTGGTGCATGGTATGCATATAATGGTGACAAGATCGGACAGGGACGTGAGAATGCCAAGATATTCCTGAAGGAGCATACAGATATCTGCGATGAAATTGAAAAGCAGGTCAGGATCCATTATAATCTGCTTCCGGGGGAAAATGCGGAAGCCCAGTCAGACCCGGTTGGGGAAACTGAGGAATAAGCATGGAGCTTTTGGAAGAGGAACATAAAAAAGCGACACGTAAAGCAATGCAGCTTCTGGAGCATATGGACCGTACAGAAAAGGGGCTGCGGGACAGGCTGGGGCAGAATGGATTTTCACAGACGGCCATTGAGGCTGCTATGGAGTATGTGAAATCCTATGGATATATTAACGATGAACGCTATGCCAGAACCTATATAGCATATCGGATGGATAGCAAGAGCCGTCAGAAGATTCTGCAGGAACTGATAGGAAAAGGAGTAGACAGAGACATTGCTGTGGCTGCCTGGGAAGCGGAGGCAGCTCTTAATGCACCGGATGAGCATATGCTTTTAATAAAAACAGTGGAGAAAAAAATTGCCCCTGGTTCAGAGCTGAATGAGAGGGAAATGCGCCGCCTTTATGGTTATCTTATACGTCGGGGCTTTCAGGGTTCTGATATATCGCATGTTTTGGAGGAACTGGAGATAAAATTTAGCAGAAATTTTCTGAAAAACTTGACATAAGTATCAAAAAAAGATAAACTTGTATTGTTGTATTTGTACAATGAAAACTAAATAAGGAGGTGCTCCTGTGACAACAACAATTATTGTTGCAATTGTCGCTGTGGTAGTCGCGCTACTTATTGCGGTTCCTGTTACTTGCAAAATTGCTGTGAACAACAAAATTCAGAAGGATGCTGAAACAGTTGGAACAGCAGAAGACAAAGCAAGAAGCATCATAGATGAAGCTCTGAAAACAGCAGAAACTAAAAAAAGAGAAGCTTTATTGGAAGTGAAGGAAGAATCTCTCCGTACTAAAAATGAACTGGAGAAAGAAACCAAGGAACGAAGAAACGAACTGCAGAAGTATGAAAACCGTGTATTAGCTAAGGAATCTGCGGTGGACAAAAAAGCAGATGCAGTGGAGAAGCGTGAAGCGGAATGCACAGCGAGAGCAGCTGAGGTGCAGAAAAAAGAGAAACGAGTAGAAGAACTTGAGCAAAAAGGAGTACAGGAACTGGAACGAGTTTCAGGTCTGACCTCCGAACAGGCAAAAGAGGAACTGCTCAAATCTGTTGAAGATGATGTAAAAGTAGATGTAGCCAAGCTTTACAGAGAATTGGAAGGCAGAGCAAAGGAAGAAGCAGGAAAGAAAGCCAAGGAGTATGTGGTAAATGCCATTCAGAAGTGTGCAGTGGATCATGTCTCCGAGACTACTATTTCTGTAGTGCAGCTTCCAAGTGATGAGATGAAGGGCAGAATCATCGGACGTGAAGGTCGAAACATCCGTACACTGGAGACTTTGACAGGGGTGGATCTTATTATCGATGATACACCGGAGGCAGTTGTGTTGTCAGCCTTTGACCCGATTCGGCGTGAAGTGGCCAGAGTAGCTTTAGAGAAGCTGATCGTAGATGGCAGAATTCATCCGGCCAGAATCGAGGAAATGGTTGAGAAGGCGCAGAAGGAAGTAGAAACCCAGATTCGTGAAGACGG
Source organism: Blautia sp. HCP3S3_C4 (assembly GCF_052064095.1). Taxonomy (NCBI): domain Bacteria; kingdom Bacillati; phylum Bacillota; class Clostridia; order Lachnospirales; family Lachnospiraceae; genus Blautia; species Blautia sp. HCP3S3_C4. The sequence goes on from NZ_JBQHWF010000003.1 coordinate 249,434, forward strand.
TGAAACTGCTGCAATGGATGTGGGAGTTCATGGTGTTCATCCGGAATTGCTGAAGCTTCTGGGACGAATGAAATTCCGGTCAAGCTATGGTCAGAATGCACTTAAGCATTCCATTGAAGTAGCACAGCTGTCAGGAATGCTGGCAGGAGAGGTTGGAGTGGATGTCCGGATGGCAAAACGTGCAGGTCTTCTTCATGATATCGGTAAGTCGATTGACCATGAAGTGGAAGGCTCACATATTCAGATCGGTGTGGATCTTTGTAAGAAATATAAGGAATCCCCCATTGTCATCAATACAGTTGCATCCCATCATGGAGATGTAGAACCGGAATCACTGATTGCATGTATTGTACAGGCAGCGGATGCTATTTCAGCAGCCAGACCTGGTGCAAGACGTGAGACGCTGGAGACATATACAAACCGTCTGCAGCAGTTGGAGGATATTACAAACCAGTTCAAGGGCGTTGATAAATCTTTTGCTATTCAGGCAGGCAGAGAGATACGTGTAATGGTTGTACCGGAACATGTAAACGATGCAGATATGGTTCTTTTGGCACATGATATTGCGAAACAGATTGAATCAGAGCTTGAATATCCTGGTCAGATTAAAGTCAATGTAATCCGCGAAAGCAGAGCCATAGACTACGCTAAATAAATAGTTCTTTGCAGATATAAGCCCTGCAGATTGTGTGAAAACAGTCTGCAGGGCTTTTATTGTGCTGTGTGAATCTGATGACAGATGGTTTGGAAAATAACAGATGCCACGCATAATTTTCCTGAGCAGGGAGTAGACTGGTACAGGGTGAAGTTATGGAAGAAAAAAAGAGATTTCCGGGACTGGTCTTGTATATGTGTGGTTTTCTGCTGGGCAGTTTTATACCTAATCTGATCTGGAAAACAGAGTGGCATCAGGGAACTCTGGAAGCAATCTATTATCTGACATCATTCACTGCATCAGGAAGTGTGTCAGAGGTAGAATATCTGAAAGAGATTATAAAGCTCAGGGGAAGCCTTTGGGGTTTATGTATGATTTGTGGATTTTCTGTTTTTGGGGCACCATTGGCAGTGACAGGGATTCTGATCCTGGGATGCCGAATGGGGATGGTGATTGCTGTCTCGATTCTGGAGTTTGGATTACTGGGTGGTCTGATCGGAACAGGGCTTCTGTTCCCACAATATCTTTTATATGTTCCGGGATGGATTTTTTTGATGGAACAGATATGGGAACAGTCCATGGACATCTGGAAACACAGAGAATTATTTCCTGTGAACAAAAGACGTTATTTGGGAAAAACAGGCATATCTGTACTGCTTCTGTCCGGAGGAATTCTGGCAGAATGTTATCTGAATCCCTGGATCGCAGAAAAAATTCTGGATTATCTGAAATAATCACAGGAATCAGGCAATATTCGTCAGATATAAAAAAATTACAATATTTTGTGCGGGTTGTCATAAAATATACGATATGTGGTAGAATTCCCCGAAAAGCCTTGATTTTACTGGATTTCGGAATAAAAAAAGGTTTGATTTTATGTCAAATTAACAGTATAATACATATGCAATATTGAGAAACAAAACCAGGAGCGGGAAGTAGCATACTATGGAACTGGAAATTAGAGAATTTATTGCATATTTGCATGATATAAAGAAAACATCAATAAATACAGAAATGTCTTATCAGCGTGATCTGAAAAAAATGTGGGATTTTCTGAAAAATCGTGGCGTTATGTCTGTGTCAGAGGTAAAAGAGCTGGAACTGGAAGGATATATAAGCTATATGGAGAGGGAGAAATTTGCAGCCTCCTCTATATCCAGAAGTGTGGCATCCATCAGGGCATTTTTTCAATTTCTCTGGAAAGAAGGAGTGATCACCAGCGATCCGGCAGAGAATCTGAAACCTCCAAAGGTAGAAAAAAAGGCACCGGAGATTCTTACTGTGGAGGAAGTAGACAGATTATTGCAGAAGCCTGACCGTGAAAATGTAAAAGGCATCAGAGACAGTGCGATGCTGGAACTTTTATATGCCACAGGAATGAGAGTGAGTGAGATGCTTCATTTGCAGATTTCGGATGTAAACCTGCAGCTGGGCTATGTGATTTGTCATGATCATGAAAAAGAGAGAATTATACCCATAGGAATTCCCTGCAAAAAGGCACTGGAGAAATATATGGCAGTGTCCAGACCTGCCTTCGTTGAGAACAAAGAAGAAACAGCTTTGTTTACCAATTGTTCAGGTAAAACGATGAGCAGACAGGGATTCTGGAAGGTACTGAAGGGGTATGCAGATGCTGCAGGGATTAGGGGGGATATTACTCCCCATACATTGAGACATTCTTTTGCAGTTCATATGCTTCAAAATGGTGCTGATATCCGCAGTGTGCAGGAAATGCTGGGACATTCGGATATTTCTACGACCCAGATTTATCTGGGAATGAGTGTAAATAAAATGCGGGATGTATATATGAAATCTCATCCCCGTCATTAAAAAAGATCCGCCAGGTTAACTGGTGGATCTTTTTTTGAATCAGCACATTTCTGCGATAGTATACAGAAGTTTTTCTGATTCTTCCCATCCCAGACAAGGATCGGTAATAGATTTGCCATATATGTGATTGCAGCCGATCTTCTGGTTGCCTGGTTCGATATAGCTTTCAATCATAAGTCCTTTTACCAGAGTATGGATTTCCGGGTCAACGAGACGGCTGTGAAGAACCTCTTTTGCAATTCGTACCTGCTGCTCATACTGCTTGTTGGAATTGGAATGATTGGTATCTACGATTACTGCAGGGTTTTTCAGGTTTTTCTGCTGATATTTTTCCAGGAGGAGTCGGAGGTCTTCGTAATGATAATTGGGAATAGCTTCTCCGTGTTTATTGACTGCACCCCGGAGAATGGTATGAGCAAGTTCATTGCCTGTGGTTTCCACTTCCCAGCTTCTGTAAATAAAACGATGTCCACCCTGTGCTGCTACCACAGAGTTGAGCATAACAGATAAATCGCCGCTTGTAGGATTTTTCATACCTGCAGGGACTTCCATGCCGCTGACAGTCAGGCGGTGCTGCTGATCCTCTACGGAACGTGCACCTACAGCAACATAGGAAAGAAGGTCTGAAAGATAACGGTAATTCTCAGGGTATAACATTTCGTCTGCGCAGGTCATTCCACTGGTCCGAATAGCGTGGATATGCATTTTGCGGATCGCAATAAGACCTGCAAGGAGATTTGGCTGTTTTTCCGGATCTGGCTGATGTACCATACCTTTGTATCCTTCGCCTGTGGTACGCGGCTTATTGGTATAGACGCGGGGCACAATGATAACTTTATCAGCAATTTTCTCCTGGACTTTGCGAAGTCTGGTCAGATAGTCCAGCACTGCATCTTCATTGTCTGCGGAACATGGACCAATGATTGCGAGAAATTTATCAGATTTGCCTGTAAAAACATCTTTAAGTTCTTTGTCGCGGGCATCTTTGATTGCCTGAAGTTCTGCATCAATAGGAAATTGATTGCGGATTTCTTCAGGAGTTGGTAATTTTTTTATGAAATCGAATCCCATGGTTTGTATCTCCTTTAAATCTTTTGTCGGCATTCAGAAGTATAAACCATTACGTCCGGAATGTCGATACCAAAAGTAAAATAGTCAGAAGCATTTCACTTAAAAGAAGTCCGCAGAAATATCCCCGGATTCCAAGAAGGGGTATGACAAGCAGAACAAAGGTAACGCGAATGCAAATACTGATACTGCTGTAGAGCAGGCAGAGACCGGATTTTCCCAGACCGTTCAGAATGCTGGTGAGCGTTGCGTTCAGGTACAAAAAAGGGCAGACAAAGGACAGAGCCTGAATGCAGATGCCGGCGGTGGTGTTGTGAAATAAAAAAATTCCTAAAAATTGCCCCATAATAAAAAACAGAAACATACATCCGATTCCCAGTACTGTACAGCATCCAAGGATACGGCGGATTACATAACGGATCCGCTTTTGACAGCCCAGTGCCTGAAGTTCGGCAATGGAGGGCAGCAGCATTACAGATACGGAGTTTGTAAGGGTAGAGGGAAATAAAATCAGTGGCAGTGCCATACCTGTAAAAATTCCATATATTTCAAGAGAACCGGATCTGCTTAAACCGGATAAACGCAGCCTGTCAGGAATTAACAGAACCTCTATGCCTGCAAGGACTGTGAGCAGAACTTTGTTTAGGGTAAGGGGAACAGATATGGGAAAAAGTTTTTTTAAAGTATTAAAAAATTTCTTCAACAGCAGACCTGCTTTTTGGGATTGGCAGAAAAAAGTATATTTATTAAGGTGAAAATGCATACTGATAAGAAATAATGAGAGAAATGCGGCCACAGCTTCTCCGATCAGGTTTCCGCCGGCTGCAATCAGCGGGGTTACAGGACGGTTCTGTGAGAGAAGGATCCAATATATGAGATAACAGCCGCCAATTCTGGAAAACTGTTCCAGGAGCTGGATGGCAGATGGAATCCCGGCTTTTTTAATACCGAAATAATAGCTGTTTATGCAGACATGAAGAGTGGCCGGAGGAAGGGAAAAAGCAAGCAGCCGAAGCAGGCCGAGAGTCTCAGGTTCTTTTAATATTTCTTTTGCCCAGAAATCTCCGAAGAAACAGAGCTGACAGGCCAGAATAACAGACAGCACAACAGAAAAAACTGCACCGCAGACAAAGTAGTCTCCTTTTTGATGGCTGTGATTTTGTGCTTTGGCAGAAGCGGTAAGACGGGAAATTCCTGTCTGGATTCCGGAAGCACACAGGGACATAAACAGAAGCTGCAGGGGAACTGTAAGCTGAAAAATTCCCAGCCCCTGCGCACCAATGGTATGGGAAAGGAATATTCTGTAAAAGAAGCCTGCCAGCCTGCTCAGTAATCCACTGAAGGTAAGTAGCAGGGTTCCTCGGATAAAGAGCTTTTTGGACATATTCAGGAACAATTCCTTTTTTTGTCAATATATGTGAAAAACAGCCTTGACAGAACAATTTGTTTTTGATAAAGTAATCATGAAATCCGAGGGAAACACTGGGAATTAAATGAGGTGAAAAAATGAAACTGTCAACAAGAGCCAGATATGGCTTGAAAGCGTTAATAGATCTGGGACTGCACAGTGAAAATGAAACCGTGTCATTACAGAGTATTGCAGAAAGACAGGACATATCTGTAAGCTATCTGGAGCAGCTCATGGCCATGCTGAAAAAAGCGGGGCTTGTGACAAGCAGCAGAGGAGCATATGGAGGTTACCGCCTTGGCAGACCGGCAGAGGAAATCTCAGTAGGTGATATTCTTCGTGTACTGGAAGGTGGTCTGGAGGCTGCGGTCTGCCCGGGGATTGAGAATGACGGAACCTGCCACGGAAGTGATGTATGTGTGGCAAAGAATGTCTGGAAGAGAATTAATGACAGTATTACAAATGCAGTAGATACTCTGATGCTTGGCGAACTGATCGAAGAAAGCCGAATAGCACATGAGAAAAAAGGGTAAAGGATTCGTAACAGTGAAGATACTTTACAGTTACGAATATACTATGAATAAATCAGGAGGATAAGAAAATGGGAAAAATGATCTATCTGGATAATGCTGCGACAACAAAGACAGCGCCTGAAGTTGTTCAGGCAATGATGCCGTATTTTTCAGAATATTACGGAAACCCATCCAGCATCTACGATTTTGCCGGAAAGAGTAAAGAAGCTATTACCAGAGGAAGAGAACAGATTGCAGAGGTTCTTGGTGCAAAAAAAGAGGAAATCTATTTTACGGCAGGAGGTTCAGAGTCTGACAACTGGGCACTGAAAGCTGCTTTTGAAGCATATAAATCCAAGGGAAATCACATTATCACAACTAAGATTGAGCATCATGCTATCCTGCATACCTGCGAGTATCTGGAAAAAGAACGTGGAGCAAAGATCACATATCTGGATGTTGATGAGAATGGTGTTGTAAAGCTTGATGAGCTTGAAAAAGCAATCACACCGGAGACAATTCTGATTTCTGTGATGTTTGCAAACAACGAGATCGGAACTATCCAGCCGATCAAAGAGATTGGCCGTATTGCAAAGGAACACGGAATTCTTTTCCATACAGATGCAGTTCAGGCATTCTGCCAGGTTCCGATCAATGTGGATGAGTGTAACATTGATATGTTAAGCTCCAGCGGACATAAGATCAACGGACCAAAAGGAATCGGTTTCCTCTATATCCGCAAGGGTGTGAAAATCCGTTCCTTTGTACATGGCGGAGCACAGGAACGTAAGCGTCGTGCAGGTACAGAGAATGTTCCGGGAATCGTAGGTTATGGTGCAGCTGCTGCCAGAGCAAATGCATCCATGAAAGAACGTACAGATAAGGAAATTCAGATCAGAGATCATATGATCCAGAGGATTGAAACGGAAATTCCGTATGTAAAGGTAAACGGAGATCGTGTAAAGAGACTTCCGAATAATGTTAATGTGAGCTTTCAGTTTGTAGAGGGGGAATCCCTGCTTCTGATGCTTGATAATTACGGCATCTGTGCATCCAGCGGCTCTGCATGTACATCAGGATCTCTGGATCCATCCCATGTACTGCTGGCAATTGGCCTGCCTCATGAGATTGCACATGGTTCTCTGCGTATGACACTCAGCGAAGAGACAACCATGGAAGACGTGGATTTTGTTATTGACAGACTGAAAGAAATCGTAGAGCATCTGAGAAATATGTCTCCATTATATGAAGATTTTGTAAAAAAACATAAATAATTATAAAAGTACTTGTCAGGAGGAAGAACAATGGCTTATAGTGAGAAAGTAATGGATCATTTCCAGCATCCCCGTAATGTTGGAGAAATAGAAGACGCAAGTGGTGTAGGTACAGTAGGTAATGCAAAATGTGGAGATATCATGAGAATTTTTCTTGATATTGATGATGAAACACATATTATCAAAGACTGTAAATTCAAAACCTTTGGATGCGGTGCAGCGGTTGCAACCAGCAGTATGGCTACAGAGATGGTAAAGGGTAAGACAATCGAAGAAGCTATGCAGGTTACAAACAAAGCAGTTATGGAAGCTCTGGATGGACTTCCACCTGTAAAAGTTCATTGCTCTCTGCTTGCAGAGGAAGCAATTCATGCTGCACTGTGGGACTATGCACAGAAGCATCATATTGAGATTGAGGGCCTGAAAAAACCGAAATCTGATATTCATGAAGGCGAAGAAGCTGAAGAGGAAGAATATTGATCAGATAAACTTCCGGCAGCCTGAATCCATAAAAGGATTTTGTTCGTTATATAGAGTGAAAAAAGTGGGGCGGGTGATTATTATCATCTGCCCTGTGTTATTATAAAAGATATAAGAATAAGGCTGGAGGTAAAAATGACAGGACTTACAAGTGAACAGGTACAGGAAAGAATTGAACAGGGGCTGGTCAATGCCAATGAAAATCCTAATACCAGAACATATAAACAGATCATAAGGGAAAACACCTTAACTTTTTTTAACTTTTTGAACCTTGTGCTTCTGGTGCTGGTATTGTGTGTAAGGTCGTATAAAAATTCCATGTTTGTGGGAATTATTCTGATCAATACTGTAATCGGTATTATTCAGGAGGTACGTGCAAAGAAAACCATTGACAAGCTGGCGATTCTCACCGAAAGTAAAACGGTGGTGCTGCGTGATGGCAAAAAGTGGAGTATTTCTACAGAGAAGCTGGTACAGGATGATCTGATATTTTTAAAAACAGGAGATCAGATTCCGGCAGACGCAAAAATGCTGGAAGGAACTCTGGAGGTAAATGAGTCACTTCTTACCGGGGAGTCAGATAACCTGTTAAAAAATACAGGAGATGAGCTGTATTCAGGCAGCTTTGTGACGTCAGGAGAGGCCTGTTGCCAGGTGATTCATGTGGGCAAGGACAACTATGCATCGAAGATCACCAGTGAAGCCAAGGAATTTAAACGCCATAATTCAGAACTTCGTAATTCTCTGAATGCGATTCTGAAGGTAATCAGTATTATTATTGTTCCCTTGGGTGCATTACTGTTTTATAAGCAATATTATATTGTTGGGGACAGCCTGAAGGATTCAGTGGTCAATATGGTAGCGGCAGTTTTGGGTATGATACCGGAAGGACTGGTGCTTCTTACCAGTGTGGCTCTGACTTTGGGATCTCTGGTGCTGGCAACAAAAAAAACACTGGTTCAGGAGCTTTATTGTATTGAGACTCTGGCCAGGGTAGATACTTTGTGTCTGGACAAAACAGGAACCATCACAGAAGGTACCATGTGCGTGGACAGTGTGAAATTATATAAAACAGAAGAGAATTCTGAGAGGATTTCAGAAGAGACGGAAGCTGCAGAAAATACAGAAAATACAGAACAGATTTCCGAAGAAGATCAGGCAGCATTGAAAAATGTGGATTATGTTATGGGAAATCTGATGAATGTATTAACAGACCAGAATGCTACAGCGGATGCTCTGCGTCAGCGCTTTCCTGTCAGAAAGGATATGAAGCCGGTACATGCTATTCCGTTTTCATCGGACAGGAAATACAGTGGTGCTGTTTTTGAAGGACAGGGAACTTATCTGATGGGTGCTGTCCAGTTCCTGTTTCCGGAGGGAAATGAACAGCTTACAGCAGCCTGTGCCGGCTATGCCCAGTCTGGAATGCGTGTACTTGTGCTGGCTCACAGCGAACAACAGGCACAGGAAATGAAGCTTCCGGAGGGACTGCAGCCTATAGCTTTCATTCTTATTACAGATGTGATCAGACAGGAAGCGCCGGATACTCTTGCCTTTTTTGACAGCCAGGGTGTGGATCTGAAAGTGATCTCCGGTGATGATCCGGTTACGGTAGCTGCAATTGCAAAGAGAGCAGGCCTTAAGAATGGGGATCGTTATATTGATGCAACAACGATCACTACTCCGGAGGAAATGCAGAAGGCTGTGGCTGAGTACAGTGTCTTTGGACGTGTTACTCCTCAACAGAAAAAGCAGATGGTACAGGCACTACAATCCCAGAAGCATACAGTTGCCATGACCGGTGATGGTGTAAATGATGTTCTGGCATTGAAGGAAGCAGACTGCAGTATTGCCATGGCAGCAGGAAGTGATGCAGCCAAGAATATTGCCAATGTGGTACTGTTGGATTCCAATTTTGCGGCCATGCCTCATATTGTAAATCAGGGACGCAGGGTAGTAAATAATATCCGAAGTGCAGCGTCCATGTTTCTGATCAAGACAATGTTCTCTGTAATGCTTGCACTGATTACTATCTTTTTTGGAAGTGCATATCCATTTGAACCTATACAGATGTCGCTGATCAGTGCCTGTGCAGTGGGAATTCCTACCTTTTTGCTGACGCAGGAGAATAATTACAATAAGATTGATCATACCTTCCTGAGACATGTATTTATGAATGCATTTCCTGCTGCAGTTACGATTACAGGGTGTGTATTTACCATTATGCTGGTCTGCCAGAATGTTTATCATTCAACTGTAATGCTTAATACAGCATGTGTGCTGGTAACCGGATGGAATTATATGTCTGCTCTGCGTACGGTATATTCTCCGCTGAATACCTATAGAAAGACGATTATATATGGAATGCAGTTTATATTTTTCGGAAGTGCAGTCATCCTGCAGAATCTTCTGACCCTTGGATCCTTGGAATTTGGAATGATCATTCTTGTATTTCTGCTGATGACATTTTCTCCTATCGTCATTGATGCGCTCACTGAATGGATCAGAAAAATTTATGCAAAGTCTCTGGATAAGGAAGATGCAGAAAAAGGCTTTTTTGCCAGATTCCTTGACAGAGTACAAAAATAAATTACAGAGGAAGAAATTCAGGACTACGGTTTTTGAAAATTGTATAATAACGGAATCCGCAGTCGTTTAATACGTTTGCGGCTTTGACAAATTCCCAGGCGATTTTATCCGGGGTGTGGGCATCGGCACCAACAGTGATGATTTCACCGCCTAGCTCTCTGTATCGGCGAATGACGTCGATGCAGGGATTTGGCTCTCCCAGACCATAATGGTATCCGCCGGCATTCAGTTCAATTCCTTTATTCATGGAGACAAGCTTCTTCAGGATTTCATCCAGGATATCCTTGTATCGCCCATAGGAATATTCATGGTTTTTATTAGGACCGTATCTGACAACATAGTCAAGGTGTCCATAGACATCAAAACCATCGTAAGCAGACAGATTCTCCAGGATAGATTCAAAATATTCCATATAACATCGGAATTCTTTGCGGCCTTCAAAAAAATCAGGATAATAAGGGTCATACCCATGGACTACATGGGAGGATCCGATCACAAAGTCAAAGGGCGTATCCTTTGTCAGCTTGCGGAAATATTTTTCAAGCTGGGGCTGGAGCCCAAGCTCAATGCCGAAACGAAGCTGTATTTTATCCTTATAGATTTCCTGCAGCCGGAGCAGCTCTTTCCTATAGGAAAATAGATCCAGAGAAAAATCAAGAGATTCCGGGGTGGAAGGATAATCGGGATCCAGATGTTCCGTAAAAGTGACACCCTTCAGCCCAAGAGAAAGGGCTTTCAGAACCATGTTTTCCATTGGAGTGTCAGAATCTGCAGAAAAAGAAGAATGCATATGACAGTCCCATAATATACCTTTTTTCATGCTGTACCTCCTGTTAAACAGTAGAGAAAATCTACCATAGTATATTAAAATATTATTCAGTATAACATAGGTTATGGGAATTTTTACTTATTTTTAATTGTTTTTTATAAAATCCCCTTGAATTTTTGTTTGGAATTATGTACAATACAATATAGGTTGATGATTCTTTAACAAACAAAAGAATTATTATGATTAACCACTTAATTCATAGGAGGAATTTTATCATGGCAGTAAAAGTTGCAATCAATGGTTTTGGACGTATTGGACGTCTTGCATTCCGTCAGATGTTTGGAGCAGAAGGATTTGAAATCGTAGCAATCAACGACTTAACATCTCCTAAAATGCTTGCTCACTTATTAAAATATGACTCAACACAGGGAAGATATGCTCTTGCAGACACAGTTCAGGCTGGAGAAGATTCCATCACAGTTGACGGAAAAGAAATCAAAATTTATGCAAAGGCTAACGCTGCTGAACTTCCATGGGGAGAAATCGGCGTAGACGTAGTTCTTGAGTGTACAGGATTCTACACATCCAAAGACAAAGCTCAGGCTCATATCGATGCAGGTGCTAAACACGTTATCATTTCCGCTCCGGCTGGAAACGACCTTAAGACAATCGTTTACAATGTAAACCATGAAACTCTTACAAAAGAAGACCACATCATTTCCGCAGCTTCTTGTACAACAAACTGCTTAGCTCCAATGGCTAAAGCATTAAATGACCTTGCTGCAATCAAATCTGGTATCATGTGCACAATCCACGCTTACACAGGCGATCAGATGACACTTGATGGACCACAGAGAAAAGGCGATCTGAGAAGATCCCGTGCAGCTGCAGTTAACATCGTTCCTAACAGCACAGGTGCTGCTAAAGCTATCGGTCTTGTTATCCCAGAACTGAACGGCAAATTAATCGGATCTGCTCAGCGTGTTCCTACCCCAACAGGTTCTACAACAATCTTAACAGCAGTTGTTGAAGGTAATGTAACAAAAGAACAGATCAACGCAGCTATGAAAGCAGCTTCTAACGAATCCTTCGGATACAACGAAGATGAAATCGTATCCAGCGATATCGTTGGTATGAGATTTGGTTCTCTGTTCGATGCTACTCAGACAATGGTTCTTCCACTTGAGAATGGCACAACAGAAGTACAGGTAGTTTCCTGGTATGACAATGAGAACTCTTACACAAGCCAGATGGTTCGTACAATCAAACATTTTGGTAAATTACTGAACGCTTAATTTTCAGTAAGTGTAAAGGAATAGACTCCAACGAAGGGTCCGGTCTGATTAGGACCGGACCTTTTTCGCGTTGTAACAGTTAAAGAATATTATTAAGGAGGCACCACAAATGCTGAATAAAAAATCTGTTGATGATATCAACGTAAAAGGTAAAAAAGTTCTTGTAAGATGTGACTTCAATGTTCCACTTCAGGATGGTAAGATTACAGATGAGAACCGTCTGGTTGCAGCTCTTCCTACAATCAAGAAACTGATCGCTGACGGTGGAAAGATCATTCTTTGCTCTCACCTTGGAAAACCGAAGGGAGAACCGAAACCGGAATTATCTCTTGCACCGGTTGCAGTACGTCTTTCTGAATTATTAGGACAGGAAGTTAAATTTGCAGCAGACCCGGAAGTAGTAGGACCAAACGCAAAAGCAGCAGTAGCTGAAATGAAAGACGGAGACGTTATCTTACTTGAGAATACACGTTACCGTGCAGAAGAAACAAAGAACGGAGACGAATTCAGCAAAGAACTCGCTTCTCTTTGTGATGTATTTGTAAATGATGCATTTGGTACAGCACACAGAGCACACTGCTCTAACGTTGGTGTAACTAAATATGTTGATACAGCAGTTGTTGGTTACTTAATGCAGAAAGAAATCGATTTCCTTGGAAACGCAGTAAACAATCCTGAGAGACCATTCGTTGCTATCCTTGGTGGAGCTAAGGTTTCCAGCAAGATCTCTGTAATCAATAACCTTCTTGATAAAGTAGATACTCTTATTATTGGTGGTGGTATGTCTTATACATTCTCCAAAGCTATGGGCGGACATATCGGTTTGTCTCTCTGTGAGGATGACTATCTTCAGTATGCATTAGACATGATGAAGAAAGCAGAAGAAAAAGGCGTAAAACTTCTTCTTCCTGTAGATAACAGAATTGGTGACAGCTTCTCCAATGACTGCAATATTCAGGTTGTAAAACGTGGCGAGATTCCGGACGGATGGGAAGGAATGGATATCGGACCGGAAACAGAGAAGCTTTTTGCTGATGCTGTAAAAGATGCTAAGACAGTTGTATGGAACGGACCGATGGGTTGCTTCGAAATGCCGAATTTTGCTCATGGTACAGAAGCTGTTGCCAAAGCACTTGCTGATACAGATGCTACAACTATCATCGGTGGTGGTGATTCTGCAGCAGCCGTTAATATCCTTGGCTATGGCGATAAGATGACACACATCTCCACAGGTGGCGGTGCATCTCTTGAATTCCTGGAAGGAAAAGAACTTCCTGGTGTTGCAGCAGCAAATGATAAATAAACATTGAACGTTTAATTAAGGAGATAAATTATCATGGCAAGAAAGAAAATTATCGCTGGTAACTGGAAAATGAACATGACACCAAGCGAGGCAGTTAAATTAGTAGAAACATTAAAACCATTAGTAGCTAACGAAGAAGTTGATGTAGTATTCTGCGTACCTGCAATCGATATTATCCCGGTTGTAGAAGCTGCTAAAGGAACAAACATCCAGGTTGGTGCTGAGAATATGTACTTTGAAGAGAAAGGTGCATATACAGGAGAAATCTCTCCGAACATGTTGGTAGATGCTGGTGTAAAATATGTTGTTCTCGGACATTCCGAAAGAAGAGAATACTTCGGAGAAACAAACGAAGATGTTAACAAGAAAATCCTCAAAGCTTTTGAACACGGAATCACACCTATCATGTGCTGCGGCGAAACTCTTACTCAGAGAGAGCAGGGCGTGACAATGGACTTCATCCGTCAGCAGGTTAAAGTTGGATTCCAGGGTGTTACAGCAGATCAGGCTAAGACAGCAGTTATCGCTTATGAGCCAATCTGGGCAATCGGAACAGGCAAAACAGCTACAACTGAGCAGGCTCAGGAAGTTTGCGGTGAAATCCGTAAATGCATCGCTGAGATCTATGATGATGCTACAGCAGCAGCTATCCGTATCCAGTACGGCGGTTCTGTAAACTCCAAGACAGCAGCAGATCTGTTTGCTCAGGCAGACATTGATGGTGGTCTTGTTGGTGGTGCTTCTCTGAAAGAAGAATTCGGTCAGATCGTAAATTATAAATAAATAGCTAGATTTAGCTAATGTGTCCAAACGAGAAATAATATACTGATACATTTTTGAGATAAAAAATGACAGAAAAAGGCTTCCGGTTATTATGCCGGAAGCCTTAAGTTTTATCATTAGTATTTTGGAAAGTGTATCTGCAGTTCTGTAATTTTCAGATTTCTGAAAATTTTATCCTTTGTACTGGTGAGTTGCTGTCATTTGTAATTTGAACTGTTTATCCTTTGCGCTGTTGATATTTCGTTGCTGTTCACATGCTATTATCCCGCGAGGTGTTTTGGCATGAATATGCCAAAATCCCGAGACATACAAGCCAAAATTCCATTGCCGTAGGCAATTTGAAATGAATTTTGGCAACGTTACTGAGAACGGAGTGAACAGTAACGATATTTCTCTTTGGTATGTACAAAGTATAACATATTTTTCTACATTGGTCTACGGATTACAACATAATTCTTCCAAAAACATTTCGACAAAAATATACAATATTCGACTTTGATGCCTGGAAAACATCTGGAAAATAGCGAGAATGTGGATTGCGAATATTTGAAGGACTTGCTATAATGATGCAGAGATTATAGGCGAATATCCGCTTGGGTCCGCCTTATTGCAAATAGGAAAGGTTGTTATAAATGGAAGAAAAGAGAGAAAAACCACAGTTACCTGAGAAATGTAAGGTATGGAAAAAATGCGGCGGCTGTCAGTTTCAGGGAGTCCCCTATACAGAGCAGATCAAAATCAAACAGAAAAATATGAATAAGCTTTTGAAGAAATATGGCAATGTGAAACCGATTATTGGAATGGAGAACCCCTTTTATTACAGAAATAAAGTACATGCTGTATTTGACAGAGATAAAAAAGGAAACATCATCTGCGGAACCTATGAGGCAGGAACACACAGAGTGGTTCCTGTTGAGGAGTGCATGATTGAAGATAAAACCAGCCAGGAAATTATCCGGGCGATCAGAGATATGTTGAAATCTTTCAGAATCAAAACCTACGATGAGGATACAGGATATGGGTTGCTTCGCCATGTACTGGTCAGGAGAGGGTTTTCAACAGATGAAATTATGGTGGTTCTGGTTGTGGCCTCTCCGATTTTTCCATCCAAGAATAATTTTGTAAAGGCTCTGCGTAAGAAGTTCCCACAGATATCTACAGTAGTTCTGAATGTAAATGATAAAAAAACCAGTATGGTTCTGGGGGAACGTGATATCGTGCTCTATGGAAAAGGTTTTATCAGAGACAGACTTTGCGGCTGTACTTTCCGCATTTCACCCCAATCCTTTTATCAGGTAAATCCTGTGCAGACAGAACTACTCTATAAAACAGCTATTGAATATGCTGGTCTGGGCAGGAAAGAACGGGTCATCGATGCTTATTGCGGAATTGGAACTATTGGTCTGGTGGCAGCAGGAAAAGCCAGGGAAGTGATTGGCATAGAGCTGAATAAAAATGCTGTTCGGGATGCAATCGTAAATGCCAGGGAAAACAAAATTACAAACGCCAGATTCTATCAGGGAGATGCAGGAGAATTTATGGAAGGAATGGTGTCAGAGGGGGAAAGGGCAGATGTGGTATTTATGGATCCGCCCCGTACCGGCAGCACGGAAAAGTTCCTGACATCTATGGTAAAACTGGGACCTTCCAGGATCGTTTATATTTCCTGCGGACCTGATACTTTGGCCAGGGATCTGGAATTTCTCACAAAGCATGGATATGTGACTCGGAAAATACAGCCGGTAGACATGTTCAGCTTCACAGAACATTGTGAAGTCGTTTGCCTTCTTACAAAGCAATTTACAGAAAGGACAAGTACTATAGCAATCCTCTAAAATAATGCATTATTTACGAGGATTGCTATAGATAGAAAAGATGAGAATACAAAAAGCAACTTCAGCAGATTTGAAAAAAGTATTGGATGTTTATAATAATGCCAGAGAATTTATGAGAACTCATAATAATGGAGATCAGTGGGGAGAATCCTACCCACCTCGGGAACTGGTAGAAAGAACGCTGGATAAAACCTATTTATGCATGGAAGGAGACCAGCTGGCCTGCGTTTTTTATTATGCAGTTGAGAACGAGGAATGCTATAGCAACATTGAGGGAAAATGGCTGAATGAAAGTCCTTATGCAGTGGTTCACAGAATTGCTTCCACAGGAATTGTAAAGGGGGCAGCAGCCTTTTGCCTGAACTGGGCATATCAACAGTTTCCGAATGTGAGGATAGATACTTATAAGGATAATTATCCTATGCAGAGACTTTTGAAAAAATGTGGGTTCAGTTATTGCGGAACCTTTGAAATGCAGGGAAAAAACGGATGGATGGCATTTCAGAAAACAAAAACAGATGAAAAGAACGATGCAGATGGTTTGTAAAGTACAAAATGTTCTTTTGAATAACAAACTTTTAATGAAATAAAAATATAAAAAAGAAATCCATCAGAGGGTGTAATAGGTTTTATTTTTTTCATCATCATCTGGAAGGTGCTCTACGATGTCACTGAAATTACAATCGAGAATAGCACACAGATGATCCAGAGTAAGGATTTCGATATTCTGATTATGGCGGAGCCTGTCCAGAAGTGAACGATGTATACCGTAGGTGGTATACAGGTCATACTGGGTCAGCCCCCGCTTTTTTAGCGTTTCCCAAAATCTGTCATAGCTTATCATTTGTATAAACCGTCCGTTTTGTTCTTGATATAGTCTTATTATCACGGTAAAATAAGAGATAGAATAGTGTCTTTTTAAAGACACTATGGGAAGGAGAGGCATTCATGAACAAATGGAAATGTGTAATGACAGCAGGAATTACTGCGCTTTTTGACGGATGCATGCTTCGGTGTCTGATCACTGGTGCACCGGTTCAGAAGAAAGGGAAGATGCAATATATTGGTCTGGCAGTGGGGGTTGTGCTATGCCTGACAGGACTGCTTGTGGGGGGAGGAATGTATATCAGGTGGCAGGAGAAAAAACTCCGGGAATTGGAGGCACAGATAAATTGCTGAAAAACGCAGACGAACTTGACAAATGACGGATTCTGCCCTACTATAAAAAACAGCTTTACTTAATCAAAGCGGATTGAGAATATCCATTAAAAAAATGAAAGAAGATACAGGCAGAAAGGGGAACTCCGGAAAATGAGTGATAGAGTCATCAAAGCCGCACTGTTGGGACTGGGAACAGTAGGAACCGGTGTGTACAAGGTACTAAAAAGCCAGGAAGAGGAAATGTCAGCCAAAGTTGGCTGTAAGGTAGAAATCACCAGAATTCTTGTCAGAAATATAGAGAAAGCTGCTGCAAAGGTAAAGGATCCTTCCGTACTCACTAACAGTTGGGAAAGTATTTTAGAGGATCCGGAAATTGAAATCGTAATAGAACTGATCGGCGGAATCAATCCTGCCAGAGAATATATTCTTCAGGCATTAAAGGCAGGAAAGCATGTGGTAACTGCCAACAAAGATCTGATTGCTGTCCATGGACATGAGCTTCTGGATGCTGCACATGCGAAGAAGGTTGATTTCCTGTTTGAAGCGGCAGTTGCCGGAGGAATTCCTATCATCCGTCCGCTGAAACAGTGTCTTGCAGGAAACCATATGACAGAGGTTATGGGAATTGTAAATGGTACGACAAACTTTATTCTGACCAAGATGTCTCAGGAAGGAATGGAGTTTAAGGATGCTCTTGCTCTGGCTACAGAGCTGGGATATGCGGAGGCAGATCCCACTGCTGACATTGAGGGACTGGATGCCGGACGTAAGGTCGCTATTCTTGCTTCTGTAGCGTTTAATTCCAGAGTAGTGTTTAATGATGTTTACACAGAGGGGATTGCAAAGATCACATCCAAGGATATCCATTATGCAAAAGAAATGGGCAGGGCTATTAAGCTTTTGGGAGTTGCCAGAAATACGGAAGACGGTATTGAAGCATATGTCTGCCCGATGCTGATTCCAAGCACTCATCCTCTTGCTACAGTAAACGATTCTTATAATGCCGTATTTGTACACGGAGATGCAGTAGAGGATGCTATGTTCTTTGGACGGGGAGCAGGAGAGCTTCCTACAGCCAGTGCTGTTGTAGGAGATGTTTTTGATGTTGTGCGCAACATACTGGCAGGCTGCAGTGGTCGGATTGGCTGTACCTGTTACAAGCAGATTCCGGTGAAGAAGATGGAGGATACTCATAACCGTTATTTCCTTCGCCTGAAGGTAGAGGATCGTTGTGGTGTGCTGGCGGAAATGACAGCGATTTTTGCAAAATATCAGGTCAGTGTAGCCCAGATCATCCAGAAAGATACCAAAGTTGAGGGATGCGCGGAGGTTGTTGTGATTACGGAAAAGGTAAGAGAAGGCGATTTCCGTACTGCTATAGAAGAAATCCGGAACAGAGACTCTGTTCGTAAGATTTCCACGATTATCCGGGTGTATGGTAAATAATGTAAAAAAATCCGGAAAGATTTTATAAAGAAAAGAATTGAAAAATTTTCTATTTTTGATACTATATAGTAGGAAACATGAAAAAGATATAGACTGTATATCCTACAAAGTTAAAATGCAGGATACAGTTATAAAGTCACAATATAAAGGAGAATATTATGAGTAAAAAACCAACTGTATTAATGATCCTTGATGGTTATGGATTAAATGACAGAAAAGAAGGCAATGCTGTTTATGAAGCGAAAACACCTGTAATGGACAAGCTGATGGCAGAGTATCCTTTTGTAAAGGGGAATGCTTCCGGACTGGCAGTCGGCCTTCCGGACGGACAGATGGGTAACTCAGAGGTAGGTCACATGAATATGGGTGCCGGCCGTATTGTATATCAGGAGCTTACAAGAATCACCAAAGAGATTCAGGATGGAGATTTCTTTAAGAATGAAGCTCTTCTGGCAGCAATGAAAAATGCAAGGGAAAATGATTCCGCAGTTCATTTTATGGGACTGCTTTCTGATGGTGGTGTACACAGCCATAATACACATCTGTATGGACTTTTGGAGATGGCAAAAAGAGAGGGAGTCAGCAAAGTTTATGTACACTGCTTCCTGGATGGACGTGATACACCTCCTGCATCAGGCAAGGAATTTGTAGAACAGCTGGAAGCTGAGATGAAGAAAATCGGTGTAGGTGAGATTGCTTCTGTATCCGGACGTTATTATGCAATGGATCGTGACAATCGCTGGGATCGTGTAGAGCTTGCATATAATGCTCTTACTTCTGGAGAAGGTGTTAAGGGAACTGCTGCACCTGAGGCAGTTCAGGCTTCTTATGACAATGATAAGACAGATGAATTTGTTCTTCCTACAGTGATCGAGAAAGAGGGAAAACCGGTTGCAGTGATATCTGATAAAGATTCAGTAGTGTTCTTTAATTTCCGTCCTGACCGTGCCCGTGAGATCACAAGAGCATTCTGTGATGATGAGTTTAAAGGCTTTGAGAGAAAAACAAGACCTCATGTAACTTTTGTATGCTTTACAGATTATGATGATACCATCCAGAACAAGCTGGTAGCTTTCCATAAGGTTCAGCTGAAGAACACATTTGGAGAATATCTGGCAGCACATAATATGACTCAGGCCCGTATTGCTGAGACAGAGAAATATGCCCATGTAACCTTCTTCTTTAACGGTGGTGTAGAAGAGCCAAACAAAGGTGAGGACAGAATCCTCGTGAAATCTCCGAAGGTTGCAACCTATGATCTTCAGCCTGAGATGAGTGCTCCTCAGGTATGCGAAAAACTGGTTGAGGCCATCAAAGCTGATAAATATGATGTGATCGTGATCAATTTTGCAAATCCGGATATGGTTGGACATACAGGTGTGGAGGCAGCTGCGATCAAGGCTGTTGAGACTGTAGATGAATGCGTAGGTAAAGCTGTAAAGGCACTGAAAGAAGTTGACGGACAGATGTTTATTTGTGCGGATCATGGTAATGCAGAACAGCTGATCGATTATGAGACAGGTGAACCATGGACTGCTCATACTACAAACCCTGTACCATTTATTCTTGTAAATGCAGATCCGAAATATACTCTCCGCGAGGGTGGATGCCTGGCAGATATTGTTCCTACAATGATCCAGCTTATGGGAATGGAACAGCCTGCAGAGATGACAGGAAAAAGCCTTCTGATTGAAAAATAAGATTCGAAATAAAGAATGATCATGATATATGCAGCCATGCACTTGTAAAAAAAGTGCATGGTTTTGCATTTTTTTGAAAAAAATCTGAATAACAGATGCAAATTAGAAGAAGTATGTTATAATAAAGAGACTGAAAATATTTCGGTATATTTAACTGTAATACTTATTTTGAGGAGATAATAAATGGGTAACCAAGAGGAGAAGAAGAAAAGGGCAGATGACGGCAGCGGCGGTGCAAGAATGAAAGCACGCAAATCTGCAAGACCGGACAAGATCGCCTATGTGCCTATTAATGATGAGGATCTTGCACCTTATGAGCCTCCGGTTAAGAATAAACACAAAGTATTAAAAATTACCGGTATTACGTTGGGAATGCTGCTTGTTGCAGCAGGTACGGCTTATGCAGGAATATCATATTATTATTCAGATAAATTTTTTGAAGGAACAACGATTAATGGAATAGATTGTTCCGGTAAGACTGCCTATCAGGTAGAGCAGCTGATTGCAAAGAAAGTGGAGAATTACTCTATTGAAGTAGATTCCAGAAACCTGGATCCCCAGACCATATCAGGAGACCAGATTGGTTATAAATATGTATCTGACGGAAGTGTCCTTAAGCTTTTGAAGGCTCAGAAGCCCTATGAGTGGATTACCGGGTTTACTGAGAACAGAATTTACAGTACAGATGAAAATACGACTTTTGACAAGGAAAAGCTGAAAGCACAGGTGAAAACACTGAATTGTGCACAAGAGGAGAATCAGGTTGCACCTGAGGATGCTTATGTAGCTTATGGGGAGTCTCAGTTTGAAATTGTTCCTGAGACTGAGGGAAGTCAGCTGATATTAAAGGAAGCATATAATGCTCTTTCGGAAGCTGTGTCCGACAATAAGGATGCGGTAGATTTTAACAGTGATCCGGATGTATATGCAAAGGCTGCAGTGACAAGTGATAATGCAGATCTTCAGGCATCTCTGGATGCATGCAATAATTTTACCAAAGCAAGCATCACCTATACTTTTGGAGATGAGACAGTGACTTTGGATGGCAGTACGATCAAGGACTGGCTGAATTTTGATGAGAAGGGTCAGTTGATCAGAGATGATGCATCCTTCCAGCAGCATATTGCAGATTATGTAGCGCAGCTTGCTGCATCACATGATACAGTAGGTACTGAACGTGAATTCCATACTACCAGTGGAAGAACCGTTTATGTATACGGCTCTGCTTACGGCTGGCAGATAGACCAGGCATCTGAGGTGGCTCAGCTTACCCAGGAGATCCAGTCCGGTACTCAGACAGTCAGAGATCCGGTTTATTCTATGACTGCCAATTCATATGGTGTGAATGACCTTGGAAATACTTATATTGAGGTAGATCTTTCGGAGCAGCATATGTATTATTACCAGAACGGAGAAGATATCTTTGAATCAGATATTGTATCCGGAAACATGAGCTATGCAGACCGTCAGACCCCGGCTGGAATTTTTACACTCTATTATAAAAAGAGTCCGGATGTTTTGAGGGGAAAGCAGCTTCCAAATGGAAAATATGAATATGAACAGCCTGTCACATACTGGATGCCGTTTAACGGAGGAATCGGATTTCATGATGCTTCATGGCAGCCATATTTTGGCGGTGACAGATATCTTGAGGGTGGTTCCCACGGATGTATTAATATGCCACCGGATAAAGCAGGAGAACTTTATGATATTATTCAGTATGGTGTTCCTATCGTATGCTTCTATTAAAAAATGAATGATTAAAAGGGCTGTCTGTCAGGCAGCCTGATTATTTACAAAGGAGAAACAATTATGAACATGGATTCATTAAGCCTTATTTTAACAGCTGCTGCATTTATCGTGGGAATTATGCTTCTTACAGGACACGGAGAGATTTTCATGAAGGGTGGAAATGCAGATGTTCGTAAAAAGCTTTATGACGAAAAGAAAATGGAGAAGGGCTGTGGATGGGCTCTGATCGCAATCGGAGTGGTATCTGCAGTGGACATGTTTACGACAAGCTTGGCAGCAGAGATCGGATATATTGTAGCGGTTCTGATCATTATAATTGCACTGGTATATTATCTGAGAGTAAAATGTAAAAAATGACAGTATCTCTCATGAAAAGGAAAACAATTGAAAAGAAATACAGTAAGGCAGAAAGGGCGGTTTTTATTGACCGCCCTCGTCGTTTTATAGCGTAGGTGCAGAGAACTGACGGAACTGATCTGCTGCATGGAAGGTTTTGTTGAAATCTTGGGAGAATAAAGGAAATAAAGAAAATGTTAAAAAAAATTGTCATACCATTACTTCAATGGTACAATATAAATAAGCGTATTCTACCCTGGAGGGACAGAAATAATGCTTATTATACCTGGGTGTCTGAGATTATGCTGCAGCAGACCAGGGTGGAGGCGGTAAAGCCGTATTTTCAGAGATTCATCACAGCGCTTCCGGATGTACAGGCTCTGGCTCAGTGCCCTCAGGAACAGTTGTTGAAGCTTTGGGAAGGGCTTGGATATTATAACCGGGTACGGAATATGCAGGAAGCAGCCAGACAGGTGGTTTCTGAACATCAGGGAATAATTCCTGAAGATTATCAGACACTTTTATCGTTAAAAGGTATAGGGAGCTATACGGCAGGGGCAATCGCATCCATTGCCTATCATAAATCGGTTCCTGCAGTAGATGGAAATGTACTCAGGGTGATCACCAGAATTACAGAGAATAACGGAGATATCAGCAGACAGTCAGTCCGCAGAGTAATAGAAGAGGAGCTGTCTGAAATTATGCCTGAAGACAAGCCGGGAGATTTCAATCAGGCCCTGATGGAATTGGGAGCTGTAGTGTGTATACCCAATGGAATGGCAAAATGTGAGGAATGTCCGGTAGCTTCGCTCTGTCAGGCATATTGCCATGGTACTGTGGATCGTTTCCCTGTAAAAGCAGCGAAAAAGGAACGAAGACAAGAGGATAAAACAGTTTTTATCATTCAGGACGGAGAAGCAACAGCACTTCGAAAGCGACCGTCCAAGGGGCTTCTGGCAGGCCTGTATGAGTTGCCCAATGTCCCTGGACATATAGACAGGGAGAGGGCTCTGGAGTATGTGAGAAAACTGGGACTGGATCCTCTTTATATAGAAGAAATGCCTTCTTCCAGACATATTTTTTCCCACATTGAATGGAGGATGGAGGCATACAGAATCAGAGTATCATCCCTGGAAAAAGCAAAAGATAAAGATCTTATTTTTGCAGACAAAGAACAGACAGGAAAAAGATACGCCATACCATCTGCATTTGGGGCGTATGCCAGATATATTAAGGAGGAAAAGAGATGAAACTGTTAAGTATTACCATTCCATGTTATAATTCTCAGGATTATATGGAAAAGTGTATTGAATCACTGCTCGTAGGCGGAGAAGAGGTAGAAATCCTTGTGGTGGATGACGGATCTTCAGATAGAACTGCAGAGATTGCAGATGCCTATGCGGAAAAATATCCTACTATTGTGAAAGCAATTCATCAGGAGAATGGTGGACATGGAGAGGCCGTAAATGCAGGAATCAGGAATGCTACAGGTTTGTATTTTAAAGTTGTGGACAGTGATGACTGGGTAAATAAGGAAGCCTATATCAGCATTTTGAAAACTTTGTATGAGCTGTTGCGTGGACCTGAAACAGTAGACCTTCTTATCAGCAATTTTGTATATGAGAAACAGGGAGCAACACGCAAAAAAGTCATGCAGTACCGCAGATGCCTTCCTCAGAACAAAATATTTGGCTGGGATGAAGTAAGACATATGCCAAAGGGCAAATATCTTCTTATGCATTCTATGATCTATCGTACACAGCTGCTTCATGACTGCGGTCTGGAGCTGCCGAAGCATACCTTCTATGTGGACAATCTGTTTGCTTTTGAACCGTTGCCATATGTAAAGAATCTTTATTATCTGGATGTGAATTTTTACCGCTATTTTATAGGCAGAGATGATCAGTCAGTTAATGAAAAGGTAATGATCAAACGTATTGACCAACAGATTCGTGTGAATAAGCTGATGGTGGATGCATATATTAAATGTGGCAATACAAACCGACGTCTGAAAGCATATATGTTTAGTTATCTGGATATTATTACAACAATCTCATCTATCATGCTTATCAGGGCAAATACAGAGGAATCTCTGCAGAAAAAGAAAGAGCTTCTGGAATATATTAAGAGTGAGAATAGGGCTGTATACAATAAACTTCGACACAGCCTTTTTGGAAGGGTAATGAATCTGCCGGGTCCCGGAGGCAGAAAGATGTCTGTGGCAGCTTACAAAATCAGCCAGAAATTTTATGGATTTAACTGAATCAAGCAAGTAGCGAAGCGGATTGCGAATATCCGCTTGATTTGATAAACTGTAAGGCAGTTATAGGATAGAAATAAAAAAGTTGTACAGAAATGTGTTTGCATTTCTGTACAACTTTTTAATTTTCGCTTTTTTTACGTTTTCTTTCGTTGTAATAGGCGTTCCTGGAAAAAGACAGGAATCTTTCCGGATAGAAAAGAAGATGACCGAAAAGAGCAAGGGTAGCTCCCATACAGACATCAATCACAGAATGCTGCTTCAGGAACATAGTGGACATAATAATAAGCATTGTAAGAATAAAAGAAACAATTCGTACGTTCTTCTTTCCACGAAGGGCCTGGCAATTGGTCAGTGACATATGGATGGCCAGGGAATTAAAAACATGGATGCTGGGAAGAATATTAGTAGGTGTATCCGTTTTATACAGCCATCTGACTACATCTGTAAAAATGTTGTCCCTGGGGAATTCAACAGGGCGGAGATGCTGTGCATTGGGATAAGCATAGGATACAATAAGGAAAATTGTCATCCCCATCATCAGGTTAAATATCAGCTGATAATATTCATGTCTGTTTTTGTTGAAAAAGATAAAATATACCACTGCCAGGACCATATAAGGAAACCATAGCAAATAAGGTATAATAAAAAATTCACAGAACGGAATCAGATCATCAAAAACAGTATGTACAATATGGTAACTGTGAATGGGCCGGGATTCCAGATAATGAAAAGCCAGAATATACAGAATACTGTAAATCCCGATTACCAGGCCGTGACGGTATTTGGATAAAAATTGTTTCAAAATTTCACCTTCTTCAAATGGGATTAAATTTACATCACAGTTTTTTTCAAAACAATCATAACATTTCTGAAATACTTTTACAAATAAATTTTTAGGATCAATACATAAAATTTTTATAAAAAAAATCTTAAAAACATGGTAGATTTTACGAAATTTTAACACAAAGAAGGGGTAAGAATTTACGTAGCTTCTTTATACTGAATATATTCGAAAGAATAGTAAAAAATAATCAAAGAAATATGAATTCAGAAAGGAATTATTATGATATATCTGTTAGAAGATGATGAAAGCATCCGTGAACTTGTAATTTATACTTTGAAAAGCCAGGGATATGAAGCAAAGGGTTTTGAACGTCCTTCTTTATTTTGGAAAGAACTGGAAAAAGAGCTGCCGTCTCTGCTGCTTTTGGATGTGATGCTTCCGGAGGAGGATGGAATTACCATTCTGAAGAAATTACGTGTACGGCCGAATACGCGGAGACTTCCGGTTATCATGCTGACAGCCAGAGGCAGTGAGTATGACACAGTGATCGGACTGGACAGCGGGGCAGATGATTATATTCCCAAACCTTTCCGTATGATGGAGCTGATTTCCAGGATCCGTGCACTTCTCCGCAGAAGTGAGGATGCAGGTGCTGAGGAGTATCAGGCGGCAAATTTGTATGTATGTCCTTCCAGGCATGTGGTAACTGTGGACAGACAGAATGTAAATCTGACTCTTAAGGAATATGAGGTATTGTGTCTTCTTCTGAAAAACAGTGGTACTGTACTCTCCAGAACCCAGCTGTTGAATCAGGTCTGGGGATATGAGTTTGACGGAGAAAGCAGGACTGTGGATGTACATATCCGGACTCTTCGACAAAAACTGGGAACTGCCGGGGATCTGATAGAGACAGTACGCGGTGTTGGATATAAAATTGATTACTGCGCACTTCACGCATAGCAATATATTGAACGCAGATCGCGAATGTCCGCTTTACATATATGAAGTCAGGGATGAAATTTGCTTTGTCCCTGACTTTATTTATCATAAAAATAAAAGGTAGAATGTAAGCAGGTTCTATGCTATACTTTGAGTTGAAAATGGCGGAATAAGGAGTGAAAAAATGAAATCATTAGTCATCGCAGAGAAACCTTCTGTGGCCAGGGATATAGCCAGAGTGCTTCATTGTACACAAAAAGGTAACGGAACGTTGGAAGGAAAGGAATACGTAGTTACCTGGGCACTGGGACATCTGGTCACCCTGGCAGATCCGGAGGAATACGATAAAAAATATACAAAGTGGGAAATGTCAGCTCTCCCTATGCTGCCGGATAAAATGAAGCTGGTAGTAATCCGTCAGACCGGTAAACAATATAATGCAGTCAAAACCCAGCTTTATCGCAAAGATATCAAAGACATTATTATTGCCACAGATGCCGGCAGAGAGGGAGAACTGGTGGCAAGATGGATTCTGGATAAGGCGGATTGTCATAAATCTATTCGCAGACTGTGGATATCTTCTGTTACTGATAAGGCCATCAAAGAAGGATTTGCAAATCTGAAAAACGGACATGAGTACGATAACCTGTACAGGGCTGCTGTAGCCAGAGCAGAAGCAGACTGGCTGGTAGGGATGAATGGTACCAGAGCACTTACCTGTAAATATAATGCCCAGCTTTCCTGTGGGCGTGTGCAGACTCCTACTCTGGCAATGATCGCGAAACGGGAAGAAGAGATCCGTGCATTTAAGCCAAAGGAATATTACGGACTTACTCTGAAGGCAGGAGAGGCGACCTGGACCTGGAAAGAGCCAAAGAGTAAGAGCTTCAGAACCTTTAATAAAGAACGTGCGGAGGAGCTTTCCAATGTTCTCAGAAATCAGTTTCTGGAAGTGAACTCAGTAACCAGTAAAGAAAAGAAAACTTTTGCACCGGGATTATATGATCTTACTACGCTGCAGAGAGAAGCAAATCAGAGATATGGATATTCGGCAAAGCAGACACTGAATATTATGCAGCGTTTGTATGAAAATCATAAAGTTCTCACTTATCCGAGAACAGATTCCAGATATATCGGAAAGGATATTGTTCCTACGATCAAAGAACGCCTGAAGGCCTGTGCAGTGGGACCCTACAGAAAACTGGCAGGTGTTTTGATGAATCAGCCAATCCGTGCAAATGGAAGTTTTGTGGATGATAAAAAGGTCAGTGACCATCATGCAATTATTCCTACGGAGCAGTTTGTCCAGCTTGATCATATGACAAATGAAGAACGGAAAATCTATGATATGGTAGTTCGCAGATTTTTAAGTGTACTGTATCCACCCTTTGTTTATGAGCAGGTAAGCATGGAAGGAATGGCTGCAGGAGAAATGTTTGCGGCCAGCGGAAAAGTTGTGAAAAGTGCGGGCTGGAAAGAAGTATATGAAAATACGGATGCAGAGGAGGAAGATCTTGACCCGGCAGAGGAAGGAAAGCTTTTGAAGGACCAGAAGCTTCCTAAGATGAAAAAAGGTGAGAAGCTGTATATTGAAAATGTATCTATGAATACAGGTAAGACAAAACCGCCTGCAAGATTTACAGAAGCTACACTTCTTGCTGCAATGGAGAATCCGGTGCGGTATATGGAAAGCCATGATGCGAAAGCGGCCAAGACGCTTGGGGAAACAGGCGGACTTGGAACAGTTGCAACAAGGGCGGATATCATAGAGAAGCTTTTTAACAGTTTCCTGATGGAAAGGAAAGGAAATGAAATCTACCTGACCTCCAAGGCAAAACAGCTTCTGGAGCTGGTACCGGAGGAACTGCGCAAGCCGGAACTGACAGCAGACTGGGAGATGAAACTTGGAAATATCGCCAAAGGCAGGATAAAGCAGGAGGTATTTCTCAAAGAAATCCGAAATTATACCTGTGATATTGTGGAAGAGATTAAAACAGGACAGGGAACTTTCCGCCATGATAATCTTACAAACAAGATTTGTCCCAACTGTGGAAAGAAGCTATTGGCAGTGAGCGGAAAGAATGCAAAGATGCTGGTATGCCAGGACAGAGAATGTGGTTACAGAGAAACGGTATCCAGAACAACAAATGCCCGTTGTCCCAAGTGCCATAAACGAATGGAAATGTATGTCAAAGGCAAAGAAGAGACCTTTATCTGCGGTTGCGGATATAAAGAAAAACTTTCTGCTTTTCAGGCGCGAAGAGCCAAAGAAGGGGCAGGAGTGAATAAACGTGATGTTCAGAAATATATGAGGCAGCAACAGAAAGAAGCCAAAGAGCCGGTGAACAATGCATTTGCACAGGCGCTGGCAGGATTAAAGGGACAAATAAATAACTGATTAAAAACAAGATGATACCAAGAATGGGGGAAATGATATATGGAAAAATATAAAAGAATATTTGTGATCGTACTGGATTCACTGGGAATTGGGGCAATGCCGGATTCTGAGAAATTTGGTGACAAAGGGGTAGATACCTTTGGGCACATTCTGGAACGTATGGGAACACTGGACATTCCCAATCTGCAGAAACTGGGAATGATCAATCTTCATCAGGCCGGAAATATGACTCCTGTGGAGAAACCCATGGGACGATTTATGCGTGTCAGTGAAGCGAGCAACGGCAAGGATACTATGACCGGACACTGGGAAATGATGGGAATCAGGACAGATAAGCCATTTAAAACATTCACAGAAACAGGGTTTCCGCAGGAACTGATCGCAGAGCTGGAGAAGCGCTGCGGGAAACGCGTGATTGGCAATAAGAGTGCCAGCGGTACTGAGATTATTGAGGAGCTGGGTGAGGAAGAAATCAACACAGGAGCTATGATCGTATATACATCTGCTGATTCAGTGCTGCAGATTTGCGGAAATGAGGAGACCTTTGATCTCCAGAACCTGTATCGCTGCTGTGAGATTGCCCGTGAGATTACCATGAAAGACCAGTGGCGTGTGGGACGTATTATTGCGCGTCCATATGTGGGCAAGAAAAAAGGGGAGTTCAGGCGTACAAGTAACAGACATGATTATGCGCTGAAACCTACTGGACTGACAGCTATGAATGTATTGAAGGATGCAGGATATGATGTGATCAGTGTAGGAAAGATCAATGATATTTTCTGTGGGGAAGGAGTGACAGAGGCTCTGCATTCCAATAGCTCTGTACATGGAATGGAACAGACTATTGAAATTGGAAAGAGAGATTTTCATGGATTGTGTTTTACGAATCTGGTAGATTTTGATGCATTATGGGGACACCGCAGAAATCCGGAAGGTTATGGACAGGAAATCGAAAAATTTGATAAGAATCTGGGAGTTCTGATGGAAGAGATGACATCCGATGACCTGCTGATCATCACTGCAGATCACGGCAATGATCCCACATATACAGGTACCGACCATACCAGAGAATATGTTCCTTTTATTTCCTGGTCACCTGCAATGGCTGAGGGAGGCTGTTTAGAGGAAGAGAATACATTTGCGATTATCGGTGCAACTGTTGCAGACAATTTCCATGTCAAAATGCCGGAAGGAACAATTGGACACTCTATTCTGGATAAGTTAATATAAGCAGAAAGCAGTTATTTTTCAAATTTGATCAGAAGGAGTGAAAAAATTGGATGTTTTGCAAATTGTCATGCCGGTTCTGGTAATGATCATTCTTGGTATGCTATGCCGTAAATGGAAGATTCTCACGGGTGAGGGAGTCGCCAACATGAAGGTCCTGGTAACGAATGTTATGCTGCCGGTTGCTATTTTTCATGCATTGGCAACAGCAGAATATAATAAAGAAACAGGAATTCTCATACTGATCATGCTGATCATGCTGATTGTTTCCTTCAGCCTTGGATTTGTGCTGAAGCCCTTTCTCAAGGGAAAATATCAGAGGTATCTGCCTTTTATGGTAAGTGTATATGAGGGCGGTCTGATGGCATATCCTTTGTATACCAGTCTGTGTGGCAGCGAAAATCTGTCACATGTGGCAGTGCTGGATATTGCGGGACTTCTCTTTGGATTCAGTATTTATATGGGAATGCTGGGACAGGTAGAAGACGGTGGAAAAATAGATGTAAAAAAACTCTTCAGCAGTGCAATAAGAACGCCTGCATTTATTGCCAGCGTTCTGGGAATTATAGCAGGTTTGTCAAATATTATTATAATACTTCTGGACAGCCCTTTTGGCGGTGTATATCAGAGTGTGGAGAATATTCTCACCACATCTGTAACTGCTATCATTCTTCTTGTGGTGGGCTATAGTATGGAACTAAATGCCAATTTGCTGAAACCCTGTATTACCACCATCCTGATCAGGATGATTCTGCAGGGAGTGATGATGGCTGGAGTACTTTTTGCAGTACATTCTCTGGTTGGGGATTCTCAGATTGTAAATCTGGCCATTATTACCTATATGTCATCACCGGCTACCTTTAGTATGCAGACCTTTATGAAGGATGAAGAAGGCAGCGCTTATGTATCAACAACCAATTCCATGTATTGTCTGGTTTCTATTCTGGTATACATAATCCTGGCAGTTGCCATCTGCTGACAGAAGAGAGAAATCATATAAATAAATGATAAAAAGAGCCTGTAAAAAATAAGAGATGTTTTTTACAGGCTCTTTATCGTCTCAAGAAGTTTTAAATGAAAAATTATTACTGCTCAATTATTTGATCAGGCTGTTGTCATCGAAATAATTGATCTGCATTGCAGAACGTACATCATGAAGTGTCTGTGCAGCCTTTGCTTCGGCTGTCTTACTTCCTTCTTTGAGGATTTCATATACGTCATCCAGATGCTGTTCCCAGTATTTACGTCTCTCACGGATCGGAGAAAGCTCTGCCTGAAGCACTTTGTTCAGGAATTTTTTGACTTTAACGTCACCAAGACCGCCGCGTGTATAGTGAGCTTTCAGTTCATCCAGATT
Organism: Blautia sp. HCP3S3_C4; assembly: GCF_052064095.1. Classification (NCBI taxonomy): domain Bacteria; kingdom Bacillati; phylum Bacillota; class Clostridia; order Lachnospirales; family Lachnospiraceae; genus Blautia; species Blautia sp. HCP3S3_C4. The sequence continues at coordinate 280,598 of NZ_JBQHWF010000003.1, forward strand.
CTGATATTCAGGCAGGAATTCCGGGAAGTATTCCGGTTTGCAGAAAGCATCCAGATAAATAAATACCGGGTTTCCTTCTACACGACCCGGGTCTTCCACGCGAAGATGGTTAGGGTCTGTGAACATAGACATAACTTTCTTTTTCACATCTGCTTCTTCATCTGAAAGATAGATGCAGTTTCCAAGAGATTTGCTCATTTTTGCTTTTCCATCGGTACCTGGAAGACGTAAACAGGCTTTATTGGATGGCAGGATGATCTCCGGCTCTGTTAAGGTTTCGCCGTATACCGTATTGAATTTGTGCACGATCTCCTTGCACTGCTCAAGCATTGGAAGCTGGTCCTCACCAACCGGAACAGTAGTAGCCCGGAATGCCGTAATATCTGCAGCCTGGCTGATGGGATAACAGAAGAATCCAACAGGGATACTTGCTTCGAAATTACGCATCTTGATTTCGGATTTAACTGTAGGATTACGCTGTACACGTGCTACAGTAACAAGGTTCATATAATAAAAAGTAAGCTCTGTAAGCTCCGGAACCATAGACTGGATAAAGATAGTGGATTTCTCAGGATCAATGCCGCATGAAAGATAATCAAGGGCAACCTGAAGGATATTCTGACGAACTTTCTCAGGGTGTTCCGCATTATCTGTTAATGCCTGCGCATCTGCGATCATAATATAAATTTCATCATATAAGCCAGAGTTCTGTAAACGAACACGCTCAGACAATGAACCAACATAATGTCCAACATGAAGGCGGCCGGTTGGACGGTCACCGGTTAAAATAATTTTGCTCATTTTGCTCTCCTAAAAGTGAATTTCGATTTCCCAGAGAGTTCTGGAAATTCTAAGTTATCACTATTATAAAGCCTGTGACGGATACCGTCAACATTTTTGGGAAAGGATTTCATTTCCGGAATTGATTAAAAGGAAAGATTCTGCTAGAATAAAAAAATACGGAAAGTTACTGTTTTATACAGGTGAAAGATAAAATAAAAGGAGTATTTATTATGCCAGTATTTGATTTCAGTGGTGCTTCAGACAAGAAAACAGATGTACAGTCTGAATGTACTTATACTACTTTTAAGTCTGATAGAAACGAAACATCTCCAGAACAGCCGATTATGGTCCTGGATAACAGCCGACGCAGGTGGAAGCATCATTCCTGCGGCATTTTTACAAACCCTATCAAACGCACTTCTTTTGAATTTAAAGAAGAGGATGGTGTTTTCAGCGCAGATATCCTTAGTATTGATTCCAGATTTGTAAGCCTTCTGAAATGGCTGGGAGAGAATCATATCAATGTGCGCCTCTCAGGAGAAAATCAGGAGAATGGTTATGCAGTTTATAAGATTCGGGAGACTGCATTTGGAGGTGGAACAAAGCTTTCTGCAGAAGATGGATTTCTCCAGTTTATGATTGAGAGACTTCTGGCAAGCAGTGCACCCATAGAAACCACAGAGGAAGAAGAGGACGAGGAAATCGGTGATGAGATGAAGCTGACAAGTATTCAGAGCATTACTGATTTTATGACCTGCGCAGGCAGAACCTTGCCGGATAATATTCGTCTGTGGGCACGAAGAAACCTTGCAGTTGCCCGCTCTCATGAAGTATCTCCTGAGGAGAGAAGACATGCACAGAGAGCATTGTCCATTATGATGAACATTCAATGGAAAAATAATTATTTTGAAGCAATTGACCCTCAGGAAGCCCGCAGAATTCTTGATGAAGAACTCTATGGAATGGAATCTGTAAAACAGCGTATTATTGAGACGATCATCCAGATCAACCGTACCCATACACTGCCTGCCTATGGATTGCTTCTTGTAGGACCGGCAGGTACCGGTAAGTCTCAGATTGCCTATGCAGTTGCCCGCATCCTGAAGCTTCCGTGGACAACTCTGGATATGAGTTCTATTAATGACCCTGAACAGCTTACAGGAAGCTCCAGGATCTATGCAAATGCAAAGCCTGGAATTATTATGGAAGCATTTTCGGCAGCAGGAGAGTCCAACCTGGTATTTATTATCAATGAGCTGGACAAAGCAGCTTCCGGAAAAGGAAACGGAAATCCTGCAGATGTGCTTCTGACACTTCTTGATAATCTTGGATTTACAGATAACTATATGGAATGTATGGTGCCTACAGTTGGCGTTTATCCTATTGCCACAGCCAACGAGAAAGACCAGATCAGTGCACCGTTAATGTCCCGTTTTGCGGTCATTGATATTCCAGATTACACATCTGAAGAAAAGAAAATTATTTTTTCAGAATATGTTCTGCCAAAGGTACTGAAACGAATGAGCTTGAAGGCAGAGGAATGTGTAGTGACAGAGGAAGGACTGGAAGCTGTTGTTGAAAAACACAAAAACACAAGTGGTATTCGTGATTTGGAGCAGACAGCAGAGCATATTGCGGCCAATGCACTGTATCAGATTGAGGTTGATCATTTGACAGGTGTGGTCTTTGACGGTGAGATGGTAAGGAAGTTACTTTCCTAATGAGATAAAATTAGAAAGGAAGAAAAAGTTATGGCAGTACAGGATGATCATATGATAAGAAATATTCAGGATGTAGGAAGACTGATCGCAAAGCTTCTGCTTCATGAGCAGCAGCCGGATTACAGACTTCCTGAGAACAAGGAAGATTACACAGAGGCAGATAAGCTTTTTTCAACTGTTATGAAGCTGGCAGAAGAAGGAAAAATCAATGAAGCAGAAAACGAATTATACATGGGTATGGTAGAAGATGATGCAGATTATCTGGAACTGGCACTGACCTTTTATCTGTATCTGAATGATATGGACGGAGATTTTCTGGACGATAATGATTATTCCAGGGAGGAAGTTCTGGAAGGTATGAAAGATCTTGCTTCAGACTGGGGCGTTACAGGACTGGAGACTTTCTGATGCGAAGAGAACAGACACTGGAAGAGATTTCCGACGGAAAGTTATATGATTCCAATGACATGGTAAAGGCAGACTGTCATGACTGTGAGGGATGCTGTGACTGCTGTCAGGGAATGGGAGATTCTGTGATCCTGGATCCATATGATGTACACAGATTATCTGTGGGACTTAAGAAGCCTGTAGAGCAGCTTCTGCAGGAGTGCCTGGAACTGGGAGTATCAGACGGAAATATCCTGCCTCATCTCCGGATGACAGGTGAGAAGGAACAATGCGTATTTTTGAATAAAGAGGGCCGCTGCAGTATTCATGCTGTCAGACCAGGCTTCTGCAGGCTGTTTCCTCTGGGAAGACTTTATGAAGACGGGGGATTTAAATATATTCTTCAGATCCATGAATGTCCCAAAACAAACAGAAATAAGATCAAGGTAAAAAAATGGATCGACACACCGGATCTGAAAAATTATGAGAAATTTGTCAATGACTGGCATTATTTTCTGCTGGATGTGCAGGAAGTACTATACAATGCTGAGGATCCAGATCTGATCAGAAATCTGAACCTCTTTGTGGTGAACAGATTCTATCTCAAACCATATGATCAAAATCAGGATTTCTACATACAGTTTTATGAGAGACTGAAAGAAGGAAAAGAATTGCTGGCACTGGCGTAGGAGAGACATATGAGTTATCAGAACGAATGGCTTCTTTTTGAGGCAGAAGATGAGTTTGATGAAATTAAGCACAGAGAACCGACAGAGGAATTATTGTTCTATCGTGCAGTTGCAAGTGGAGATATAAAAACTGTTAAGAAGAATTGTGAACGGCAGAGATTTACAGAGTGTGATGGTGTGGGAGTACTGTCAAAGAATGCGGTCACAAATATGAAATATCATTTTGTTATCACTACCGCAATGATAACCAGACTCTGTAAACAAAATGGAATGGAGATGGAACAGGCATTTCATTTGAGTGATTTTTATATTCAAAAGCTGGATGACATTCATACAGTAGAAGAGGTTCAGAGCCTTCATGATGAGATGGTGATGGATTATACTGAAAAAATGCGCAGATATTTCAAAGACAACACTTATTCTAAACATATCAACGCAAGTAAAGAATACATTTATTCTCATATCAAAGAACGAATTACAATAGAAGATCTTGCAGATTCACTTGGAGTATCTGCGAGCTATCTCTCCAGATTATTTAAAAAAGAAACAGGAATATCGGTCAGTGCCTATATCCGCAGACAGAAGATAGAAATGGCGAAAAATCTTTTGCAGTACAGTGATTATCCGATCATTGAGATTGCAAACCGTCTTTCCTTTTCTTCCCAGAGTCATTTCATCCAGCAGTTTAGGGAAGTTACGGGAATGACACCGGGCAAATACAGGGATGAACATTATATGATACACTGGGATATAGAAAAAGAACTTTGTGTCGCATCAGAGTCGGAACTGAAAAAAGAACAGGATTAATCAAAATAAAAGATCTGTGCAGAGACAGGAAAAACTGATAACAGCGCAGGTTCCGGAATATTATTTTAAACCTGCGATGATACCGGCAAAATCGGAAGATGTCAGAAAAAATCAGGAAAATCTGACAGAGGAAGAAAAAAGATTTGTTTCTGTTCTGGAAGACAGAACTACAGAAGAGCTGATTCCTCTGCTTTATGGAAAGATTTCAGAGAATATCAGTACTCTTGGTGCAGCAGGGATTCGAGTGCCGGGATCAGCAGGTGAAACCTGCGGTACTTTGGAAGAGTATGGAATACCCTCTCTTGTTATGGCAGACGGTCCGGCAGGAATCCGCCTCAGACAGTGGTATGAAGTAGATAAAGAGACAGACAGCATCTATGAAATGGGAGTTCTTGGTTCACTGGAAAATGGAATTCTGGAACCTGGTGTGCATCATGAGAATGCAGATACTTATTATCAGTACTGTACTGCTTTTCCGGTAGGAACAGCACTGGCACAGACCTGGGATACAGATCTTATGACAGAGTTTGGAAAAGCAATCGCAGAAGAAATGGAAGAATTTCATGTGAATCTGTGGCTTGCACCAGGCATGAATATCCACAGAAATCCATTATGTGGAAGAAATTATGAATATTATTCAGAAGATCCATATCTGTCAGGGATGCTGGCAGCAGCAGTGACCCGGGGTGTTCAGAGCAAGTCAGGATGTGGCGTAACAATCAAGCATTTTGCATGCAATAATCAGGAAGATAACCGCATGGGTGTTGACTCCTGTGTATCCGAACGTGCGCTCAGAGAAATCTATCTTCGCGGATTTGAAATTGCAGTAAAAGAAGGAAATCCTGTTTCTATTATGACTTCCTATAATCTTATCAACGGTATTCATGCGGCGAACAGCAAAGATCTGTGCATGACAGTTGCCAGAAAAGAATGGGGATTTGACGGAGCAATTATGTCAGACTGGAACACAACAGTTCCGGAAAATGGAAGCATTCCATGGAAATGTGTGGCAGCAGGCAATGACATTATCATGCCTGGAAATCCGGATGATGATAAGAATATTCGCCAGGCATATAAAGAAGGTAAACTTACAGAAGAAGAAATCCGAAATTGTGCCGGACATCTGGTATCTATGATCCGTAGATTAGAGCGTACAGATTGTTGAAATGATTTTTCAAACACGCTCTAAATGAAAACAGATAGAATTCTGGCATATGCTGAAAACACAGTAATGAGAGGACAATATTAATTATTAAAATCAATCGGAAGACCATCAGAGGCCTTCCGATTGATTTAATGCTCATAATAACTGGATTTTTTATTTGCATCAGCAGATTTTCAGTAGATTTTCAAAGGAGAAAATCTCTTTTTCAGACATTAATTCTTCAAATCTGTTCAGGTTAAGATCTGAGTGTTCCAGTTCTCTTGAAAACTGATAACAGATACGGATCTGGTCATCCAGCTTAAACTGCCGGTTGTTTTTCAGATAGGTTCCCACATTTAATTCATGGATAAACAGGGTGCACACAACTGCCATTTTCACCTTGGCGAAGATCTCATCATCATAAACTGCACCACAGAAATAGGTATAGATCCAGTAAACAAGAAGCTGTTCCCCCTGAATCTGCCAGTCAGGATAGGAGAAATCAAATTCACTTTTCTGCCAGGAATAAAGATTTCCGGAGTCAGACTGCGGATCTGTATTTCCATTATACAGTGGAGTCAGACAATTCTTTAAGTATTCCTGCCATCCTGGGCGCAGAACCTCCATTTCCGGAACAACAGTTTTCCACATTTTTTTAAATAATTGTTCTGGTGTATTTACGCAGGCAGATGCAGCAGAACTGTTTTCTATGTTATCTGCATTTATACGAGAGTAAATTTTACTGCAAAATCTATCTCCGTATCCGGAATCTTCATGTCGTTTTCGCATTTCTTCCCATTTAAAGAGTTCATTTTTATTTACACATAACTGGAAATCATGTGCAGCAGCCAGAAGTTTCCACAGACGTTTCTGCATGGGTACAGCTCTGTCCTGGATGATATCTATAAGCATATCACGGGTGTCCATAAGTGCAGTGAACAGGAAATAATCAAAGTCATCATAGACTTCTTCTTTTGTCTTTTTTTCTTTTGTGATAAAGTGTACCTTTTCTTTTTGGGAAAGTAAAATCCTTGCTGCCTCAGGACAGGAGAGCGACAGGGAAATCTCACGCAGACCTTCAAATTCTTCAATATGTCTAGGATAATTTCTGCAGGTTCTGCAGAACATTTCCGGTCCTGCTTCTGTGTGGATATCACACAGGTTCTCTTCGTTGAGAAAAGCACAGCGTCTGTTATACTGGCGGAAAACATGATGTTTCCAGTCAATATCATTGTGCAGGCGATTGCGGAACGGACCTTTAAAGTGCTGGTACTTCTTCAGTGTCTGATCGTCAATCACGATCTGCCATCCTGCGCAGCAGGTATCCGGACAGGCTCCTGCAATGCAGGAAAATTCTTTATAGTAATCTGGAAATGTAAATTGCATGGTATCACATTGCTTCCTTTCGTTTTTTCTTGAGTTTGCGGTAATTTCCTGCAGTCATTCCACAGGATTTGCGGAAGCTCTGAGAGAGATAGCTTTGAGAGGAGAATCCTGTGAGATGTGCAATATCTGAAATCCCATAATCAGTATTTTCCAGAAGTTCCTTGCACACTTCGATGCGTTTCCGGTTCAGATAATTGATAGGAGAAATCCCATAATATTTTGTAAATTCATGACTCAGATAATACTTATTAAGATGACTGAGTTCTGAGAGGTGATCCAGAGTAATATTTTCCCCGTAATTGGAGTCAAGATAACGCTTAATATGAGCGCACTCTTTACTTGGATGCTGGGTGGTGATCAGTTCAAATGGTGAATCCGTAATGCGCCGAAGCTGCAGGATCAGAATATCCAGCATATGACTGCAGATGGTTTCATATCCTTCAGACTGTCTGTCCAGCTCCTGAAACAGAGAATTAAAGTAAAATAACAAATCTGTTTTCTTTTCACGACAGTTAAAAATGCGATACTCTTTATGACCGTTAAAGGAAAAACACAGTCCGTCCACACCTACAGTAAAATAACTCAGAGGAGGACTCCCTTTGGAGATTTCAGTGTGATTGATATGTGGATTAATGATGACCAGATCGTCCTTTGAGATTGGGAAGATCTGATCCTCGATCAGAAAATCTCCCTGACCGCCACGTACATAGAACAATTCTGTAAAGGCATGAGAGTGAGGAATACTGGGCCAGTCACCCTCGTAGCGGGAAGAAGAGGTATTTAAAAGTGTAATATTCTGAGCTGTTGGGTGTTCGGGGCTGAAACGAAATGATTGTGAGCTCATGGCAGATTCTCCTTTCTTCGGTTTACGGCAGATGAGTATATTTGTAGCAATTTTGTTTGTGGATTCTGAATGACAGTGTTTTCTATAATACCATAATTTTTTTGTAAGAGCAAGATTTCTAAAAAACAAAGCAAAAAGTGAATTGAAAAAAATTTTGAAAGAAAGTATTTTATAAACAGATAGACTGAAAATAATGTGATTACAGAAGTGAACGGACAGTAATTATCCGCTTGTCAGCAAAATGAAGGAGGTAACAGAAAATGGGAAAAGGTCGTGTAACCATACCAACTGACCTGGATGTAGTTCCACAGACACTGGAAATGATAGAAGAGTGGGGCGCTGATGCTATACGTGACTGTGACGGAACAGAATTTCCGCAGAAATTAAAAGACACAGGTGCCAAAATTTATGCAACCTACTATACAACCCGTAAGGACAATGCCTGGGCGAAAGCACATCCGGAAGAAATCCAGCAGATGTATATTATGACATCTTTCCACACAGCGGTTGCAGATACACTGGAGATTCATCTGATGGATCACCTCTATCCGGATATGCTTGCAGTCAACACAAGAGATGATGTCCGCAGATGGTGGGAAGTAATGGATCGTACCACAGGAGAGCCGGTACCGACAGATCAGTGGTCATATGAAGAAGAGACAGGAAATGTAGTGATCTTATCTACGAAACGCTTCCATGAATATACTGAAGTTTCCTGACATATATTATGTGGGATCCTGTACATATGTACAATGCAGTAGTAAATGACTGGAAAGACGTAGAACCGCAGATTACATTTGATGTGCGTCAGCCGAAAACAAGAGCACACTCTCTGGAACGTCTGCGCAGATTTCTGGATACTCATGAGTATGTAAATGTTGTAAGATTTACTACTTTTTTCCATCAGTTTACGCTTGTATTTGATGAACTTGCAAGAGAGAAATATGTAGACTGGTTTGGCTATTCTGCATCTGTCAGCCCATATATTCTGGAGCAGTTTGAGAAAGAAGTGGGCTATCCTTTCAGACCGGAATATATCATTGATCAGGGATATATGAACAATACCTATCGGATTCCTTCAAAAGAATTCAAAGATTTCCAGGCATTTCAGAGACGTGAAGTTGCGAAACTTGCCAAACAGATGGTAGATATCGTACATGAATACGGAAAAGAGGCCATGATGTTCATGGGAGATCACTGGATTGGCATGGAACCTTTTATGGATGAATTTGCATCTATCAGACTGGAGGCTGTAGTGGGAAGTGTTGGAAACGGAGCAACCTTACGTTTATTCAGTGACATTAAGAATGTGAAATATACAGAAGGAAGATTCCCGCCATATTTCTTCCCGGATACCTTCCATGAAGGAGGAGATCCTGTAAAAGAGGCAAAGGTGAACTGGGTAACAGCAAGAAGAGCAATCTTAAGAAGCCCGATCCAGAGAATAGGTTACGGCGGATATCTGAAACTTGCCCTTGAATTCCCGGACTTTGTACAGTATATCAAAGAAGCATGTGAGGAATTCCGTACTCTGTATGATAATATTCAGGGAACAACTCCCTATTGCGTGAAACGTGTGGCAGTTCTGAACTGTTGGGGAAAAACATCAGTGGCAGGGCAAATTCTTCCAGCTGGATGATATTCTTGGTGTGGAAGAGGAGCATGGATTCAATCTGAACACTGATAAATATAACTGGGAAGAACACAGAGATCATTTTATCCTGCAGGATGCAGAGGGAGATGTTGATTTTGGAGAAGGCAAGAAGAATATTTATGCATTGACGGAGACAGAAATCCTGATCCAGAAAGAACAGGAAGTACAGATGGCTGTAAAGAAATTCGGAAAAGGAAGAGGCGTTTATATCAGTGGACTTCCATACAGCTTTAAAAACAGCCGTATATTCTACAGAGCAGTTCTCTGGTCAGCATCTGCTAAGGAAGAACTTTACTGTTGGTATTCCACTAACTACAATGTAGAAGTACATGCTTATGTAAAGAATGGTAAATATTGCGTAGTAAATAATACTTATGAGCCACAGGATACTACTGTTTACAGAGAAGACGGAAGCAGCTTTCGGTTACATCTGGAGACAAATGAGATTAAGTGGTATCAGATTTAACTGAATAAAGAAGTTTTTTTGGATCAGATATTCAGTTATGAATAGTATTTAAGAGGGGAATCTTATCTGTCTGAAAAAAAGAATAGATTAATGAAACAGGATTATTGTATAAAAAGTATATTAGATTATATATACGACAATCTTGTTCCTTTTTTAATAATAAAAATATAATAATATGATGATTCTACCAAAGAGGATTGTTTGATAACTAAATAAAAATAGACAAAATATATTGAAGTACACATAAAATTATTGTAAAATAAAACGAAAGTTAAGCTTTTGGAAAGGAAGCGCAATTTGTGGAAAAAAGATATACGATTGGTGTAATGGTGGGAAATGCAAATTCTCCGCATACGATGGATCTGATGCAGGGGATTTTTCATACAGCTCAATCTATAGATGTTAATATTATATTTTTTCTTGGAATTCACAGCAGTTATTATTATAAATCTTATTTTGGAGAAGATATAGAGGATGACTACGATTATCAGTTTAATGTTGTATATGATTATCAGGCATTTGCAGATATAGATGCACTGATCATTGCCTATGGATCACTCTGTATTTTTCTGGATGAAAATGAGAGCAGTATATTTTTGAAAAAATACAAAGATAAGCCAAGGGTTCTTCTTGAAGAAAGAGACCAGACCGGAGAAGCCACTTCTATTATTGCTGATAATTACAATGGAATGTACACAATTACAGAACATCTGATAAGGGATCATGGTTTTAGCAATTTCACCTATCTTGCAGGTCCCCATGGAAATACAGATGCCAGAGAACGCAGACAGGCAGTCTATGATGTGATGAAAAAATATGAGATTCCTTTCGGACCGGAGCGGATTGCCTATGGAGATTATTCATCCTGTGTACATAGGCAGGTCAATCAACTTTTGGATGCCTATCCGGACATGGAAGCAATGATCTGTGCAAATGATGTGATGGCAGAGACTGCATACAGGGAATGCGGAAAAAGAGGCTTGGTAGTAGGAAAAGATATTGCCATTACCGGTTTTGATGACTGGGAACTTGCAAAAACAATGAATCCGCCACTGACAACTGTATTACAGAATGCCTTTGACATGGGGGATATGGCAGTACTTGATGCCTTAGAATTGTGTAAAGGTGGGAAAAATCACTCTATCGTAATTCCGGCAGAAGTGAAGATACGTGAATCCTGTGGATGCTCTGCACGAAAAAAATTTCATAAAAAAAATTTGATTTCTGAAGAAAAAATACAATGGTCAGATATTACAGAGAGATGCCTGAATGATATAATGAAGGAGATTCTTTCAGAAAATTCGAACCAGGTATTAAAAGATGAAGTGCAGGAGTATCTGAGAACTATTTTAAAAGTAGATTTCAGAATTACAGAGAGCGAAGACAATCTAAAGAGAGGGCTGCAAAGTTTATTTCTCAGCAAAACAGGAAATCTGATCAGCATGCATTCTTTGATGAAAGCTCTGGATCAGTTTGTTGATGAATGTATTCGAATAGAATTAAACAAAGAAAAACCGGACAGGGAAAATATCAGGAATCTGCTTCTGCGGAAAAGGCTGCTGAATGATAAAATTATGGCATATAATATCAAAAAAGAGAAAGAACGTTTCAGTACCTTTCAGCAGGAGAGCTGGTTTGTACCGTTGATTTCCAAGGATATGTTATCTCATATGAATGATGAGCGGGAAATGTACAGGCGGGCACTTGTAAAATTAAATGCATTAAATGCCAAGGCTTCATATCTTTATATTTTTGAGAAACCTGTAGCCCATTACAGGAATGATGAATGGAAATGTCCGGAGAAAATGTATTTGGTTGCGCGCCAGATTGGCGGCGAGGTCATAGCTTATAAAGAGGGAGAACGTTCGGAAGTTTTCAGTGGGTTTTCCGCTGATGGAAAGATTAGATGTAACAAGAAGGATGACAGTAATTATGTTGCAACCGTTCTTTGCCTTTTTTCAGGAGAAATGCAATATGGGATTCTGGTGACAGAAATTGATCCTGCAAATCTGTCATTGTTTTATCTGATCAGCAGACAGATCGGAAATATGCTTCGTATGTATCAGATGTCCAGAGAACAGAAAAAGATGCAGCAGAAGCTGGAGACCCTTGTCAGAGAGATTGAGGAGAAGAATGAAGTTTTAAATTTCCTTTCTGAATCAGATGCCCTGACCGGATGTCTGAACAGAAGAGGGTTTATGGAAAAAGCAGTACAGATGAACCGGGAGTACGAGGGGAAAGAGGTTGTAATTCTTTTTGCAGATCTGGATCACCTGAAAGAGATTAATGACTGCTTTGGACATATAGAAGGGGATTTTGCCATCAGGCGATGTGCGGAGGTATTGAAATCAGCAGCAGGAAAACAGAGTATCACCGGAAGAATAGGTGGAGACGAATTCTGCGCAATGATTCCTGGAAATGCGCAGGATGGGCAGAAGCTCAGAGAACGGATCCAGGAGGAAAATCTTGCATTTAATATGAAATCAGAAAAGCCATATTATGTGGAACTGTCTGTAGGATATCATGTGATCCGTTGCGGTGGCGATCTGATAATCTCCGAGGCATTTAAGGATGCAGATAAGGCTCTTTATGAAGAGAAGAAGAAGAGAAGAAAATCCGTGAAAAAGTAAAAAACAAAAGGGATGCGAATGATTCGCATCCCTTTCATAATTATCTGGACAATTTAAATTATAACTGAGGACCAGCTGCAACAAGTGCTTTACCAGCAGCGTTTCCTTCGTATTTAGCAAAGTTCTTGATGAATCTTCCGGCAAGATCTTTTGCTTTTTCTTCCCATTCAGAAGCGTTAGCATATGTGTCACGAGGATCAAGGATACCTGTGTCTACGCCGTTAAGCTCTGTAGGAACTTCGAAATCGAAGAATGGAATCTTCTTAGTAGGAGCGTTAAGGATATCTCCGTTAAGGATTGCATCGATGATACCACGAGTATCTTTGATGGAGATACGTTTTCCTGTTCCGTTCCATCCTGTGTTAACCAGGTAAGCTTTTGCTCCGCTCTTTTCCATTTTCTTAACAAGTTCTTCTGCGTATTTTGTCGGATGCAGTTCAAGGAATGCCTGTCCGAAGCAAGCAGAGAATGTAGGTGTAGGCTCTGTGATTCCACGCTCTGTACCAGCAAGTTTAGCTGTGAATCCAGACAGGAAATAGTACTGAGTCTGAGCTTCTGTCAGGATAGATACCGGAGGAAGTACTCCGAAAGCATCTGCGGACAGGAAGATTACGTTCTTAGCTGCCGGTGCAGAAGAAATCGGGCGAACGATGTTTTCAATGTGGTTGATCGGATAAGATACACGAGTATTCTCTGTTACGCTCTTATCTGCGAAATCAATCTTGCCTTCAGCATCAAGTGTTACGTTCTCAAGAAGAGCGTTACGTTTGATCGCATTGTAGATGTCTGGCTCAGATTCTTTGTCAAGGTTGATAACTTTAGCGTAGCATCCGCCTTCGAAGTTGAATACGCCGTTGTCATCCCAGCCATGCTCGTCATCACCAATCAGGAGACGTTTCGGGTCTGTGGAAAGAGTTGTTTTACCTGTTCCGGAAAGACCGAAGAAGATAGCTGTGTTTTCGCCGTTCATATCTGTGTTTGCAGAGCAGTGCATGGAAGCCATGCCTTTCAGTGGAAGGAAGTAGTTCATCATAGAGAACATACCTTTCTTCATTTCTCCGCCGTACCATGTGTTTACGATAACCTGCTCTTTAGTTGTGATGTTGAACATTACAGCTGTTTCAGAGTTAAGGCCTAATTCTTTATAGTTTTCAACTTTAGCTTTGGAAGCGTTGTATACAACGAAATCTGGCTCGAAGTTTTCAAGTTCTTCAGCTGTTGGCTGGATGAACATATTTGTTACGAAATGTGCCTGCCAAGCAACTTCAACGATGAAACGGATAGCCATACGAGTATCTTTGTTAGCACCGCAGAATGCATCTACTACGAAAAGTCTCTTGTTGGAGAGCTCTTTTTTAGCGATTTCTTTTACTGCATTCCATGCTTCCTGAGTTGCAGGATGGTTATCGTTTTTGTATTCGTCTGTTGTCCACCATACTGTATCTTTGGAGTTCTCATCCATAACGATGTATTTATCTTTAGGAGAACGTCCTGTGTAGATACCTGTCATAACGTTAACTGCACCAAGTTCGCTGACCTGACCTTTTTCAAAGCCTTCCAGTTCCGGTTTGGTTTCTTCTTCAAATAATACTTCATAAGAAGGATTGTAGACAATTTCTGTAGTTCCGGTAATGCCATACTTGCTTAAATCGATTTTTGCCATCTTACGTTTAACCTCTTTTCTTCGTTAATGAAAGCGCCTGTTTAAACAGGCTTAAGATACCTTACCATAAAAGCGAATGGGTATCGCTTCTCTTTTATTATTATACATATTTAACGCTTAAAATCAACAGGATTTTTGCCTTTTTTTGAAATTTGTTAAAGATTTATCAACTTAAATTTGATGAAAAAACCGTCATTTTTCACAAAAGGTATGTAAATTTATTATGGTGGCAATATGGGAATACTATTCGTGGATATGATAATATTCTGTCTGACTGGAACAGGCAGGAAAGACAACCAGGAAATACTAACCAGGAGAGTTGCCACTATGTGGTTGTGCCGAAGAAAGATGCATGTTAAAATAGGAAAGAATTATCCGGCTGAAAAATGACAGAGTATTATACAGCAGAGAAAAATAAAGAGAGGATGAAGATTATCAAAACTTATTATTTAATTGATTATGAAAATGTAGGAAGTGAAGGCTTCAAAGGATGTGGTAAATTACGGGAAACAGATATTATCCATCTTTTTTATACAGACAACAGCAGAAAAATAGATCTTGATATTATTAATGATCACGGAGAAGCAAAGCTGGTCACACATAAAGTACCGACAGGAAATCAGTCTGCAGATATGCATCTGGGCTCTTATCTGGGATATCTGATAGGAAAAGAATGCACAGGTCAGGATGAAGAATGCAAAATTGTTGTAATCAGCAAAGATACAGGCTTTGACCATATTATAGAATTCTGGAAAGCAGAAGAAAATGTGAAAATCTCCAGAAACGAAAAGATTTCCGGAAAACAGGTACAGACAAGAAAACAGGTAAAAAAACAGACCGGTAAAGAAAAAGACAGACAGGTAGCAGAACAAACTGATCAGAAAACAGAAAAACAGTTGATTGAACAACCTGAAAAGCAGTCGGCCAAACAATCAGAGAATCAGAATACAAAAAAGCCAAAACAAAAGATAATTGACATGAAAGCCGGAACAAAGAGATTGCAGCAGGAATTGATATTGGTTCTCGACAAGGCAGGCATGCCAAAGGAAGTGGTAAACTATGTTTCTACAACTGTGGAGAAAAATGCAGAAGACAAAAACAGAAAGCAGCAGATTTACAGATCTATCATTTCCAAATACGGACAGACAAAAGGACTGAACATCTATAACCATATTAAAAAGAAAATCTAACGGAATAAAAAATAACGGAATAAAAGAAGGAGGCCGGGAACCTTATTGATTCCCGGCAAAAGTATGAAAAAGAAAAAGTTTTATTTGCAGTTACTCTTTGCTCTGTACAGGTAATAATATAACCGGAAAATGTGAGAAATATGTGGTGAGAATTTGAAAAAAATGTGAAATGGATGGAAATTTAAAATGAACAGGCAGGAAAAGAGAAAATATAGCAGGAACAATAATTCTAAAAAAAATGGGAGAAAGCATTAGACTATGAATATACAGATTTTTGGTACAAAGAAAAACTTTGACAGCAAGAAAGCAGAACGCTATTTCAAAGAACGGGGAATTAAATATCAGTTTATAGATATGAAAGAAAAAGGATTAAGTAAAGGAGAATTCCAATCTGTCTGCCAGGCAATTGGTGGTTATAACAAGCTGATAGATACTGACTGCAAGGATAAAGACCTGCTGGCATTGATTACCTATATTGCAGAGGAAGACAAAGCAGAGAAAATCCTCGAAAACCAGAGCATCATCAAAGTCCCTGTGGTAAGAAACGGAAAACAGGCGACAGTGGGATATCAGCCGGAGATTTGGAAAAATTGGAAATAAATTTTTTTCATGGTAAAGAAATGGATGTCAGAGTGTTTATGAAAATTTCATAATATATATACTGTTCAGAAATGAAATACAGTGCTATATTAGTAAAAAAAGAGGAGGAAACAGAATGGCAAATGTATTTGATACAGCAAAATATATTCTGGAGAAGTCGGGTAAAATGTCAACCATGAAACTTCAGAAGTTATGCTATTATTCTCAGGCATGGGCACTTGTCTGGGATGATGCTCCTTTATTTGATGAAGATTTTCAGGCATGGGCAAATGGACCGGTATGTCCGGAATTATTTTTCAAGACAAAGGGAATGTATTCTGTCAGTGCAAAAGATGAAACCGGTGGGGAAGAGAATCTTACAGATGACCAAAAAGATACAATTGGCAAAGTACTGGAATATTATGGAGGCCATGATGCACAGTGGCTGAGCCAGTTAACACATATGGAAGATCCCTGGTTGAAAGCCAGAAAAGGAGTTCCTTCGGGAATGGGATGCAACAATATAATTACAAAAGAAAGTATGGCATTATATTATGGCGGCCTCTAAGAAATATAAACAAGTCAGACAGAGAGAAATTCCTAAGGGAAAAAATATTGCTCAGGGCGGAAACCCTGAGCAATATTATTCGGAAAATCCAGCCTGGTCTTTTGCCAGTTCAGATCAGGAAATGTGGTCATTTTCACAAAAACATATAGGAAATACGATTTGGACAGAAATAATTCCTCGACTGAGAGCTTTTGAAAGTCAGACGTGGAGTGAAATTCTGGTTAAAGATAAGAAACAAAACCATTCGATTATTGTAAATGATCTTAATAAGAGTGCACAAGATCGACTGGCATCAAAATATATTGAAGCAGAATCACTGATATCACTACGACTTACTGGTAGTCACAGACTTTATGGATACATGACAGGACGTGTTTTTAATGTACTGTGGTATGATGATAATCATGGTGATAATAATGCCTGTGTATGCAGGTCTTATTTGAAACATACATGATTATCAGGCAGGAAGAAATAGATATATATATAACGAGGAGAAAAAATGGCAAAGATCAGAATCATAAAGAAAAATAATGACTGCAGCATGGAATACGAAGTAGGTGATATTTGTGAGGTCACAGGCACCTGGTATGGCGGCGTCCACATCAATGGCCGTTCCGGAATCCCGGTTTCCCTTGATAAAGAAGAATATATGGAACTCAACACAGAATCGGAAGAACCTGACAGTGCAGAAAATGAAAACACATCGGAACCACCGGAACACGATATCCATGCAGGCGACATTGTACAGCATTTCAAAAGAGAATGGGTATCCCCGGATACTTCTGAATATCTCTATAAAGTCCTTGCAGTAGCCCATCATACAGAAAACGGTGAAAAACTGATGATCTATCAGGCACTTTACGCACCTTTCAAAATCTGCGCCAGACCCTATGATATGTTTATGAGTGAAGTGGACAGAGACAAATATCCGGATATTAAACAGAAGTACAGATTTGAAAAATATACTGAAAAATAGATGATTGATATTTTATGGAATTGCTATAGTAAAACAGGCACTTTTGCCTGTACAAAAACACTTTGTCGTTGTATAGTAATAACAAATAATAACAGCACACGTTTCCAGAGATTTTATAGGATTATCTGAAAAAATGTGCAGAAAGAACGAAAGGAAAGGAAATATGCAGAAGGTATTAGTAGTTGTAGACATGCAGAATGACTTCATCGACGGAGCTCTTGGAACAAAAGAAGCAGTTGCCATTGTACCTGGCGTAAAAGAGAAAATCAAAAACTTTGATGGAGTTGTTCTTTTTACCAGAGACACCCATGAGACTTACTATCTTGACACCCAGGAAGGAAAGAAGCTTCCTGTACCGCACTGTATCCGTGACACCGAAGGATGGCAGATCCGAAGCGAATTAGATGCACTCAGAAAAACAGAACCCATTGATAAAGAAACCTTTGGTTCCACAGATCTTGCAGGAGAACTGGTGGCAATGAATGAGGATAATGAAATCGAAAGTATCACATTTGTAGGTTTATGCACAGACATCTGTGTTATTTCCAATGCACTTCTGGCAAAAGCATCTCTCCCGGAAGTTCCGATCATCGTAGACGCTAAATGCTGCGCAGGCGTAACACCGGAAAGCCATGAGAATGCACTGAAAGCAATGGAAGTATGCCAGATTCAGATTGACAGATAAACTGCAGAGCAGTTATTCAGTTATGAGCAAGCAGCAAAGCAGATATTTTATCCGCTTGACAATTCAGATATGAGGAGTGACAAAATAATGAAAACAATTACACGAGATGAGGCATTCACATTATTAAAGAAATACAACAAGGATCCCTTCCACATTCAGCATGCCCTGACTGTAGAAGCAGTAATGAAATGGTATGCCAGTGAACTTGGCTATGGTGAAGATGCAGAATACTGGGGAATTGTAGGACTCCTCCACGATATCGACTTTGAATTGTATCCGGAAGAACACTGTCTGAAAGCTCCGGAAATGCTCCGCGAAGCAGGCGTAGGCGAAGACTTGATCCATTCAGTTGTATCCCATGGCTATGGCATCACAGTAGGATGTGGCGCAACTATTGACGTAGCACCGGAACACGAAATGGAAAAAGTACTTTTTGCGGCTGACGAACTTACAGGACTTATCTGGGCAGCAGCACTTATGAGACCATCCAAAAGTACAAAAGACATGGAACTCAAATCCCTCAAGAAGAAATATAAAAGTAAAGGCTTCGCAGCAGGATGCTCCAGAGAAGTCATCGAGCGCGGCGCCGAACAACTCGGCTGGGAACTGCAGAAGCTGCTCACTATGACATTACAGGCAATGGCAGACTGCGAGGATGAGATTAAGGCGGAGATGGATGCGGAAGAGTAATAGAATGTCTGATTTATTGACTTATTACCAGAAATGAATGATGGAATCAGAAAACCAGACTGTATGTAGGGGAAGAAACCTATGCGCAGTCTGGTTCTCTTTTTTATATGGAAGTTGATGAAAGAGAAAAGATATCAAAAAAGAAATATGCAACAGTTTTTGCGTATTATAGATAGGTGAATATAATAAAAAATGTCTGACGAAAATTGTTGCTGTTTATGTCAAAAAATTGTATAATATGTCACAAAGAAGTTAGATTTATCAGAAAAATTAAGTCATAAGAAACAAAACAGGTATTTTGCAGATAAAACAGGAGTGAAATCAGTGCTGGATGGCATTTGGTGAGTGAATATATGGCAGATATAGATAAAACATTAAAATATTACAACGAAAATGCGCAGTCTTTTGCCTCTGGGACTGTTTCGGTAAAGTTTACAGAAGTGCAAGATAAATTTCTGGAGAAACTTAACCCAGATGCGTATATTCTTGACTTTGGCTGCGGTGCAGGTAGAGATACAAAGTACTTTCTGAGTCGTGGATATCAGGTGGATGCAGTTGATGGTTCAGAACAATTGTGTCGGATTGCAAGTGAATATACGGGAATCAAAGTCAGGCAGATGTTGTTTCAGGAATTGGATGAAAAAGAAAAATATGATGGCATATGGGCTTGTGCATCTATTCTCCATTTGCCGAAAAAACAACTGCGTGAAGTTTTGAAAAATATGTATGCAGCATTGAAATCGAAAGGATGGATTTATACCTCTTTTAAATACGGAGAATTTGAAGGTGAACGGAACGGAAGATATTTTACCGATTTTACGACAGATACATTTAAAGATTTCATACATGACATGCATGGCCTTAAAATAGAAGAACAATGGATTACAGGAGATGTCCGACCGGGAAGAGGTGAGGAAAAATGGCTGAATTTACTTCTGCAGAAAAAGTAAACATCGGGTATGAAAACGAATATTCCACAGATGCAATGACCGGCGGACCGGATAAAAGAAGACAGCTATATTATCAGCTGATCCGGAGTATGAAAAAAGCGGAAAGCGTTGATATCATTGTTTCTTTTCTTATGGAATCCGGAGTGAGAATGCTGCTGAAAGAACTGGAACATACTTTGAAACGTGGAGCCAAAATCCGAATCCTGACAGGAAACTACCTTGGAATTACACAGCCATCAGCACTATATCTGATCAAAAGAAAACTTGGTGACAGAGTTGATCTTAGATTTTATTGCGAAAAAGGACGTTCCTTTCACCCAAAGTCTTACATTTTCCATTATACAGATCACAGTGAACTTTATATCGGTTCTTCCAATATTTCCAGAAGTGCGCTGACCTCAGGAATAGAATGGAATTATCGGTTCAGCAGTCAGAAAGACCCGGAAAACTACAAAGAGTTCTTTCGTACATTTGAAGATTTATTTGTGAATCATTCCATTATCATTGATGACAAAGAATTAAAACGTTACTCCCAGGTTACTGTTCAAAGGTATGTATAAGTCATTGTAAAAAGTGACGAAATTATTTTCTCTATTTTGTGGATAATTATCTTCAGCAGAAAAAACTGTATTTATAGTTTTTTCTGCTGTTCTTTTTCACAAAAGTTATACACCGAATCCTATCCATTCTTTCAGACAGAGGCCTTATATCTACTCATTTCCAATCTTATAATGGAGATTTATCCACAGTCAGATTGCCCAATGGGTCATTTCCGGAAATTCGCTTTTTTCCTGCATTTCTGCTATACTTTTTTCAAGAAAGAGAGGTTGTTTTTATGGAAATTGATTTTATACAGGAACTAAAAAAATGTGATGAACTTCTTGACGGCTATCTCAGGCAGATCGAGATCCAGGAGGAATTCATCCAGAAACAGAAAGAGCTGATCGAATATCTCGAGAATCATATCTCAAAGATTACAGATATCGTCAGCAGTGTTTAGCAGGACTGTACCGGAGGAAAACGTATGCCTGATACTTTTATGATCATATCACTCTCATGTGTCGGCTGAAAGCTGCACAACGCAGAAACAAAGAACTGGAATCTGGTGAAAGATATATCCAGTTAGAAGAACTTCATCAGAAAGAGTACAACGTTTATGAACATAAGATTGAGAAGCTGAAAAAAGAACTTGCAGATGCGCACAAAGAAACGATCCGTGTGCGCAATTACTGGTTTCAGGTACTGGAGGATATGCTCCGGGAGTTTGAAAAGGCACAAAAAAGGTCCGCGCAGGAACTCCGAAAAATAGAGATTCGTGCACTGAATGCAGAAAAACAAAGAGATGATGCACTGGATAAAGCAGCCGTTTTCAGACATCAGTTTTATGAAGCGGCATCCAGACTGGAAGAAGAACAGGGAAAGAATCTGAAACTACGGGCACAGATCAACCGTGATTATGAAAACTCTTCTATTCCTTCTTCAAAAGCAGTACGATGTAAAAAGATCACAAACAACAGGAAAAAAACAGGCAGAAGACCAGGCGGGCAGCCCGGCCACAAAGGGCACTGCCGGAAAAGACAGGAGCCTACACAGCCAGTTATTCTTCTTCCTCTACCTGAAGAAGTGCTCGAAGACTGTGCTTTTAAAAAGACTGCCAGGACCATCGTAAAGCAGATGGTAAGTATCCGTATGGTCCTGAATGTAACGGAATATCATGCAGATGTTTATTATAACAGTCATACGGGAGAACGTGCACATGCAGCATTTCCAGACGGAGTTATCGATGATGTGAATTATGATGGCAGCATACGGGCATTTCTGTTCCTTCTGAACAATGACTGCTGTACATCCATTGATAAGAGCAGGGCATTTCTGTCCGACCTGACGGGTGGAAAACTGAATATTTCCAAAGGCATGATAAGCAGACTAAACCGGGAGTTTGCTTTAAAAACTGAGCCTGAACGCAGGTCTGCCTATGCAGATATGCTGCTTTCCCCTGTTATGCATACGGATTGTACAAATGCCAGGGAAAACGGAAAGAGCTGCCAGGTATATGTCTGTGCAACACCGGACGGAAAAGCCCTGTACTTTGCCCGCGAGAAAAAGGGACACGAAGGAGTAAAGGGTACGGTTACAGAAGACTATCAGGGGATCCTTGTCCATGACCATGATATTACCTTTTATAATTATGGAGCAGATCATCAGGAATGCCTTGCCCATGTACTGCGGTATCTGAAAGCCAGCATAGAGAACGAACCAGACCGTACCTGGAATAAAAAAATGCATGCATTGGTGCAGGAAATGGTCCACTTCCGAAATGGATGCCGGCAGCCACACGGACCAGATCCGGAAATAGTCTCCGGATTCGAAAAACGATACCGTGAGATACTGGAAACTGCCCGGAAAGAATATGAAAACATTCCGGCAAATGATTATTATAAAGACGGGTACAATTTATTCCTGAGAATGGAGAAATACATGCACAACCATCTGTTGTTCCTGCATGATATCCGGGTACCTGCCACGAATAATGAAGCCGAAAGGCTTCTAAGGAATTATAAGCGGAAACAGGCGCAGGCCGTGACATTCAGAAGTTTCGAAAACATCGATTATCTCTGCCAATGCATGAGCATGCTTGTTTTGATGCGCCTTGAAGATCCGGCCAATATATATGACAGAGTGTCCAGAATATTTGGATAAAGAAAACCGATGGCTTTGACTGTTATCAGTCTACACCATCGGTTTTCTCAAGTCCAGCTAACCCTTGAACAGTAACGGTGATACAGCTGGAGTTCCTTTTTTATGGAAAAAAAGATAATTAAAATGTATAATAGACTTATAAAAAAGGTTAGTAACGGGTAATACTTGAAAAAAGTTATAGACGAAAATAGATGATTGTAAAAAGCATAGGGGGCTGGAATATGAAGGGTGAGAGTAAATTAATGGATTTTCCTTATTTATCGAATTGGTATGTAGAGGATGAAGAGATACAGAAATTCCAAGATGCAACATATAGAGAATTTGTAAAACTCTGTAAAAATGAAGACGGAATAATTGAAATGAATTCTCTTTTGAATTCTGAGTGGATGTTGAGAACGTATTGTGCATCTAAAATGATAATGGCAGCTACATTGCTTTTAAATTCGGCAGAGTATTCTATAGAAAAAAATCTGTTAATTACTGTACCATATCTTCAATACTATGCAATGTTTTGCGCTGCAAGAGCATTTTTATATGTTTGTCCATATAGAAATACAAGTGATATTCCCAACTTGATGGTAACATCTCATGAAAAAGTTCTGAAGACAACATACAATGAAATTAAAAATCATTTAAATAAGAAGTTGGCAGAAAAAATAGAAAAGATGCTATTCACACTTAAGGGACAAAGAGAATTGTTTTCATATAAATTTCCAGCTACAGGACTTCAAGAATTAGTGGATTATGAAGATGTGGTGACATATTGTGCAATATTGGCAGAACTTACTGAATTAGAGTCGGAGCAGATTGAGAAGGTATATAAAAAAAAGATTCTTTCAAATTCTAATGGTGATTGGATGATATTGGATGAAGATATTATGAAATATACTTTTACATATTTTATAAATTCTGAGAAAAATAAGGTTTTGGAAGTGGTTGACTGGGATGATTTTTATCGGGTTGCGAGACATTGTAAATATCCTCAAGCGATTATTAGTACAATTACAGAGGGAATGGCAGAAGACTTTTTTGGTGCTTGGGCTAAAAATGAAGATGATACGGAAGATATTTTTAATCCCGATGATAATTGGCAAAGAATTTTTCCTTTTCCATAGAAAAGAAAGAAATAATAAATTTCAAATAGAAGATTGGCATAAGCTACAGTATTGTGCAGAATGCTAATGCTGTAGGTGAGAGGATTATAGGAAGGGGAAGACAAGAGATGGATGAGCGGTACTTAAGTGAGAGCAGTATTCTAAAAGAAATTAAGTATTATATAGATACCAATTTCTATAATTATGCTGTTATGATTGATGGAGCATGGGGAAGTGGAAAAACATATTTCGTGAAGAATGTGTTATTGAAGAAAATTGAATCTAACGAGAAGAGAGTACTGTATGTATCTTTGTATGGCATTTCTAATATTCAGGAGCTAGGAAAAAAGCTATATTTAGATTATCTGCTTAAGGATAAAAGTAAACTTGTGACAGAACATACAGAACTGGTTGAAAATGTAATTGGAACAATAATTGATATTGGATCTCCCTTTATGGGAAAACTGGGCGATATTGATATAAAAGAAAAGAAAATTAAAAACATAGTTCAAAATACCGTTAAACATATTTGTCCAATGAAAAATTGTGTTCTGATATTTGATGATCTGGAAAGATGCGATTGTTCCATACAGGATATTCTCGGATATATTAATGGATTTGTTGAACAGGCTGGAATGAAAGTTATTATAATTGCCAATCAAGAAGAACTCAGAAAAAAGATAGATGCACAGACATTAGCATTGCAGATTCGTGCAGTTATTGGGAAGGATGAAACACTTGATTTTACAGAACCTGGAAATGGACAACTTGTAAAATATCTTATGTCCATGCAAAATAAACAGCCTGAAAATGAAAAAATAAAAAAGGTATCTTTAAATGTGGCAAAAGAGCGTGTTGCCAGAGTATTTGGTGTGGAATCAGAATATGAGCATATTCGGGAAAAAATTGTTGGTACTGTATTTCACTATAATCCTGATACTAAAAAAGTTATGAGCAATTTAATTCAAAAAAACTTTACATATAATACGAATGACAGAAGACAGCTTGAAAAAAATATTAATTATCTGGCTGAAAGTATGGAAAAAGCGAAACATGTTAATTTCCGTACCTTCCAATTTTTTTTACAAAAAATGGATAAGTTGCTTCAGGTATTGGACGGTGAGGATTACGAAAATAAAGATTTTATCTATAAACGGGTTATCCTGTCATGCTGGGATAGCTGCATTTTATTTAAAACAGGAAAATTAAAGGATGATTGGAACGATGCTGAATATATAGAAGGAGTGAAATTTCGGGTTCGAGTCATAGAAGATTATATAAAGTATAGTTGGTTGAATGTTGAAAAAGGAAAGATAGTTTTTAAAAAGTTTGATGTGGAGGAAACCAGAACAAAATTACTCAAAAATGATCCTGTTAATTTATTACAAGATAAATGGTATAGAGCAGATAGTGATGATTTTATAGTGAATAATATGAATGCTGTAATAGAAAACGCGCGAAACGGAATGTATGATATTGGCTCCTACGACAAAATTTTACAAATTTTTTTACAAATTTACACGGCTGGATTCGATATTGAATATGTAGATCGATTAATTAAAGCAATGTGTGAAGGAATTGAAACCAAAAGTGCCACTGGAATTTTAGATTGTATAGGTACAATGTCCTGGGAATCAAAGAAAACTGAACAATTGTATAAACAGTATATTCGAAAATTACAGGAAGTTTATAATAAATCCATGGAGAAAAAATCAGAAGATGATTTAAATATTTTTTTGAAAGAAGATAATTGGGCACAAAAAATATATGATTATTGTTTAAATGTGAAACATCCCCAAAAACAGGAGGATTACACAAAAAAATTATCTCCATTTCTTAAGGCTTTGGATGTGAAGACACTTATTAGAAAGCTTGAAACTTCGAATGGAGAAAATTTGCAAAAATTTGCTTCTGTTCTTCGTTTAGTATATCCACTACAATATAATCCAAATGCTTTTATTGAAGATAACGAAGAAAGAAAAAAATTATGCCTTGCAATGAAGCATTGTAAAGAAAATGAAACACAGTTGATTAGAAAATTTCAGTATCAAATAATTGAAGAATACCTTTTGAAGTTTACAGATTTTGAAGAAAGTACAAAAGAATAGCAGGATTTATAAAGTGGCAATTTTGTGAATAAATAACGGGCTCACAATTGATTCTTTGAGGAATACAAGAATGGGAAGATTGGGATGTTTTTCAGCTGATATTATTTTACGATATAACAGTAGAGACTTGAATGGTAACGAAGAAGATTCCTCCGAATTTATAATGGGGGTAAAAGAAAACATTTTTTGGAAGAAAGCTTACACTATAAATGAGCCATTGGAAGATTATCCAGGAAACAGCATAATAGCTCAAGAGGAAATGCAATTTTGTTTAAGTTGTGGCTGGCAGAATGAAGAGAGAACATTACCAGAAAAATATTTTTCTTTAAGGGTAGAAAATATTGTAGCGCATGAAAAAACGGAAGCCTGGGGAAAAATTGAAAATAGTTTATTGGATATATGCAGAACGCTTAGCCTTCAGTTGAATATACATAATTGCAATAAACAAAGTTTTCAGCCAAAGGTGCAATGGGAGAATGATAGTATAAACTGGAGTGTTAAGCCGTATGAACCATATGAAAGCTTACTGGATAAGTTAAGTGAGCCTGTGGAATATGTAGATCAGAATGGAATGAAACA
This sequence comes from Blautia sp. HCP3S3_C4, assembly GCF_052064095.1. Lineage (NCBI taxonomy): Bacteria > Bacillati > Bacillota > Clostridia > Lachnospirales > Lachnospiraceae > Blautia > Blautia sp. HCP3S3_C4. The sequence continues at coordinate 306,891 of NZ_JBQHWF010000003.1, forward strand.
TATTTGCATTCAGGTTCAATCTAAAATAGAAATGAAAGTAAGCACGTCCTGTATATTATATGGATATTTGGATAAGAATGAGTTTTTATCTCTATTAAATTTGGAAATAGATGAAAAATTGAAATTTCTTATTGAGGAATATTTTATTGCACTTGGTTCCGAGAATATGAACAGCAAATTTTTTCATTTATTTGCTATTATTGAATTCATAGAAAAAGAATATGCTGGATTGGCTGGTGCTAATAAAATGCTCTCTGTTGAGAATGTGAATGAAGTGCTACAGGAAATTAAAGGAAAACTTCATTCTGAGGCTGATAAATCCAAACAAATTTTGAGTACACTAAAGGGAAATTTGAGCAGAATGACGGATATTGGACGTGCACAAAAACTAGCAAATATATTGAACAGACTGAAAATATGTAATCTTCAGGAGTGCGGTAATGAAGTAGCAATCGATAAAGGAAGTATGCAAAAGTTAATTGATTTGAGAAATCACTATTTTCATGGTGACTCTGGAAAAGAAAATGAAAAACTCTTAAAAATAGATATTGCTGTGGCAGAATTGATGGAAATATGCCTCAGGGTGATTCAATACAAAATTTCGGATATCCAACTGCAAAATGAAATTGTATAATATAGAAAAATAAATGATTGGATAACAAGATTTGGTTAGCGTCTATAATCGGTATAAATCAATACTAACAATATTTTTGTATAAAAAGAGTTTAAGACTTAAATTAATCCAGTCAATGATGCTTTTTTATGAATATACTGAGGGTCTGACCATCTAACTAACCGATAAATAAAATAATGAATTAGTAAAAAGTTGATGAAAAGTCTATAAATGTAATGTGACATTGGAGTTTAGCGCAATAGAGTTCGAATATTGTGGATCGCTTGAATCGTTGGAAGAATTCTTTCATAAATATATTAATATTAGAAGTTGTCAGTTATTAAGGATTAATCCTGAAACGAAGAAGTGGAATTGCTCTATGGCAACAAGGGCGAATCGCAGGGAAACCAGGTATTTGCCGATTTGCTGCCTCATCTGATCAGGGTAATAGAAAATGCCGGAATGCTGATCATTGATGAATTTAGCAATAGTCTTCATAATAAATTGGCTAAAAAATTATTGAATTCTTTATGGAGAATGTTGCTTTACGCTAAAATGGTTTCATGCTATCATTATTTTAGTTGAAAATTTTGATGGCATGAAGCTATTTTTGATTGGAGGCATGGAAGATTTGAACTTTAATTATTGCTATAAAATTACTTATGAATCAGGGGAAACTTATGACAGACGAAGAAATGAGCTGTCAGTAGAAATTTCAAAAGAAGACTATAAGAAAATTATAACAGGAGTATTACAGGAAAGATCGATTGATCAGATTGAATAACTGCGCGTCGCATTCTCGTTACTTCCAGTGATGAGTTAGACGCGCAAATTTTTTTGCAAAACAACAGAACAAATGTTTACATAAACCAATACATATGGTATAATATTTATATGGAAAAAGATATATTTAATATAGATAAAAACAAACTTTCATATGGTAGGGGATATGTCTATTCCTTGCAGTATCATCTTGTCTGGTGTACAAAATACAGAAAAAAGGTTTTAAAAAACGGAATCGATACAGAATGCGAAGAAATGTTACAGAATCTTGCAGAAGAATATAAATTTCAGATCCTGGCAATGGAGGTGATGCCGGATCATATCCATCTGCTTGTGGACTGTAAACCTCAGTTTTATATTTCAGATATGATCAAGATCATGAAAGGAAATCTTGCACGCCAGATGTTTCTTGCGCATCCGGAGTTAAAAAAGGAACTGTGGGGTGGGCATCTGTGGAATCCGTCTTACTGTGCCATAACGGTCAGTGACAGGAGCAGAGACCAGGTGCTTGCCTACATCGAAGGACAAAAGGAAAAAGAAAAGAAAAAAGCCTGACAGAAGAAATGATTTGTTGGAGGAAAAGAGATGCAGACCGTATCCAGCTATGGCGTAGAATTACGAAAACAGAATATCCCAGTCCGCCAGACACTGGAAATCTACCGGTCTGTGGTCAGTTACCTGACAGAAATATATGAGCAGGTGTGGGAAGAACTGGCAGAGATACCGGATGCCAAAAGGCGGTTTAATGCTGCAGAGCATCTGGTGCATACTACAAAAAAGAATCCTGCACGCTTTGATTTTGATCTTCGCTTTCCGAAGATGCCGTCCTACCTGAGGCGAGCCGCAATCCAGCATGCATTGGGAAGTGTATCTTCTTACGAAACACGGATGGAACTGTGGGAAAAGTCAGGAGAAAAAGCAGGGAAACCCAGACTGGCGTATGAGAATCATGCCATGCCTGTTTTTTATCGTGATGTCATGTACAGAGAGGAAAAAGAAGGAAAAGACGAAGCATACCTGAAACTGTATGATGGTCATGACTGGAAATGGTTTTGTGTGCGTTTAAATCACACAGATATGGAATATCTGCGCAAGAACTGGTCGGGGAAAAAGGCATCAGCCCCGACACTGGAGAAAAGGCACCATAAATATTTCCTGCGTTTTTCTTATACGGAAGAAGTGACACTTACGAAAACACCGGTAAAAGAACAGATCATCTGTAGTGTGGACTTGGGAATCAATACCGATGCGGTCTGTACCATTATGCGGGCAGACGGAACTGTCCTGGGGAGAAAATTTATCAATCATCCCAGTGAAAAAGACCGGATGTACCGCACACTGGGCCGGATCCGAAGATTCCAGAGGGAACACGGCTCTGCGCAGTCACGGGGAAGATGGGCATATACGAAACGCCTGAACATAGAGCTGGGAAGAAAAATTGCAGGTGCGATCGTAAAAAATGCAGAAAAGAACCATGCAGATGTGATCGTATTCGAGTATCTGGAAATGCAGGGAAAGATATCCGGAAAGAAAAAACAGAAACTGCATCTGTGGAGAAAACGGGATATCCAGAAACGCTGTGAGCATCAGGCACACAGAAAAGGAATGCGGGTATCCAGAGTCTGCGCATGGAATACGAGCAGGCTTGCATACGATGGCTCCGGAAGTGTGTCCCGTGACCTGAAAAATCACAGTCTTTGTGTATTCCAGACAGGAAAAAGATATAACTGTGACCTGTCGGCATCGTATAATATCGGAGCAAGATATTTTATCAGAGAACTTTTAAAATCCCTTCCGGTAACGGAAAGGTCTTTGCTGGAGGCAAAAGTCCCTCCGGTAAAGCGTAGAACCTCATGTGTTTATGCAGATCTGAAAGAACTTCATTTACAAATGGAAATCTTAAAGGCAGCATAAATGCAGGCAGATATACAGTGGACTACCTGCAATGTGGGAACCTGCCATATCTGGCATGGAAAAATGCGCATAACTGCGCTGACCTAAGTTACAGGCGTATCCGCCGATATTTAGTCTGACGCCTAAAGCGTCTGGAAGCACGCGACTTCAGTCGTGTGAGGATAAAGTTTTTAATTCACGGGATTTCGGATGTAATTGATAAAATGACGGAAAATGTTGAATTTGCGGATCGTTTTATGAATAAAAATGGTTCATTAAGAAAAACACCATTAAAGAAAAAAAGAGCTATTTCAAAACTTGAATTTTTTATTCCGGAATATGAGTATCGGCGATTAAAAAAGATGAAGGATCCAATAGAGACATTGGAACGCCCAGTGGAACATATGACTGTTTATCGGAATGATGGTTCCAGTGTGACTTTGACAGCGGAGAATGGACGTGTGAGTATTGTTGACTCCAGGGAGAAGAATGTAAGGCATATTATTGAGGCAGATTATTTTATTTCGAAAATTTTGTAATGATTTATTACAAATACCATTGATGGTGTCTGTATGTATGCCAACAGATATTTAAAGATATTTGATGTGGATAGTAAACTATTAGACGAAAGAAAAAAAATGAAAGGACATAAAAAAATATATGATTAGTTTTTATAAGAGTATTATTGACCAGGACAGGGCTTCGATTGTTATATGCAATCTTAAGCATGAGATTATCTACATGAATCCGGCAGCTGTTAACAGCTATGCGAAGCGAGGCGGTGATAAACTTATTGGAAGAAGTCTGTTAGATTGTCATAATCAGGAATCCAGGGATAAAATACAGAAGGTAGTGGACTGGTTTGCGGCAGATGAGAGCCATAACCTTGTCTATACTTTCCATAATGAGAAGCAAAATAAAGATGTTTATATGGTGGCACTCAGAGAAGAGGGAAGACTGATAGGATATTATGAAAAACATGAATATCGAAACGCAGAAACTATGAAACAATATGATTTGTGGTGATGTTATGGCACAGGACGAATGGTGCAGGCAGTTATCAAGAATGAGGAAATACGACAGGAATTTACCCGTGTGGTAAGAAGAAAAAATGGAATGAGGTAAGCGACAATATGGAATCAAAACAGAAAAGAACAGCTCTTGTCACCGGCGGAAGTTCCGGAATCGGACGATGTACTGCAGCAGCATTGAGTAAGGCTGGCTACATAGTCTATGAGTTCAGTCGCCGGGATGTTCCGGTAGAAGGCGTGAAGCATATGTGCGTAGATGTGACAGATGAGGCTTCCGTGCAGGAAGCTGTTGAGCAGATCCTTTCGGAAAGAGAAAGGATCGAGATTCTTGTAAACTGTGCAGGCTTTGGTATCTCAGGTGCGGTGGAATTTACAGAATCAGAACAGGCGAAAGCGCAGTTTAATGTGAATTTTTTTGGAACTGTCAATGTAAGCAGAGCTGTTCTTCCATCTATGCGCAGACAGCACAGTGGACATATTGTCAATATCAGTTCTGTGGCAGCGGTGGCACACATTCCGTTTCAGGCATTTTATTCTGCCAGTAAAGCAGCAGTGTCTTCTTATTCCTGCGCGCTTGATAATGAAGTAAGTCCTTATGGTGTCAGGGTAACAGCAGTAGAACTTGGAGATATTCATACCGGTTTTACCCAGGCCAGACAAAAGACAGTTTTGGGTGATGATGAATACGGCGGCCGTATTTCACACGGTGTCAGTCAGATGGAGAAAGATGAACTGAGTGGGATGTCGCCGGAGGTTATTGGTACATATATTGCGCGGATTGCACAAAAAAAGAACTGCGCACCAATTTGTGTGGCGGGTGTGAAGTATAAGATTCTGAGATTCTTATGTAAAATTCTGCCATGTACATTACGGGGAAAGATTGTTGGTTCTATTTACGCAAAATAACTGAGATTATTTTATAGAATCCCGATATAGCCCGGGTGTCTGGATATATAACAGCTTTTTTCAGCTTTACGTTAAAATAGTTTCATGCTATCATTATTTTACTAAAAATTTTGGTAACGTGAAGCTGTTTTTTGATTGTGGGGTGTAAGGAATGGGTAGATTTGTAAATCCTGATAACAGTGCATTTCAGGTGGCACTGAATTCTCCGATATATGTGGATAAAACCGGATTGTTGGAATATACAAACAGCGTACTTAATACAACAGAAGCTTATATCTGTAACAGCAGACCACGCAGGTTTGGAAAATCATATGCTGCAAATATGCTGGCCGCTTATTATAGTAAAGGCTGTAATTCCGAAGAAATGTTTTCAGGGCTGGATATAAGCAGGGAATCCGATTTTAAGACGCATCTTAATAAGTATGATGTGATTCATCTTGATATTCAGTGGTTTCTGGCAAATTGTGATAATGTGGATAATGTTGTAGCGTTTATTACGAAATCCGTACAGGCTGAATTGAGAGAGATTTACCCTGGTGTTCTGCCTGAAGAAGAGATAAGTTTGTCGGAAAGTCTTTCGCGTATTAAAAATATTGTTGGACAGAAATTTATTATAATTATTGATGAGTGGGATGTTCTGATCAGAGATGAAGTGTTACTGATCTCATGAGCTGTCACCAGACTGCTCACACGAATTGTCACCGGTTTGCTTAAGTTCTTGTCATCGGTAACAGCGAGTTCGCCGCCTGTTTCCAGGCGGCAGACTCTTACTTGACTGCAATCGTGAGCATTTCATG
>NZ_JBQHWF010000004.1:0-249529 GCF_052064095.1 Blautia sp. HCP3S3_C4
TTTTCTTTCTGTAAACTGATGACAGTATACAGAACAATCCAGAGACACGCAAGGTAATCATTATTACGCTATTTTAAGAGGTCAATAACAGTACAATTTGTCAATATTTTTACCACAATTAGAGCAGTTATGGTTAATAAAAACAACAAAAATAACAAATGCAAAAAAGGCACTGACCAGAATCCAGCCTTTTCTTTTCTGCTGAATTCCTGATCAATGTCTTTTATATTTTACCTTATACTCTGCCGAACATTATTTTGCCTTAAATACTGTCACATCACTCTTGGAGAGGTCAATAGTCTTTGGCAGGATGGAGGTCTTTTTCTCCACTGTGCCGGATGTCAGTGTAGCAGTTCCGCCAGAGATCGTGTTGGAATTAATGGCATCCTGCAGGGTATTGCTTACCTTTACATCTGCAGTAAAGATATCGCTGCCTGAACTGATGGCTGTGCTGCTGTTCTGCATTTCCTGGATCTGCGCCTCTGTAGGATAGAAAGACGGCTGACGGATGTAACGGAAGCTTGCGCTGTAGGCCTCGCCTACTGTAACTCCGTTCTTGCTGGAGGAGCAGTGTACTGCGATCCAGTCACCTGCATCTGTCTTACCGCAAAGGATACCTACATGGTTATCGCTGCCTGCCTCCGGTCCCTTCTGGAATACCAGGTCTCCGGGCTGTGCATCTGTCTCAGTAACCACATTTGCCTTCTCCCACTGGTCAGAGGTTCCGTCTCCTACTGCTGCCTGCATTGTCTGATCCTGGTAGCCATTGATCACTGCCCAGGTTACAAAGCCGCTGCAGTCCAGGCCGTATGCACGGATGGTACCTGTACTCTTGCTGCCTTCTGCAGAAACCTTCTCAGCTGTACCCCAGCTTGGGTCAGTACCGATCTTTGTGGACTTACCGCCCCAGAAATATCCTACCTTGCCTACCAGAGAGTAAGCTGCGGAAATTACATTTACACGTTCCTCGGACACATCATCCCCAACACTCTCACGCACAAAGCCCTTGGCTGCTGTAACTACTGCACAGAGAAGCTTACAGTCTGTCTCCACATATTTTTTCAGAACCTTACGGTCCTTCTTGGAAATTTTATTCTTCTTAATATAGTAATTAATCTTACGGTTGCCGTATGTAACATGGGTAATGTTCTGCTTGTCCCTGACAACCGGGTTCATCTCTGCAAAAATCTTCGCCAGATCATCCTTACAGGAACCATCCAGGGTAAATTCTGTTTTGCCTGCCTTGCTCTGCTGATAGATGTAGACTGCCAGGATATCCTGCCAGTTTCTCACCAGAAGGCTGTCTGCAGATGTGCTGATTCCGGAACCGGACAGGTCACTGGCATCTGAAAGCTTATTTTTCTCCTTGTATTCCTTTTCAATGGAGTCCATAACTGCTGAGAAATCATCGGAGAAGGTGAGATTATAATTTTTCTTCAAGCTGTCCAGATAGAAATCCTTACCAGCATGGATATTGGATGCATAATATACAGGTGTGCCGGTAATACCTGTAGCTGTGGTGCTGTTATTATCGGAAAAATCGTTTTTCTTGCTGGCTTTATTTTCTTCTTCCTTTTTCTTCTCTGTTTCCAGAGTCTGAATGCGGGCTTCCATCTCCACCAGAAGGTTATAGTTGGATACTTCCTTCTTCTCGTCTTCAGTCAGAGTTTCATAAGCAGTACGTACGCTCTGCACCAGAGATTTCTTCTCCAGGGTGATTGCCTGAAGATGAAGCTCATTGATACGGTCGATCACTGCCTTGGCATTATCTGTGATCAGCGGTGCCGGTGTAGGTGTATTCGGAAGCGGCGTCACAGATGGCGCCGGTGTAGGCGTATCCGGAAGTGGTGTGACGGATGGTGCCGGTGTAGGTGTGTCCGGTGTCACTGTGGGCTCCGGAGTAGGTGTATCCGGCGTTACCGTAGGCTCTGGTGTAGGTGTGTCCGGTGTTACTGTAGGCTCCGGGGTTACAGGATCGGGCTGGGGTTCCGGTGTCGGAGTCTCCGGTGAACCGATATCCACTCCATCATCACCGGATGAAAAATCATCGGAATAAGCGGTCACTGTCTCCTCTGCTGCCATAACTGAGACCGGTCCTGACAAAGTCATACCGGATGCCAGAGTCAGGCACAGGAACTTCATTAGGTATTTATTCTTCATATATTTAAAAGGCTCCCTTCTTTTCGCGAACATGTCTGTTATTTCCCCCATTATCTTCGGCATGTGTAAAACGGACCAAAGATCCGCTTTCGCTACTTCTTCATGAGCGCAATCACGTCCGATCACGTTCAACTAATTCGGATTTATTCTAGCATATTCATTTTTGTAAATCAACCTTTGACGAAAAGATATCTTTTGGTTTTATTCAAATTTCATTTTTTCTTCACATTTCCTTCAGATTTTTTCCGGAACAAAAAAGACAGCCCGGGCATTCTCTGCCCTGAAAGCTGTCTGTTTTTTATGCTGCAAGATATTGCCGTCCTGTACCGAGCTGCACCAGGCCCTGAATCACCTGGAAGCACATGTTCAGAATAAAACGGATATCCTCCTCCACACAGCGGAGCTTGTTCAGATACCGTTCATGGGCTGCCTCGATATAATCGATCAGTGTGGCAAAGGTATCGAAGCGAATTGCCGGCTGCAGGTATCTGCAGGCCTCTCCTCCCTGTATGCAGGACTTGAGTTCATTTTTCAGCACCTTTTCATAATGATTGTGCTGGGCAAGACTGCCTGTATATGTTTTGTTATGAGGAAAAGTAAAATAATCCGCCATATAGTGAATCACTTCTCCGAAACGCCGCCAGTATACTCTCTCATTGCTCTGCTCCGGTGTGGTAGCAGCCAGCCGGCGCATGCTCTCCTTCACCTGGTCAAAGGTTGTAAAATACTCATGTCGTTTCGTTATAAAGGATGGTCTGATATCCGGAAGGATACTTCCCAGACAGAATGCTTTTCTGTGGGACTGCAGGCTGGAAGCTGCTGACATCTGGTCTGCGAGATATCTTGCAAGTAAAATATGTGATTTTTTACGCAATGTTTTCCTCTTTTCTTTCTGTAAAGGATCTGTCCTGTCATGTATAGTGACAGTGCCAATCATCTATAACCAACAGAATACACTATAGCAGATATCCATTGTTTATTCAATCCGTTTTCCAAAATTATTTCTAAAATATTTCTAAAATATTCTAAAATTATCTCTGGGTCAGATCCATAAACTGGCCCAGCAGTTCCAGATCACTGGCCTTTACTTTCAGATTTGTCTCCAGTCTCTCACCCTCCGGAGTAACAAAGGCAATCTCCAGCACACTATCCTCTCTGATTCCTCTCTGGGATACTGCCCTGCAGAATGCCGGAAACTTGGGATGGTTTCTCTTAAAAGTATTCCAGGCACCGGCGGCCTTCATCATATTACCTATATCCATAATTCTTTTGTCCTTTCCTGCTGTCAGGCAGTTTCTCTTTGAATACTGCTTATGGTCAGGATCTTACCATACAGCACAGCTGGGCAAATCTCTCATCTCTGGTGCGCATACATGCTATGTAATCATCGATCACCCTGCGCACCTGATAGGGAATATCCAGCTTTTCATATCTTTGTTCCAGTTCCAGAAGATCTCTGTTATCCTGACAGATATATTCGTCCTCTGTCTCCAGTTTTTTTGCCAGTTCCATGATTTTTTCAGCTTTTTCATCCATAATGTTCTCCTTGCGTTGGTTTACATCCTGTGTGTTCATTTCGGTCTCCTTAGTTTCATAGAAAATTGGTAACTGCGCTTGTCCGGAAAAGAATTCCCGGCAATGAATAAGCGCAGTTATATTGTGTGTATGTGTGTTAACATCTATTATTTTATAAAGAGATACTCAGATTGTCAACGAAAACCGTACGACATAATAGTTGATAAATCGACATAATTCGACTTTTTTCGCTCAAAAAAATCTGTTTTACATTCTCAGATGTCTTATTCCTTACCATTAAAGCAATATGTACATACATTGCAGGGTTCAATTCCAATGGCTTCCAGAAGATCATCCAGTCTGTGATAGCGAAGAGTTGTAAAATTCTGCATTTTACAGATATCCTGTACCATCTGCTCATATCTTTCTGTACGCGGGTCTGCATACTCATCCAGGATCTCCTGGGGACAGTTTGGACCTTCTCTTTTCTCAATCACCTGGCGGGCAATCAGTTCCATTTCGGATTTGGAGCGGGAGAAATTCAGGTATTTGCAGCCATACATAATTGGAGGGCAGGCAGGGCGGACATGTACTTCCTTTGCACCGCTTCTATAGAGAAATTCTGTTGTCTCACGGAGCTGAGTTCCACGCACAATGGAATCATCAATAAGAAGAAGTTTTTTGTCCTTGATCAATTTGCGCACAGGGATCAGCTTCATCCTGGCGATCAGGTTTCGCTGGTTCTGGTTGGTGGGCATAAAGGATCTTGGCCAGGTAGGTGTATATTTAATAAAGGGTCTTGCATAAGGAATGCCGGATTCATTGGCATAGCCGATGGCATGTGCAATACCGGAGTCCGGAACACCTGCTATAATGTCCGGATGAACAGAATCGCCATCTCTTTTTGCAAGCATGCTTCCGCAGCGATAACGCATATCTTCTACGTTCACGCCCTCGTAAGATGCTGTTGGGTATCCATAATAAACCCAGAGGAAAGAACAGATTTTCATTTTCTTTCCCGGTTCTACCAGAGTCTTCACACCGTCTGCTGTAACAAAAACGATCTCTCCGGGTCCCAGTTCCTTATAATCTTCATATCCCAGATTAATATAGGCATGGCTTTCAAAGGACAGACAATAAGAACCTTCTTTGTGACCGATCTCAATAGGAGTTCTGCCCATTTTGTCACGGGCTGCATAGATTCCGTCTTTTGTCATAAGAAGCAGTGACATAGAACCATCAATCCGCTCCTGTACATACTGGATTCCTTCTACAAAATTATCTTTTTCGCAGATCATGGCTGCGATTAGCTCTGTTACATTGACAGTTCCGTTGGTCATTTCCTGGAAATGTACCTTGGTGTTATCATACATCCACTGCAAAAGTTCATCATAATTGTTAATCTTTCCCACAAAAGTAAGGGCAAAGCTTCCGATCCTGGAATTAAACAGAAGTGGCTGGGGTTCATAATCGGAAATACATCCAATTCCCATGTTTCCCTTCATAGTTCCCACTTCTCCGTCAAATTTCGTACGGAATGGTGTATTCTCAATGTTATGGATGGCGCGGTCGAAACCCTGTTCTCCATACACAGCCATACCGCCGCGGCGGGTACCCAGATGGGAATGATAATCCACTCCGTAAAAAAGTTCCAGTACGCAATCTTCTTTTGATGCTACTCCAAAAAATCCACTCATAATGTGCTCCTCTCTGCTTCCATAATCCTTATTAGTATAGCATACTGCTTCTGATATTTTCAAGCACTGCAAGAAATCCTATTTAATTTAAATCTCACTGAAATCCGGTGTTCCGTACAGGTCGAATGGAGTTGACTGGTAGACGTAATAATTCAGCCAGTTGGTATACAAGTTATTTGCGTGAGCTCGCCACATAAGGAGCGGGCGATTCTCAGGGTTGTTGTCTTTGTAATAGTTTTCCGGTATCTCGATAGGCAGGTTTTTACTCACATCACGTTTGTATTCCCCGTCCAGTGTCACACGGTCATATTCCGGGTGTCCCATCACAAAGATTTTGCGGCCACCGTCTGCCATTGCAAGGAAAAGCCCTGCTTCGTCTGACTCAGCAAGCACTGTCAGCTCTTTGCAATTATGAATATCCTCGATGGGAACTTCCGTATGTCTGGAATGGGGTGCCAGGAACATATCGTCAAAACCGCGTACCAGCGGAATCTTGCGGTTCATCACCTTATGCCAGAAAAGGCCAAACATTTTTTTGTCCAGTTTGCGTTTTTTCAGTCCATAGTGGTGATAGAGCCCTGCCTGGGCAGCCCAGCACAGATAAATAGTGGAGGTAACATGGGTATTTGTCCAGTCCATGATCTCTGTCAGTTCATTCCAGTAGTCTACCTCTTCAAATTCCATCTGTTCCACCGGCGCACCTGTGATGATCATTCCATCGTATTTATTTCCTTTCAGCTCCGGGAAGGTCTGATAGAATTTATTCAGATGACTCACAGAGGTATTTTTCGCCTCATGGCTCTGTACTGCCATAAAGGTCACATCTACCTGAAGAGGGGTATTGGACAGAGAACGCAGAAGCTGCAGCTCTGTCTCCTCCTTCAGAGGCATCAGGTTCAGAATCAGGATCTGGATAGGCCGGATATCCTGATGGGATGCCCTGGACTCATCCATTACGAAAATATTTTCTCTCTCCAGAATTTCTTTTACTGGAAGATCACTCTGTATTTTAATCGGCATTTTATGGTCTCCTTTCCTTTTGGGTCAAATTTAATGCCCTGCAAGCTTCAAAAATTCTTCCTCGGATATTACAGGAATTCCAAGTTCCCTGGCCTTTTTATTCTTGGAAGAATTGGAAGTGGTATCATTGTTAATCAGATAATTGGTCTTTTTGGTTACAGAACCGGTAACCTTGCCTCCAAGGGACTCCACCAGTTCCTTTGCCTGATTCCGGTTGTCAAAATGCTCCAGACTTCCGGTAATAACAAAATTCATGTTCTGGAAAATCTGCTCTCCCTTTTTTTCTTCTTTCTTAATGGCAAGGTGGCTCATAAGATGATCCAGCTTCCGGTTGTTCTCCGGGTCTGCAAAGTATTCTGTCAGACTTCTGGCGATCACCGGACCAATGGTATCAATGGAGCTGACTTCCTCCTCATCTGCGCGGCGGATTTTCTCCAGGTCATCATCAAAGTGTCTGCAGATCACCTTTGCATTGGCCAGTCCGATGTTGGCGATTCCCAGACTGTAGATCACCTTTGCCAGAGTTGTTTCCCTGGCCTTTTCCAGACTTGCCATAAGATTTTCGAAAGATTTCTCACCAAAGCCCTCCATGGTCACGATTTCCTCTCTGTGTCTGCTGATCTCAAAAATATCACCAAAATCATGGATAAAACCTCTGGCAATAAATTTCTCCAGGGTTGCTTCTGAAAGGCCATCAATATTCATGGCGTCCCTGCTGGCAAAAAGAGCAAAAGCCTTAATCTTTTTGGCAGGGCAATCCGGGTTGGTGCAGTAAAGGGATTCCACCTCATTTACCCTGCGGATCTCTGTGCTCTGTCCACAGGCCGGACAGGTATCCGGAATAGGAAGCTCTCCGCTCTTTGTAAGATTTTCAGCAATCTGGGGGATGATCATATTTGCTTTATACACGGTGATCCTGTCTCCGATTCCCAGCTGCAGTTCCCGCATAATGCTGATGTTATGCACACTGGCTCTGCTCACAGTGGTACCCTCCAGCTCCACAGGATCAAAAACTGCCACCGGGTTGATCAGACCTGTGCGGGACGGGCTCCATTCAATCTTCTCCAGCCTTGTCTCCCGGATCTCATCTGCCCATTTAAAAGCAAAGGCATTTCTGGGAAATTTGGCAGTACGCCCCAGGGAATCTCCGTATGCGATATTGTCATAAAGTGCCACCAGACCATCTGATGGAAAATCATTCTCTGTGATCGCTGCAGAAAAATAATCCATAGCCTGGTCCAGGGTAGCTGCCGTTACCTTGCGGTATTCCACCACCTCAAATCCCTGGTTTTTCAGCCATTCAAACTGCTCTGCGTGGGAATTATGAAAATCTACATTCTCCGCACTTACCAGGCCAAAGGCATAGAACCTTACATTTCTCCTGGCTGTGATCTGGTTATTCAGCTGACGTACAGAGCCGCTGCACAGATTTCGCGGATTTTTATATCTGGCATCCACATCCTCTATGGATTCATTGATCTGTTCAAAATCAGAGTAGGTAATGATCGCCTCCCCACGCAACACCAGTCTGCCTGCATAAGGGATTTTTAAAGGAATATTCCGGAATACCCTGGCATTGTTGGTAACTACCTCGCCTACTACACCATTTCCTCTGGTGACAGCCTTTGCCAGTTCTCCATTTTCATAGGTAAGAACAATCGTCAGTCCATCCAATTTCCAGGAGAGCAGGGTCTCATGATCCCCTATAAATTCCCGAAGCACTTCCCTGTCCTTGGTCTTGTCCAGAGACAACATGGGAGATTCATGTTCTTCCTTAGGAAGCTGATCTACCGCCTCATACCCTACCTTTGCGGTGGGGCTGTTTGCCAGTACGGTTCCTGTTTCCTTTTCCAGAGCCTGAAGCTCGTCGTACATCTGATCGTATTCTCTGTTGCTGATGAGCTCTATGTCCTCCTGGTAATAAGCCCTGGCTGCTCTGTCCAGTTTTTTTACCAGCTCTTTCATTCGATTCATTGCGGCTGTTTCCATGATGCCCTCCTGTTTCTATTACTGTTTCACTGGTGGAGGAGGCAAGAAGTCTCTGAAGCTCCTCCCACTCTACCGGTGTGATCTCCCGGTACTGTCCCTCCGGGATTCCCTCCAGAGTCAGGTTCATGATCCGGAGACGTTTGAGTTTCTTTACCTCATAGCCCAGATACTGACACATCCGTCTGATCTGGCGGTTCAGGCCCTGGGTGAGTATGATCCGGAAGCTGCATGCTCCGGTCTGCACCACCTGACAGGGTCTTGTCACTGTATCCAGGATAGGTACTCCTGCACTCATCCGGCGGATAAAGCTTTCATCTACCGGTTTATTTACTGTCACAAAGTATTCTTTTTCATGGCGGTTTCCGGCGCGCATGATCTTATTTACCAGGTCTCCCTCATTGGTGAGAAGGAGTAAGCCCTGAGATTCCTTGTCCAGTCTGCCTACAGGATAGATCCGCAGGGGATAATCCAGGTATTCTGTCACAGTGGTTTCCTGACGTTGCTTTTTTGTACTGCAGACAATTCCCCTGGGTTTGTTAAATAACAAAAGTACTTTTTTTTCATTTTTCTCTACAGGAATCTGATCGATACAGATTTCATCCTTCCCGGATACCTTCTGGCCGCTCACAGCTTCCTCCCCGTTCACTGTGATCCTGCCTTCCAGGATCATTCTGTCCGCCTCTCTGCGGGAACAGACTCCTGCATCACTTAAAAATTTATTGATTCTGATTTTTTCGTCCATTGTTTTATTATATAGTTATTTGTATATTTTAGCAATTAATTTTTCGCCGTTGTCTTTTTCCCCAAGATACGTTATGATAAGAAAGCAAAAGATAAAATACAAAGGAGGCATTTTATGTCGGGCCATTTTTTCCGGACAAACCGCTGGCTGGTGACAGCTGCTGTCCTTGTGTGCATATTATCCGGAGGGCTTTTTACACGCTCTGCCGCAGCACCGTCCCAGGATCATTCCGAGAACAGCACCGGAGTGCTCATAGCAGAAAATACCAAAGACAACAAAAGTACACAAACCACTGAAAAAGTAACAGATCTCAAAAAAACTAAAAGTACAAAAGATACCGGAGACACTGAGAAAAAAGCAACCATAACTCCAACTCCTGCAAAAAGCAGCGCAAAGGAGGATTCCTCTGCTGACAAGAATCAGGAAACAGGAAACAAGGTTTCTCCTGAGGCAAAGAAGGGAGTCTGGACGACTTCCGGCAGTGACTGGATCTTTCTGATAGACGGCAACGCCTATACAGGCTGGCTTACAGACACAGATGGAAAGCGATACTATTTTGATAAAGCAGGAATTATGCAGACAGGATGGGTTGATGTGGAAAATAAGCGTTATTATATGGATCTGGATGGGATCATGCAGACAGGTGATATTACTGTAGACGGCAAAACCTATCATTTAAATGCAGACGGCTCTCTCCAGGGCTATGAGCCATCCACTGCCACAGCACAGTCAGATTCTTCTGGCAAGAAATCAAAAAAGAAGAAAAAAACAACTCCAAAGACTATTGCCCTTACCTTTGATGATGGCCCAAGTTCTTTTACAGACAGACTTCTGGATTGTCTGGAAGCCAACAATGCAAAGGCCACCTTCTTTATGGTAGGTAAGGAGATCCTAAGCTTTCCTGATGAAGTCAAACGGATGAAAGCTCTCGGCTGTGAACTGGGCAACCATACCTATGACCATACAGATCTGGCCACCTTATCTGCCTCTGATATCAGTTCCCAGATTTCCAGGGTAGATCAGGAGCTGGTGAATCTTACAGGACAGGGCGCTACTGTGGTACGGCCGCCCTATGGTTCTGTAAATGACACAGTCAAAGCTACTGTAGGCACACCTATGATCCTGTGGTCCATTGATACGCTGGACTGGAAAACCCAGGATGTCCAAGCTACAGTGGAGGAAGTAATGAATAACGTACAGGATGGTTCTATTATTCTGATGCATGATATCTACAGCACTTCTGTAGATGCTGCAGAGATTCTCATTCCACAGCTGATCGAGGACGGATATCAGTTAGTGACAGTCCATGAACTGGCAGCCGCCCACGGCAAAGAGCTGAATCCAGGTATTACATACGGAGAATTCACAAACTAACCGAATAACTGCTCCGCAGTTATTCGGTTATGAGCAAGTAGCGAAGCGGATTGCGAATATCCGCTTGACTAAAACCAGCGTAAAAAATAAAAGCTGCATGATTCGCAGCTTTTATTTTTTACCCATTATTTTTTATTATTCCTGTTCTTCCTCACCGGAGCCTGAATCCTGTGAATCATATTCCTCCGAATCTGAATCGCCGGAATCCTCTGAAGTATCTGAATCTGAATCAACAGATTCTGATCCGTCTGTGAGGAGATCTCCTCTGATATATCCGGTCTGACCGTCATAATCAATCTGAACCCATTCCCCGTCAGTACCAGTCTTCTCAACCTGCTCACCTTCTGAGATCACGCCAAGAATCTCAGAATCTGTGTTTGCCTCTGCGCGCACATTACATTCCTCTGCCACAGTGAGAAGTGTGCCATTCTGTGCCTGTACAGACACATCAGACTCATCACCCAGACCATTTAAGAATGCTGCCAGTGCCTCATCCTTCTGCTGTGCCTGATCCAGTTCATTCTGTACCTTTGTCACCAGCTCTGCCACATCACTGTCTGAGAGCTGCTTCTCCAGGTATGCAGAAATATCCGGGTCCTGCATGGCATCATTATCAATTATCCAGCTGCCATCGCTGTTTTTGTACACATAGAACTGTGTCAGCGCCGGCGCCTTTGTTTCAATATTCTGACAGATGTATGAGAAGCAGGCGTAAACCACATAGGAATCCTCTGTCATACCTTTCTTTGTATATACGTCTCCTACTTCATACCCTTCGATATAATCCTTCAAGTTTGTGACCTTTGACTCATCTGATGGTGTAAAATCATCTTCCAGAGTCTTCAGCGTTGCAATATCTTTTTCCCCCAGAGCTTTGTAATAGCTCTTAATTAATGCAGTAATATCTGCATCTGCTTTTTCCATGGAATTGGCGTCTTCTTTCTTCTCGTCAGACTCCCCTTCATTTGTCGGAGAAGAAGGAACATTTCCCTGGTCCTTTGCTGCCGTCTTCTGTCCATCGCCGGAATTCCCCTTATTACTTCCAACGCAGGCGCGAACGCCAAAGAACAGAACAAGCACAATTATCAGAATCGCTCCACCCAGCATAAAATACCGGAGGTTATCTGATAACCATTCTCTAAAATCATCCAAGTTCTTGTCCTCCTTATGATACAACGCATCGGAACTGTTCATCGTCCCGTGCAGTACACCTGAAGGGAATCGAACCCCCGCACATGGTACCGGAAACCACTGCTCTATCCACTGAGCTACAGGTGCAAGTAACATAATTTGATCATCTGAATTTTATTTGTCAAAGATGTTCTCAATCAGCTATCATGATTCTATCACAGAGCCCGATAAATGTAAAGTTTTTTTTACGAATATACTCAAATGCATGAAACTTCCAGACTATTTGTACATTTTCGCAAACAACTTCTCTCATATTATATCAAGAGGCACCTTCTGGTGAAAGCGCCTCCTGACAGATCAGATTATTCTGTTTTCAAATCATCAAATTTGATTCTGATAATAACCAGGGTAATGATCATCAGAATTGCAGATACCGGAAGTGCGATCCACGGTGTCTGCACAAAGCCTGCTACTATATAAGACAGAAAGGACACCACTGCTGCCACTATTGCATAAGGAAGCTGGGTGGATACATGATTTACATGATCACACTGAGCACCTGCAGAAGCCATGATCGTTGTATCAGAAATAGGAGAACAATGATCTCCGCATACTGCACCTGCCATACATGCTGAAATAGAAATGATCATCAGCTCATGGTTGGTTCCTGAGAATACATTTACCACAATAGGGATCAGGATACCAAAGGTTCCCCAGGAGGTACCTGTAGCAAAAGCTATCACTGCGCCGATCACAAAGATAATTGCCGGCAGGAAATTCATAAATCCGCCTGCTGATGCCTGTACTACTCCGGCTACAAATTCAGATGCGCCCAGGCTGTCTGTCATTGCTTTCAGTGTCCATGCAAAGGTCAGGATCAGAATAGCAGGTACCATTGCTTTAAATCCATCCGGCAGACATGCCAGACAATCTCTGAAATTCATAACACGGCGAACCATATAAAGAACAATTGTAATAATCAGAGCAAAGAAGCTTCCCAGTACCAGGCCTACAGAAGCATCACTCTGGGAAAAAGCAGTTACAAAATCAACTCCACTGAAAAAGCCGCCTGTGTAGATCATTCCGATAACACAGCACACTACAAGGCAGATAATCGGAATCAGCAGGTCGATTACCTTTCCTCTTGGATTGCCGTTTGCATCCTCCTCCGTATTGGCGTATGGACGGGAGGCAGTGGTATAAATATCTCCCTTTAATGCATTGGTCTCATGAACTCCCATAGGGCCGAATTCCACCTTCATCAATACCATGGCAACCATCATGAAAATAGTAAGCAATGCATAAAAGTTGTATGGAATAGCACGTACAAAAAGAGAAATTCCATCCTCTCCTTCTACAAAACCGCTGACTGCTGCTGCCCATGAAGAAATAGGGGCAATGATACAAACCGGCGCTGCTGTGGCATCAATAAGATATGCCAGCTTTGCACGGGATACGTTATGCTTATCTGTTACCGGACGCATAACGCTTCCTACTGTCAGGCAGTTAAAATAATCATCAATAAAGATCAGGACACCCAGAACAATTGTAGCAAGCTCTGCTCCAGCTCTGGTTTTGATCCTCTTACTTGCCCAGCGTCCAAAGGCTGCTGAACCTCCTGCTCTGTTCATCAGGCATACCATTGCTCCCAGGATTACCAGGAAGATCAGGATACCCATGTTATAAGCGCTTGTAATGACACTGATCATCCCTCCCTGGAAAACATGGAGAACGGTTCCTTCAAAGCTGAAATTTGAATAAAACAGGGCGCCCACCAGGATTCCCACAAACAAAGAGCTGTATACCTCTTTGGTGATCAGTGCCAGCGCGATTGCTACCAGCGGTGGTACCAGTGACCAGAATGTGCCGTAAAATTTTGCTGATGCAGTGGATGATTCCTCTGCTGCAAGTACTGTCAGTGGTGATGCCAGCACAAAGAGCATGACCATTGACAGAAAAAGTGATACTTTTTTCAGATTGTTTCTCATTTTTTCCTCCCTCTTTTTGTTTCCTTGAGATAATATGTAAATTTCTCCGGATCCACAGGGCAATCCTTTCAGAGATCAAGCGGATATTCGCAATTGAAGCAGGGGACTTACTTGATTCGATTAAAAAAGCCATGAATGCGTACGAAACACATTCATGGCAACTATTCTGCTTAAGTTACTTTGATAGCGCTTCACCCGGGTGACAGTACAACGCATATTCTGCGTCATCCCAGGAATCCTCCTCCTGACTGGCCTGATTCCTTCGGCGGTCTCCCCTTTCACCGGATGACTGTCATGTCATATTTTCCGGCATACTGATGAATCCCGCGCCTCTATCATTACATATTATTCTGTTGTTATGTGAAGCTGCCTACACTCTCCTCCGGGAGACACCAGACAACTCTCTATTTATTTACTTTATCAGCTTTCTCCGGATTTGGCAATAGGAAAACGGAAAATATTATAATCATTTACAGCAGTCACCCATTTATATCCGTAATGTTCCATAGCTGCAAAGGCTTCTTCCTTCTGTTCCTGCGAAAGCTGCAATACGAGAAACTGAACCTTCTCTTTCCTTGCCCTCTTTCCTATTACCTTATAATCAGGTTCTTCTGCACTCATCCTTGTATACAGATGTCTGGCATTTCTGGAACGGGCACCCCTGCCATCTCTGCCGAAGGCAAGCTGAAAGGATGGGTCATATACTCTCAGATAAGGTGCAATACTGTTATCCGCAGCGATCAGTGAATCCTCTGCACTTCTTTCAGCCAGAAGTATATTAGCGACCTGCGCTGCTTCCTCCGGAACCTTCTGATGATTGGACACCTTCATATAATTTCCGGCACTCCATACACTGGTGCCACTTACAGCCAGAATTCCCACACAGGCAATTACAAAAACTGCCTGCAGGCCCTTTTTTCTGATCCTGGACAGAAGGGAGGTCACCACCAGCGCCAGTGCAGGCACTACCGGAAAGAGCCAGATCACTCTCCAGTATACCAGACCTCCGATACATTTCTGGATTAAGGCAGCTGTCACAGGGCAAAAATATAAAAAGCACAGAAGACACTGAAAAGCGATCAGATAACCTGTATTTTTTCTCTTTCTCTCAAAAATCAGCAGATACAAAAATGCTGCTGCCCACAGATATGGGTACCAGCTGCTGCCCCAGTACTGCTCCCACCAGAAAATTATATAATGTACTACATTATCCATAGTGTCTGTTCTCCTTTATCCGCTGTTGCATACAGCAGTTCCTTTGTATTCACGGGATTTACCCTGCTCACAGGCATAAATATACACCGCCCAGAAGCAGGGATGGCATACAGCACAAAATCCCATAGAGAAATCTCCGAGGAGAACGGTTCTTCACCAATGCCAGCAGTACAAACAGCCCTGTCACAACAGGGGCCAGCATAATCCCCATAGAGGAAACATGGCAGGCTGCCAGATTGGCCATCGCCAGAAGAAGCCACGGGTATTCCGGCTGGTCTTCCAGCATCAGAACAAGCCCAAGATAGATAAGGAAGGGCAAAATCACTGCTGCCAGCACTGCTTTTCCCTGCCAGATACGCACCAGCAGAAAATTGCCTCCCGTATATACAGAAAATCCGGAAAACCAGATGATCACAGCACAAAAAAGCAGAAACACCCCCTGCTCTCTTCTTTTTTCCGCAAACCACAGTCTGCCAAACTGGTGATACACCAGATAGGCAGCCAGCAGAAATACCACAGGATAAATGGTGTGTGCAGCCACAGCCGGATGAAGACCTCCGGACAGCTGACTGATCACAGCCAGAAGCACTGGAAAGGGTGAGAGCACATATCTTCTGGGCAAAACTGCATATTCAGCCCCTGAATAGGGATTATATGCAAATATGGAATCTGTATGCACAGAGGTCGTGGCTGTTGCCACATAAAAGGCATCGTCAGCGTCCATATGGGCATAATATACGCATACACCAATCTGCACCAGTATCACTCCTGCTGCGATCCACATCCAGGGAGAAATTTCCGGAATGGATTTTCTCAGTCTTTTTCCATAAGAACCTGCACTGCCGGCAAACCCATACAGACCATAGGCTGCACAAAGCCCCATTACTATAGCAAACAAAAGGGTCACCAGATGTAAGGATAATTTTCGGAAAATCCCCGGCAGGATGAGAAGCTGCGCCACTGCCAGCATAAGCAGAAGTCCTGCCAGAAAGCTTTCACCCAGCGTATAGTCTTTCTTTTTCTTTACAAATGGAATCCCGGCAGCTACGGGCACAAAAATGAGCCAGAAGCCTACCAGTACTCCCTTTACCATCATCTGCATGATTTATTTTAAGCCTTTCTTTTTCAGAATGCCCATGGCAATTTTCTCAGGCAGGATGGGAAGCTCCCTTACGCGCACTCCTGTAGCATTATAGACTGCTTCTGCAATAGCCGGGCATGGAGTATCGATTACCAGCTCTCCGATAGACTTGGCACCAAAAGGTCCTGTCTTTTCATAGCTGCATTCAAAGTCTACCCGGATATCCCCAATGTCCTCTCTGGTAGGGATCTTGTACTGCATGAAGGAGTTATTGCGGATTTTTCCCTTCTCTGTGTACTGTACATCCTCGCTTAAGGCCATTCCGATTCCCTGTACCAGACCTCCCTCAGTCTGCACGCGAGCAAGGTTTGGATTGATCGGTGTACCGCAGTCAACCACTGCCACATAATCCAGTAATTCTACACTTCCGGTCTCCGTATCCACTTCCACCTCTGCCATACCAACCATAAAGGGCGGAGGAGAAAGAGGTGAGGAATGCTGTCTGACCACCTGGAGTTCTGTATTGTTAAAGCAGGTTCCCTTCAGTGCTATGGCTTCCAGAGAAACTCGTCTGCTCTCTTCCTCTGTGCAGTAAACAAAGGAACCGTCAAAATCTACCTCTGCCTTATCTGCTTCCAGCATCTCAGCGCCTACCTCACAGATTTTAGCCCGCAGATCCTGGCAGGCTTTGACTACTGCCATTCCTGTCGTGTAGGTAGTAGCAGAGGCGTAGGATCCGGAATCATAGGGTGAAATATCAGTATCCACGCTGAATACTACAATATTGTTCATAGGTGTTTCCAGACATTCTGCAGCGATCTGGGACAGAATCGTGTCACAACCGGTACCCATGTCTGAACAGCCCAGTGCCAAAGTATAAGAGCCATCCTCATTAAGCTTGATATCTGCACCGCCTACATCCAACGCTGCAATTGATGAGCCCTGCATTGCCATGGCCACACCTACTCCACGGACTTTGCCGTTGCCCATATCCCGGCATGGATATTTGGCATCCCAGTTCATCATTTCCTTTGCTCTGGCCATACAGCGGTCCATGGTACAGCTCTGAGCATAAGGAACATCATGATAGCCTGGCAGGGGTCCTCCCTCCAGAGGCATGTTCAGTTCCTTGATCTTTACAGGATCCATTCCCATTTTGTGTGCCAGTTCATTTACTGCAGACTCCACTGCATAAATTCCCTGTGTAGCCCCATATCCTCTGTAGGCACCTGCAGCCTGCATATTGGTATACACTACATCAAAGGAAAAACGATAGGCTGCTGTATGTCTGTACAGGGCAATGGACTTATGCCCACTTAAACCTACTGTAGTGGAGCTATGCTCACCGTAGGCACCGGTGTTGGACAGAGTATGCACATCAATGGCCTTAACAATACCATTCTCATCTGCTCCCACACGGACTGTGATTTCCATCTCATGGCGTGGAGAAGAACAGATCATGGATTCGTATCTGGAGAAAACGATCTTGGAAGGACGGCCTGTCTTCCAGGTTACAATAGCCGGATAAATATCACTGATGGAGGTCTGCTTTGCTCCAAAACCTCCTCCGATCCTGGGCTTGATCACACGCACCTTCGATGCCGGAATATCCAGTGCCCTGCCCACGATCCTGCGCACATGGAAGGGAATCTGAGTAGAAGAAAGAACTGTAAGTCTGCCAAAATGATCCATGTAGCAGGCTGTGCGGAAGGTCTCCATCATAGTCTGCTGGTTTGCTTTTGTATGATAGGTCTGTTCTACTGTATATTTACATTCCGCCAGCACTTCATCTACATTTCCCTCTTCCTCAACAGCCAAAGCACAGAGGTTTCGTTTATTGTCTCCTCCCAGAGGGATTTTCAGTTTCCAGTCATCCTCAGGATGAACCAGAATAGCATTATCCTTTGCCTGGTGAATATCCAGAACAGGAGTCTCTACTTTATATTTTACTTTAATTCTCTTTAATGCCAGGTCTACTGCGGCCTCTGTCTCACCTGCTACAATGGCAACAGCATCTCCCACAAAACGCACATGGCGGTCCAGGATCAGACGGTCATCCGGGCTCATCTCCGGAGCGGTCTGTCCTGCCAGGGTAAAACGCTTCTGAGGTACGTCCTGCCAGGTAAGGATGCAGGCAATTCCCGCTACCTTTGCAGCATTTTCTGTCTTTATCTCCTCCACCCAGGCATTTGCATGGGGGCTTCTTAATATCTTGATAATAAGGCAGTCCTTTGGTGCCAGGTCATCTGTATATACAGGTTTTCCGGTCACCAGAGCCATGGCATCTATTTTGGGGACAGGCTGATTTACATATTTCATTTTATGCTTCCTCCTGTGCTTTTTTATACTGAAGGAATTTCAGTATTCCTCTTGTCTGTGAAACAAATCCGGAACAGCGACACAGATTACCGGAAAGATATTCCTTGATCTGCTCCTCTGTGGGATCTGTAAGCTCCTTTAACATGGCAAAGGTGTTCATGATAAATCCCGGATTGCAGAAACCACACTGCTCTGCGCCTTCATTTGCAATAAAGGTTCCCAGCTCTTGGGCTTCCTTCTGCATTCCCTCCAGTGTTACAACCTTTTTGCCATCTGCCCGGGCAGCCAGTGTGGAACAGGAAAGAACCGGTTTCTCATCCATCAGTACTGTACACAATCCGCAGTTCGCTGTTTCACAGCCTCTCTTTACACTATAGCAGCCCTTTTCCCTGAGAAAGTCCAGCAGAAGGGTATCCGGCTGGATTTCCTCCTGACGCTTTACTCCATTGAGCCAGAATTCAATTTTCATCACTTACACCTCCTACAGTCTCCCAGGCTCTTCTTGTGAGAACCTGCACAAGCAGACTACGATATTCCTGAGAAGCTCTCATGTTGCCGGAAACAGGCACGCTCTTTGCCGCATATTCAGCAAAGCCGTGGATGGCCTGTATCTTTTCTTCTCTGTTCATTGTATCAAAGCCGGACAAAATCCCCTGTGTATCCTCCACAACCATAGCTCTGGCAGGTCTTGCCCCGATGACTGTACGGGGACATCCGTTGATCAGAGATGCGGTACAGGTGAGCACAGGAAAATCTGTCTTCGTATTTCTCTGACTCAGATAGCAGACTGTAAGAGGAACCTTTTTTATAATCATATTTACCAGAATGTCATTGTCCTTTTTCATATTCACAAATTCAGTCAGCGGGATACGTCCTCCATGGAAAAGCTCCACATAGCTGTCCATGCCAAGAAACATGGTCAGTACATCGGAGAAACCAAATCTTCCGTAAATACTGCCGCCTACAGTGGCACAGTTACGGAACTGTACTCCCACAATATGACGCAGACTTTCCCTCATAGCTCCGCCAGTGTATGTATTCAGAGCCTCATTTGTCTCCAGGTCACGAAGAGAAGTCATACATCCGATCACAAATTCCTGATCATTCTCTGTAATCTGATCCAGCCTCAGCCCGGACAGGTCAATGGCAGTGGTCAGATTTCGGTTTCCCATTTTCATCCACACCATTCCTCCCAGGATTTTCGCCGTTTTTTTCTGGTTCAGCTCATAAGCTTCTTCCAGACTGTTTACCTTTACATAATTTTTAATTTTCAGCATGATAGAACCCTTTCTTTCATTATCTTCAGAAACAGATTACTATTTTGATTCTATCATAGGTCAAAAGCAACTGTCTACTGTAAAAAATTCTCGATATATTCCTTCAGAAATTCATAAATCTGATTTTCTGTAGGCGGGCATCCATTCAGATTATGCTCAAACCTGCAGGTGCAGGCACCCACACCCAGTTTTCCTGTTTTGCCACGGTATCCCTGGCCGATGCATATCTTGGTATCCAGTTTTTCAAAAAGACCGTCATTTTTCAACATTTCCAGAGCCGGGATCAGATAGCCATAGCAGGCACTGCAGGATTCCACTTCTTCCACTGCATCCTGTAATTCCACCACTTTTCTGGATTTAGGCAGAGTCTTTTTTGCAGTTTCTTCGCAGAAAATAATTTCCGCCTGTGCCAGATCTGCACTTCCTGCTCCCAGCTCCTCCGCCAGTTTTACATATGGCACATCACTTGTCTGATAATGCATAACCTGACATACATAGGCATCTATGAGAACCGGATCCATCCCTGCCCAGATACGGTTCATCACTACCGGATTTCCTCCGTCCTCAAAATCAAGATCTCCGCAGATATTATCTACCACAATAAAATCCTGATGGATTCCCATGTTCAGGTGAGCGATAGGTTTATGGAGGCCAAGGGCATGAAATCTCCTCTTTTCTGTATTGGGGATCAGACCCTTCATATTTTTTAGTGCACAGGTGATTTTTGTCTGGCAATGTCCTTTCAGAACAGGAACATTGATCAGGAAATCAATTTTCTCTACACTGCTGCAGATTTTCAGATCCATGCCGCCGCAGTCTCTGTCCACGCCTGTGTCCTTCTGCATATCCCAGAAAGGAACCTGATATTTTTCGGAAAGCTCCCTGTAACCACAAAGTTCATAGGCTTCTGTGGTTTTGTCTCCCACCCAGGAACCTTCCAGCATGGCAATTTTAGCGAATCCTTTTTCCTGAAGATATTCAATGATACCTGCCACTATCTCCGGATGAGTGGTAGCTCCCCAGGAAGCTTCTGTAGGTGAAACCAGGTTGGGCTTGATCCCGATCTGCAAATCCGGAGATAAGATCTGTTCTGCCAGATCACACTGCTCCAGAAGTTCTTTTGTCATTTCTTTGTATTCTGTTCCACTTTTAATATAGATTTCATTTTTTTTCATATGCACCTCTGTCAAAGCCTGTTTTCCAGGCTGTCAATTATTGTATTTTATTTCAGTATAACACAGGTTCTGATGCTTCACAATCAAGCGGATATTCGCAATCCGCTTCGCTACGTAGCTCTACACCGAATAACTGCTCCGCAGTTTAGTTAAAATTTGACAATATGAGTTTTTTGTGGTACGGTTGACAGGAAAATATTGACACTACCGTAACTGTTCAGCGACTTTAGAGAATGGCTGACTGATGAATGGTTACCGCACAGTTAGAATCGAGGAGAGGAATTTTATGAGAAAAAAATCAACTACAAGAACCAATGCCGCTAAAACAACTGCTGCAAAAACAACTGCTACTATCAAAGAAGCTACCACAAAAGCTACCGAGCTGGCAAAAGAAACTGTTGAAAAAGCTATCGATAAAGCTCCTGAAGTGATCGAAGAAGCAAAAGCTACAGTAAACAAAACAGTAAAGGAAGTTGCACAGAAAATGGAAACAAAGAAAATCGCAGAAACAACAATTGAGTTACCTGGCTGTGCAGTTACCATGACAGCTATTGAAGAAGCAGTGAAAAAAGATATGGATGCAAAGGAAATTTCCGGCAAGGAGATCAACGTATACATCAATGCAGATCAGAAAGCTGCATATTATACAGTTGACGGCGAAGGTGCTGACAACTACAGAATCGACCTTACCAGCCTGTAAGGAGATCTGTACAGTTTACAATTTTAACTGTCTGGAAAAGCCATATCTGTCTATTATCTGCAGATATGGTTTTTTTGCGCACAGATATTTACAGTTCTCATAATTATTCAGGAGAAGCAACATGAACGATACAAATATCAACCATAATAATTTTAACCGGCAGCTGCTGAAATTATCTATTCCAATTATTATCCAGAATCTGCTTAGCGCTGCAGTAAGTTCCTGCGATGTTGTCATGCTCAATTACGTGGGACAGTCTTCTATTTCCGCAGTGTCACTGGCTGCCAACTATTCCAATGTACTCTTTATGGTATATTACGGAGTGGGCACCGGGGCTTCCCTTCTGTGTGCCCAGTATTTTGGCAAAAAGGATCTGAAAGCCATACATATTATCGAGGGAATTGCCCTGCGTTTTTCCCTGGTAATTTCTCTGCTGGTGGCCCTGATTGCCTTTACCATGCCGGACAAAATGATGCAGATTTTCACCTCAGATCCTGAGCTTATCAGGATCGGAGCCTCCTATCTGCGGATCATGGGAATCACCTATCTGTGCTGGAGTATTACAGAAGTATATCTGTCTATCCTGCGCAGCATCGGACGGGTAACTGTCTGTATGATCCTGAATCTCCTGGCCTTTGTATTGAATATCATCCTTAATGCAGTCTTTATCTTCGGGCTGTTTGGCGCACCCAAACTTGGGGCTGCAGGTGTTGCCATTGCCACTGCATCCTCAAGACTTGTGGAATTACTGGGATGCTTTATTATTTCCTTCTTCAGTAAAGATGTGCGGCTGAACCCCAGATTTATATTTGTCCGCAGCAAATCCCTTCTGAAGGATTTTATTCGCCTATCCCTGCCTGCGCTTGGCAATGATGTAAGCTGGGGTGTAGGCTTTGCCATGTATTCTGTAATCCTGGGTCATCTGGGTTCAGACGCTGTAGCTGCCAACTCACTGGTAACTGTAGTGCGCAATATCGGTTCCGTATTTTGTTATGGGATTGCCAGTGCAGGTACGATCATGCTTGGAAAAACAATGGGCGAAGGAAAGCTTGCTCAGTCAAAGGAATATGCTTCCCGCATGCTGAAGGCAACTGTGGTTGCAAGTATCTTCGGTGGTCTGGCTGTATTGGCTGCTTCTCCTTTGATCATGCGATTTGCCTCTCTGAATGATACTGCCATGCATTACCTGAAATATATGCTTCTTATCAACAGCTACTATATTACAGGCTCTGCAGTAAACACAGCTCTGATCGCCGGGATTTTCCGGGCAGGGGGAGATACAAAATTCGGCCTGATCTGCGATACCATTGATATGTGGCTGTATGGAGTGCCTCTGGGATTTCTGGCTGCCTTTGTCCTGAAGCTGCCTGTATTGTGGGTATATTTCCTGCTGTGCACAGACGAATTTGTGAAATGGCCCTGGGTGATCGGACACTACCGCAAGGGTGAATGGGCCAAAAACATTACCAGGGACGACATTTCCTGATAAGCTTCGATGATCCGCTTTATTCCAAAAACAAGTGTGGCAGACAATTTTTCATTGCCTGCCGCACCTGTTTTATAATCTGATATCACAGTATTTTCCATTATTATACATTCTTCAGTGCCTCATCCATAGGCACTTTTTTATTCTTTGAAACTCCAGCAGAGAGATCAGACCGTCAAATTTATTTCCGCTTACTGCGCTGGCCGGAATATGAAGCATATACTGATATTTTCCCAGTTCCCCCTTCAGTTCTCTGGGCAGACGTTTGCGTAAAGGATTTTTCATCATATGCCTCCTTACCAGTCCAACTCTGCTGCCGGGATCTTATGTTCATTCATGTAATTTTTACGAATCATCCCATCGCGAAGCTTCACCACCCGGTCAGCCATATCCTTGATGGCATCGTTGTGTGTTACCATGACGATGGTGTTGCCGTATTTCTGGTTTACCGTCTCGATCAGCTTCAGGATTTCCTTGGAGGTATTATAATCCAGGGCTCCTGTAGGCTCATCACAGAGAAGAATGTCCGGATTCTTCACAATGGCTCTGCCGATAGCAGTCCTCTGCCGCTGACCGCCGGAAAGCTGATTGGGAAGCTTTCTCTGGTGCTCATAGATTCCCAGCGTATGGAGCAGTTCACCTACATCCAGAGGCTTATCACTGAGATAGGCTCCCACCTCTATATTTTCCCGCACTGTGAGATTGGGAATCAGATTATACATCTGAAAAATATATCCCAGATGCTTACGTCTGTACAAAGACAGTTTCTTCTCTGACATATCTGCCGGACGGCCCCAGAAGCACACAAAACTCTCCTCTCTCAATGTCAAGATCCAGCCCCTTCAGCACATCCACCCGGCTGTCCCCTGCACCAAAAGACTTCTTAATACCCTGTATCTGCAGAAACATTTTTCATTCCTCCCTCATATCACTTGCTGTGGAGCAAATTTTTTTAATATAACACTGCTGTTTTACAGTATTGTTATACAGCGCTAACTTAAGCTTAGTATAAACTTACTTCATTGGTATGTCTTGTCCTGTTTATAATTTTGATTATCAAAATATATTGACTTTTCTTTTTTACCTTGTTATATTTTTCTGAAGTAACTGCTGTCCGGCAGTCTGCAAAACAGCAGGCTGCCCCCCAGGAAAGGAATTATCCATGAACACTCTCAGAAAAATATATTGCAGGGCTTTTCAGAAAGCTTTTCACATTGCAATTCCCTTTTTACCTTACAGAAAACCTAAAATCGCAGGAAGCGTCAAAGAACTCCCTGAAATCATCATGCGCCACAAATGCACTCATGTACTGATCATTACAGATGGCGGTATCAGGAAACTTGGACTTACCAGAAGACTGGAAAAAGCTTTAAAGGAGGCTGGCATTCCCTATACTATTTATGATAAAACAGTTGCCAACCCTACTACTGTCAATGTCCGCGAAGCCCTGGAGCTTTACCATAGGGAAGGCTGTGATGCCATCATCGGTTTCGGCGGCGGTTCCAGCATGGACTGTGCCAAGGCAGTCGGTGCCTGTTCGGTCAAACCTAATCAGTCTCTGGCTCAAATGAAGGGAATCCTGAAGGTGCATAAGAAGCTTCCCCTTCTCATGGCAGTTCCAACCACTGCCGGAACAGGAAGTGAGACTACGCTCGCCGCTGTGATCACAGATGCAGACACCAGATATAAATACGCAATCAACGATTTCCCGCTGATTCCCCGCTATGCAGTGTTGGATCCCAAGGTTACCTTAAGCCTGCCCCCATTTATCACCGCAACTACAGGTATGGATGCCCTGACTCACGCAGTGGAGGCATACATCGGCAATTCCACCACCATTGATACACGCAGGGATGCATTAAAAGCGGTAAAACTGATTTTTGAAAATATAGATATTGCCTATGAGCATGGCGATAATATTCAGGCAAGACGAAATATGCTCCACGCCTCCTTCTATGCAGGCTGTGCTTTTACCAAATCCTATGTAGGATATGTTCATGCAGTGGCTCATTCCCTGGGCGGACAGTACAACGTTCCTCATGGACTTGCCAATGCCATTCTGCTGCCGCTGGTGCTTAGGGAATATGGCTCCTGCATTGACAAAAAGCTCCATAAACTTGCCATTGCAGCAGGACTTGCAGATAAAAATACACCGGACCATGAAGCAGCAGAGCTTTTTATCCAGGCAATTGAAGAAATGAAAGAGCGATTTGGAATCGTAAATATTGTAAATGAAATTCAGGAAACAGATATCCCCAAGCTTGCCCATTATGCAGATAAAGAGGCCAATCCTCTGTATCCTGTGCCGAAGCTTATGGATGCCTCTGAACTGGAGAAATTTTATTACATGCTGATGTCTCTGACTTCTAAAAAAGGAGATTGTGTATTATGACAGAAACAGAAATTAAAGAAATCGTTCAGAAACAGCGCAGCTATTTTTACACAGGTGCCTCCCTACCGATAGAAAAAAGGCTGGATGCCTTAAAAAACTTAAAGACCTGTATTCAGAAATATGAACCACTGATCAATGAAGCACTGAAACGTGATCTTGGAAAAAGTAACTTTGAATCCTATATGTGCGAAGTGGGACTTGTGCTCTCAGAACTCAGCTATATGATCCGCCATACACCTTCCTATGCAAAAGAAAAAGCAGTACTGACACCCCTTGCCCAGTTCGCTTCCAGAAGCTATAAGAAGCCATCTCCTTATGGTGTAGTCCTGGTTATGAGCCCATGGAATTATCCCTTCCTGCTCACCATTGATCCGCTGATCGATGCGATTGCAGCCGGAAATACAGTTGTGCTGAAGCCAAGTGCCTACTCTCCTCACACCAGCCGGGTGATTGAAACCATTATCACCGAATGTTTTGATCCCCAGTATGTGGCTGTGGTAAACGGCGGACGTGCGGAAAATAACACTCTTCTCAATGAACATTTTGACTATATTTTCTTTACAGGAAGCCAGCATGTTGGCAGGGAAGTAATGGCAAAAGCATCTGTACATCTGACTCCGGTTACCCTGGAGCTGGGCGGAAAAAGCCCCTGCATTGTGGAGAAAAGTGCCAACCTGAAACTTGCGGCCAGAAGAATTGTATTTGGAAAATATCTTAACTGTGGTCAGACCTGTGTAGCACCTGATTATATTTACTGCCACAGAGAAATCAAGGATGAACTGATCCGCCAGATTCAGAAACAGATCAGAAAACAGTTTGGTTCCGCACCTCTGAATAATAAAAATTATGGAAAGATTATTAATGAAAAGCACTTTACTCGTATCTGCACTCTAATCGATCCCGACAAGGTAGTCTGCGGCGGTGACAGCAATCCGGAAACTCTTCAGATTGCTCCTACTGTTATGGACAATGTAACCTTCGGGGATGCAGTAATGCAGGAGGAAATCTTCGGTCCTGTGCTTCCTGTGCTAACCTATGATTCCCTGGATGAGGCCATCGAAAAGGTCAACTCCATGGCACATCCTCTGGCATTATATATCTTCACCTCCGACAAAGAAGCTGCGGAAAAAGTTACTTCCCGCTGCGGATTCGGAGGCGGATGCATCAATGATACCATCATCCATCTGGCAACCAGTGAGATGGGATTTGGCGGCTTTGGCGAAAGCGGTATGGGTTCCTACCATGGCAAAGACGGTTTTCATACTTTCTCCCACTATAAGAGTATTGTAGACAAAAAAACATGGCTGGATCTGCCAATGAGATACCAGCCATATAAAAAAATTTATGAAAAATTATTGAGGAAGTTCCTGAAATAAGGAACTTTCTCTATGTCAGCACTTCACTGCCCAACGCATTTTTGTAGATCTGGCCCTGCCATTCTGGGCACATTCCCGGGCGGATGGACGAACTACATCTTTTGCATAATCTGAGTAAATTCCCTCTCTGTATCCTTCCTTCAGAGCTTTCTTTACCAGCTTGTCCTCTCCGGAATGGAAGGTAAGGATTGCCACTCGTCCGCCTGGTTTCAAAGCATCCGGAAGCTTCTCCATAAATTCATAAAGAACTTCAAACTCATGGTTTACATCAATACGCAGTGCCTGAAAAACTCTCTGACAGGTCTTTTTAACTGTATCCTTTTTCTCCTTTTCCGGAAGAAAATCCAGAGTTTTCTCAATTACCTGGCGAAGCTTTGTGGTTGTGTCTATACGGTTTCCCTTGCGGATTTCATCTGTAATAGCCTTAGCAATCTCTTCGCAATAAGGTTCATCGGAATTCTCATAAAGCATCCCTGCCAGCTCATCTCTGGTGATAGTACCCAGACGCTGGGCAGCACTGATTCCGCTCTCCTGATTCAGTCTCAAATCCAGCGGCCCATCCACTTTAAAAGAAAAACCTCTTTTGGGATTATCAATCTGCATAGAAGAAACACCCAGGTCAGCCAGAATAAAATCAAAACCTCCTACCTCTCTGGCAATTTCATCAATTGTGCAGAAATTCTGAAGGCGCACAGTAAGCAGATCCTCACCAAAGCCCAGCTCTGCCAGACGTTTTTTTGTTTTGGCAGATTCCTCAGGATCCACATCTGTAGCATAAATGTGGCCTTTGCCCTCCAGACACTGGAGCATGGCTTTAGTATGGCCACCATACCCTAAGGTTGCATCAAAGCCGATTTCCCCCGGTTGGATTTTCAGGAAATCAAGAATTTCCTGTACCATAATGGAGATATGCATTCCTGCCGGAGTATTTCCCTTCTGGATCACATGTTCAATGGTATCTTTATATTTCTCAGGCTGAAGCTCCTTATACTTTTCCTCAAATTTTCTGGGATATTTTCCTTTGTAGCGAACGCGCCTCTTGTGTGGGGTCTGTGATTGATTTTCCATAATTTTCCTTTCAACGTACTCTCTTTTATTTTGTATTTCTTTGCAAATATTCAGCAGTCTGTACTTTTAGGGCTACTCTCCGAATTTACTGACCAGCTGATTTCTGATCTCCTGCATCCGTTCATCCAGCTGGGCACTTTGGGTAGCGCAGGCAAGAAGCTCTTCCTGCAGCTGCTGTGCCTGATCCTCGGGGATATCTTTTTTGTAACGCAGCTTATGCTCCAGACTCGCCCAGAAATCCATGGCAATCGTGCGGAACTGTACCTCCACATTTACCATCTTTTTATTTTTCTGCAGAAAGATCGGTACCTGT
Organism: Blautia sp. HCP3S3_C4; assembly: GCF_052064095.1. NCBI lineage: Bacteria > Bacillati > Bacillota > Clostridia > Lachnospirales > Lachnospiraceae > Blautia > Blautia sp. HCP3S3_C4. Next base: position 28,019 of record NZ_JBQHWF010000004.1, read on the forward strand.
ACGATCAGATGAAGACTGCGGTAGCCACTTGGTTTAGGATTTTTTATATAATCTTTCTTCTCGATCAGTACAATATCATCCTGCTTCAGGAAACTGTCTGCCAGCTCATAGATATCCTCCGGGAAAGAACAGATCACCCGGACACCTGCAATGTCTTTAATATTTTCTTCTATGGAAGCCAGAGACATGGGGATATTTTTTCTCCTGATCTTACGCACCAGACTGTCATAGGATTTGATCCTTGTTTTAATGCCTTCAATAGGATTTTTATCGTATTCCAGAGAATATTCCTGGTTCAATACCCTGAATTTTGTCTCAATCTCCATAATCGCACACTGATAATAAGACATGAGCAGATCAAAGGGTTTTTTATTCTTTTGAATTAATTCCAAAAACTCATCCGACAGCAGATTTTTCCTGATCAGTTCATCTCTCCTGGCTTCCATCCGGCTCTTTCCCTCTGTCATTAACTCTTCAAAATTCTTCAAATGATTGTCCTCTCTTACAATTAAGTATTTCCATATATTTTAACATCTTATTTTCTCTCTGACATCATAGGTATCAGTATACCATATTTTTGTCCCAATGTCACTGTTCACAGCCAATCTCCGGATTTCATTCAAAAAACAGCAGTATCATCGGCTAAATGCCAGATCATCCTGCTGTTCTTATAATTTTTAATCTATCTGTCTGATAGTCTTGTTACACATATATATAATCGTTCAGAACCGGCTGCAGACCTCCCTGTTCCATATCCTGGTACATAGAAGCAAAGGACCGGGAATCATTGATCTCGAACTGTTCATCCCCTGCATCTGCATCTTCCTTACCCTCATATTTTTCTTCATGATCGCCAATGCCGGTAGATACCCCTGCCGATACTTTCGTAGCACAGATTTTTGTAATGCCATTTCGAAAAACAGCACTTTCACGGCTGGACACGGTAATTCCTGCAAACGGAAGAAACAGCCTGTAGGCACATAACACCTGGCAAAGCTCTTTCTCTCCCACATCCCTGGGATTGATCTTATCATTATTTACAATAGGACGCAGACGGGGACAGCTTAAAGAAAGCTCTGCATGAGGATATTTTCGGTTGATGTAATATACATGGAGGGCAGTTGCCAGTGCATCCTTCCGGAAATCATCCAGTCCCAGAAGAGCAGAAAAGCCTGCACCTCTCATTCCTCCCATCAGTGCACGTTCCTGGGAATCAAACCGATATGGCCATACACGCTTGTGCCCCATCAGATGCAGTGTTTCGTATTTATCTGTATTATAGGTTTCCTGAAAAACAGTTACATAATCCACACCACATTCATGGAGATATCTGTATTCCTCTACATTGACCGGATAAATTTCGATCCCTATATTTTTGAAATATTTCCGTGCGATCTTAACCGCCTCTCCAATATAAGAAACATCTGAATATGCCCTGCTCTCACCGGTAAGGATAAGTATTTCTTCCATTCCTGTCTCTGCAATGACCTGCATCTCATGTTCAATTTCTTCATAGGTCAGTTTTTTTCTGCGTATATTGTTGTAGCAGTTGAAGCCACAATAAATACAGTAATTCTGACAGTAATTGGCAATATAAATAGGAGTAAAAATGTAAACTGTATTTCCAAAATGATTCTTTGTCAGTTCCTCTGCCTTTCTTGCCATCTGTTCCAGATAGGGTGCAGCCGCCGGAGATAACAATGCCTTAAAATCCTCTATGGTGCATGTTTCATGAGAAAGTGCTCTCTCAACATCATTGGCTGTATACAGATTATAATCATACTCATCCATAGCCTTCAGCACCTTATCTTTGATATCCGATTCTATTACCTGCATTCCGTCCATATATTTCATATGGTCTGTACGGAAGGACGGATCCTGTTCCAAACGGTGTTTTCTTTCCAGGGCTGCAGGCGGAAGCTTGTCACTGTCTACAAAATATACCTGATTTTCTTCGTTCATGACTTTCTTCCCTCCTATCGCAAAAAGCCTGTCAGCGGATCTGACGCACTTCCGCCTCTCGCAAGCACTCTTCCCATTCCTGTAAGATATGCTTTTCTTCCTGCCTGAATTGCAAGCTTAAAGGCTTCCGCCATATCCGGTATATTTCCTGCAGTGGCAATGGCTGTATTGGCCATGATCGCAGCAGCTCCCATTTCCATTGCTTCACATGCCTGGGAAGGCTTTCCGATTCCTGCATCCACGATGATCGGCAGATCAATTTCATCGATCAGGATCTGGATCATTGCTTTTGTTGCCAGTCCCTTATTGCTTCCAATAGGAGAAGCAAGAGGCATTACAGCAGCTGCTCCTGCATTCTGCAGATCTCTCGCCACATTCAGGTCCGGATTCATATACGGCAGCACTACAAAGCCTTCCTTTGCCAGAATTTCTGTTGCCTTTATGGTTTCCTGGTTATCCGGAAACAGATATTTTGCATCACGCATGATCTCTATTTTAACAAAGTCGCCACATCCCATTGCTCTGCTCAGTCGCGCGATCCTCACAGCCTCCTCTGCATTTCTGGCACCTGAGGTGTTAGGAAGCAGTGTAACTCCCTTGGGAATATAGTCCAGTATATTTTCACTTTCACTTGTATTTGCACGGCGCAGCGCAAGAGTGATAATCTCTGCCCCACCCTGTTCTACAGCAGCTTTGATCAGATTCAGATTATATTTTCCTGAGCCCAGAATAAAACGGCTCTTAAATTCTTTCCCACCTAATATCAGTTTATCTTCCATTTTGTTCTCCTCGTTATTTAGTCATTGTTATTTTTTGTCCTTTTCAGCCTCCGCCTACAAATCTCAGCACTTCAATGGAATCCTCTTCCTGAATTGTCACATTTCCAAGTTCATCCCTGGGAACAATCTCCAGATTTCGTTCCACGACTACCTTATCCGGCTCAAATCCTGAAGTTTTTAGATATTCCAGAAGATTTCTTCCGGCAATCGCTTTCTCTTCTCCGTTGATCCTTACCAATGTGCAAGTCTCCTTTCTTTGGTCTGACACCTTCTTCCCGACAGCCTCCCTCTTTATCTGTGCAGCTGCTGTCCGGAATATTTATAATAAACGTCAAAAAAGCGCCGGACGATACAATCCCAGTATCATCCGGCGCCTGAAATATTCTGCGAAAAGTGGTGCCCCCAGTTCACAAAGAATAGGGTATCATATTTTTAGTTGGTTGTAAAGAATAACTTTGAGGGTTGATTTGCAGACAAATCTACTGACAAATTTACGCAGCAAGAGCATTAGCATTAACCTGCTCTATGATTTTTCTGATTCCCAGCCATACATTTAAATCCGTAAATATGTCCACAATACTGCCCTGGTCCGTAAAAGGTGATTCCTGAAGAACCGAGAGATCCTTCAGCATCCCATTATGTACAATATATTCCACAATCTGATTCACAAAATAAATCTGTCTGCTGTCCAGGCAGGTATCATCCAGATATTGTGCAAAGGCAGCCTTAGCAGCATTCATGTCAAGTCCTACAATCTCACGCACAAATTCTCCAAGTGGTTTTTTTCCGTATTCTGCCTCATAATCCTGCTTAGTTCCCACTTCGCTCCACAGAATTTTTTCCAGTGTTCTTACGTCATTACTGTCTAAAGGAATATTGGTTTTTAGCTTCGCTATCACTGCATTGTCCTGATGTTGACGTACATAATATTCAGCTTTTGCCTTATAATTTTTCAGATCATCATTTTCCAGTTCTGAATCCTTCCACTCCATGTTGAGAATCTCATCATCAAAGTTTGTGTCATAGATCATTCTGTCTGCATCCGGAATATATTTCATCAGATTGCGAAGATTTTCTCTGATGTGCTCAAATTCAGAAATCCCTGCATTGTCCAGATATCCTCCGTGAAGGATTTTATCTATCAGTTCTGCCTGCATCATAATTTCCGGAATATTAGAAATTCCTGCCAGTGCAGAAACCTTCTTCAGCAGGTCCTTTCGACCACGTCCATATTTCTTTTCTGCCAGATACGCCAGTTCAATTCCATACAGAAGAGCATCAAAACGCAAAGCTTTCGCATCATCATTTTCAGGTCTGATCAATGGAGATAATTCGTCCCGCACTGCCAGAGTGTCCTCATAAGTAAGAACCTTATAATTTTCTTCAACAGCATAAATATCCACATATTTTAAGTGCTGACGCACCGCAAAATTTTCTCGGTTTAACTCCTGCACCTTTCCAGCCATATGCTCTACCAGAGATTTACGATAGGTAATCAATCGTTCTGTCTGATAAGCGGCTCCCTGCAATTTATAGGCAATCTCAAATTCCAGTTGAAAAATTGCTCCCTGAAGTGCGATCATATTTGCAGTGGCACGTCCCTTATTCATACGGAAGAACTCAAAATTTCCACAGAAATCAAAAATATAGAATTTCTGCTTATCCTCTCCATCCATCAGAGCCGGGCACAAACGGGTACCTCGCCCAATCATCTGCCAGAATTTTGCTTTACTCATAACCTTTTTAAAAAATACCAGATTCAAAACTTCCGGCACATCAATTCCCGTGTCCAGCATATCTACAGAGATTGCTATCTGAGGAAGCTTCTTCGGATCCGAAAACTCATCAATCGCACTCTGTGCATACTTCAGGCGATTATCAATCACCATGGCATATCCTGTCAAATGTGGATATTCTTTTCCGAACACCTCATATATTTTCTCTGCATGACGGTGATTTTTCGCAAAAATAATGGTCTTTCCAATCTTGTTTCCATAATCTATCTTTAATCCGTTCGTCATCAGGATATGTAAAACCTTCTTTATGGTGTCCTCATTAAAAAGCCATTCATTTAATGCTGCCGAGCCAATACTGTCTGGCATTTCACCGTTTTCATCCTCAAAGGTATCCTCATAGGCTTCCTTATCTTCTGGAGATAATTCATCATATACAATTCCATGCTCTATAAATTTCAGTGTAGTCTCCACAGACATAAAGTCAACCAGATAACCATCCTTTACTGCCTGCGCAAGCTCATAGCCATAAGTAGGGACACCGTTCTCCAGTTCAAAGATTTCATAGGTATTTTTATCAATTTCATCTTTTGGAGTAGCTGTCAGCCCAATCAGCGGAGCGTCATAATAATTAAAAATATCCCTGTATTTATTGTAAATGGAACGATGTGCTTCATCACAGATCACCAGATCAAAATGTCCGCAGGTAAACAATTTTCCCTCTTTGTCCTGAATCGTATCTATACAGTTTATCATGGTCTGATAAGTAGAAAAAACACAATGAGCTGCATAGTTATCTTTCTCTTCGCACAAATTTGTAACAGATAAATCCGGCAGCAAATTGACAAAGCTTCGCTTAGCCTGTGTTACCAGTGAATTACGATCTGCCAGGAAAAGAATATTTTTTACCCATCCCTGCTCTGACAATACCTTGCAAAGTGCAATAACTGTACGTGTCTTTCCCGAACCTGTAGCCATAACAAGGAGAGCTTTTCTGCGATTTCTGGTGTCAAAACTGTCACAGACAGCCTTAATCGCAGCCTCCTGATAATATCGTCCTGCTATATTTTTGTCTATGGAAATCTGTCCCAGACCTGAGCGCATCTGTCTGAGATTAAACAATTTTTCCAGATCCCGTTTGGAATAAATTGCTGCAATTTTTCTCTCCGGATACTGGTTATCACAGATACGAACATCAAAACCATTGGTAAGAAATACCACCGGTCTTATGCCTTGTTTCTGCTCAATCAGATCAGCATAAAGCTTCGCCTGCTGCCTGCCCTTTGCCACATCTGCACAGGTTCTCTTGGCTTCTATCACAGCCAGGATCTTACCATCATCACCAAGGAGAACATAATCTGCATATCCGACCTGTGACTTATTTGGCATACCCGGAATCCTGTATTCATTTATCCAGTTCTGTCCCTCAATCCATCCTGCATCCTGCAGCATAGAATCAATGTAGATCTTTCTGGTTTCATATTCTGAAATATCCAGTGGTTTAGTCACGTATGTCTGCTGCTGTTCTTCACGACGGGCAGTCAGTTCTTCCTTCAGAGCCGCATTTTCCTTTAACAATTGTTCCAGTTTCAGATCAGTTTCTGACTGACCAGCCTGATCGCCGACCGGCTGACTAACTGACTGATCCGCTGTATGAGCAGAGTTTTCCTGCAATAATGTAGAATCATAATTGCTGGCAGTGTAATGATCTGCGTAACAATAAGCAATAAAATCCAGAAAAATATATAGATTTTGCAGACACAATTCTGCCTGTTCCTTCTTTACTTTCTGACCGGTATGGGCTGCAAAATTACCTGTTTTGCGTATAAATTCCATACGTTTCAAAAGATCTGCATCAATAATATCCCTGAATTCATCTGTACTCATCAGACTAACCAGTCTGTCATCCCATGGCATGACAAGGGCACTGTCCACAGAATACATCCATTTAACAGCAAATTCCATTGCCCGTCTGCAGTTAAGCACAGATGCAGCATAATCCAACTGAAAAATCCTTTCCGCAGAGATTGCTACATCTGCAAAATCTTTAAACTTTGGTTCATTTTTCAGGAAATCAAAATTAGTCATACTGACACCTCCCGAATCTTATGTGTTTTCACCCTGGGATGCAGGGGAATTGTAGGGTTGAAATTTTATACAATTTAGATTTGTTGACTTGGTGGACAAAATCTGCAAATTCATTCTGTAAATCAAGTGGAGGCTGATATATGTTAAAATCTAATACATCTTTCTGATTAATGCTTGCTTGGTTTACAGATTTTTTTGCATGATTAACAATCTGATCATATATAAACTGACTAATCATCTATTTTTTCGCTGATAAAAGAATTATAAACCTTGATCAGTGCATCAACTATCTCAATTTTCTCGCTGGCAGCTACCTGTTTTATCAAGCGTTTATATACTTTTCCAATATCCCAATGAGAAGGAATTGAATATTTACATTCCTTTACATTATCGAACGTCCCTGTTGGTATGTGCGCCTCTGCAATAAAATCTTCACTAACCTGATCAATATTATCACAATGATACACATCTGCCAGATCATAGATTTTCTCCAGACGTTTTAATGCATTTTTCGTACAAAATGCATTATCCCATAAAATATTTACATTGCTGATAATATTCCTCAGCTTCTTTCTGCATTAATGAGACAAGCTTGTCTACTTTCTGCTCTTCTCTGTATTGTTTAAGTCCATCAATATATTGACTTCGATTCTCATCCAATACAATGAACGGAAGAATATCCGGGTTCTTTAGACTTTCCCGAAACATGATCATCCTTCCGGTTCTTCCATTTCCATCCTGAAAAGGATGAATCGCCTCATATCTGGCGTGAAATTCTGCAAGAGTTTCCATATTTTTATTCTGTTCTCTATACCACTTTAGTAATTGGTTCATTTCCATCTCAACATCCTGTGGCAACGTTGTTCGATACATCCCTACCATATTTGGACGCTTTTTATAATCACCAATTGCATATCCATTCGCTCTGTCTTCGAATACTCCGGTCTTTAATTCATAATGCAGATGTTTGATTAGTTCCGGTGTCAACTCTTCATCAAGGGTATCAAGCATGTAATTGAACATAAGAAAATGGCCATTCATTTCTTCAACATCTTTGGCTCTGTAATAGTCATCACTTTGAGGTAATGTTCCATTGTCAAAGAGAGAGGCTGTCTGTTCCGGAGTAAGTGTGCTTCCTTCAATTTTATTGGAATTATATGCCATGGCACGCTGTGTGTAAGCATATACACCAGATCTGTCAAAGCGTTTCCGTTCAATTATAAATCTCTCAACCAACCATTGTTTGTAATCCTTCACAAATCTTCCCTCCTACCCGAAATATTCCTGCATTAACGAATCAAATAGCATCTGGGTTTTATCCAGTGCTTTTTGAATTGCAACTTTAGATTTGTTGACCTGTGCCTTAAATAAAACAAACTCCTCTTGTCTGGATAACGGCGGCATCAATACCGGCAATGCCCGCAGCTGCGTCATATTAATACTTGCGATTCCCGTTGTCTGTTTTGCACATCCCAGAAAATAGCGTTTTGATCGTTGATGCTGAAGGTACTCTGCAAAGAATTCAGGACGCATCATAGATTCATCCAATCTCACTCGAAAAATATGGTTCTGGTGTATACAGTTCTCAAGCGGCTCTTTTATAATCGCGCCGCGTCCCACTTTATCTGGATCGCCACCCTCAGTCATAAGTACATCGTCCGCAAGCAATCGATATTTCTCAATCTCCTGTTGTGTTGCTTCTATTGTTTTCACCGTTGTCCAGTCTATATAACCATCTTTTACATTGGATACAGCCATGTATGGAACTTCGGTCAAATCTTCAGCCTTTGTTTTTCTTCCTTTCGTGATGCCAGAAACAACATCTGCCATGCTCTCCAATTTTGCTTCTGGCCATCCTTTGGAATTCAAATACATGTCTCCAAACATCTCGACAAATCGGGCATTCACTAACTCATCTAGGTGTTGCAATTCTAATTTTCTACTATCTAAAACCGACATCACCTTATTTAAAATATTTACAATTTCTTTTTGTTTTTCAATGGGACAAATTTCAACTTCCATTTCAGACAATGTTGTTTTGTTCAAAGTCTTTCCCATAACTGCTTTGTTGCTACCTATATCCCAATTTTTATATTTGAATAAATAAAAAATATATTCCGGAAGAATTTCCATAACATGCTTGTCATTAAAAGCCATTATTGCCTCGTTTGAGTACATATTCTCCATAGTAATAGCAATTTTTCCAATTGATAATTTAAAACTCATGACAACTGTATTAGCAGGAATAACTTTGATTCCACTTTCTTCAACTGCCTTCTGAGAAAGAAATTCTTTTGTATCAGAAATGTATTTTCCAGTTTTTGTCAAATCTGCTATTGAAATCCATTTATAATCTTTCTTATTCCAATATTCAGAGTTATTTCTTGATGGTGTTTTACCCATTTGTAACTCAAAAATATCTTTTAATTTTACTCTCACCTATATCAATCTCCACAAATGTCATTTTATACCCAACAACTCTTCCAACGCCTGCATATCTTCGCCAATTTTCATCTCAATTTCATGCAGTTCTGTCATGATTTCCTGTGTTGATGGGTATTCTACTGGTACATATTCGATTTCTTTGTATTTGTTAATGCTCAGGTCATAGCCATTTTCTGCAATTTCTTCTTTTAGCACAAAGAAACTCTGATCTGTGCGTTTACGGTCAGTCTCTTTATCCAGGTTTCTGAAACGCTCTATGATATCCGGAATGTCATTTTCCTTCGTTTCTGTTCTCTTATCATCAAGGCTAAAACCATCCGCTTTCATATCATAAAACCAGACTTTATCAGTTCCACCATGTCCTGTTTTAGTAAAAATCAAAATAGCTGTAGATACTCCTGCATATGGTTTAAACACGCCGGAGGGCATGGAAATCACTGCTTCCAGACGGTTTTCTTCTACCAGGGCTTTTCTTATGGCTTTATGGGCAGTTGAGGACCCAAACAGCACTCCGTCCGGTACAATACATGCACATCTCCCACCAATTTTCAGCATACGGATAAACAGTGCAAGAAACAGTAATTCTGTTTTCTTTGTTTTACATACTTTCAATAAATCTGTACTTACAATATCGTAATCCAAACTTCCCTTAAATGGCGGATTAGCCAGAATCAGGCTGTATTTTTCCTTATCCGTATTCTGATCCGACAGGCTGTCTCTGTACTCAATATATGGATTTTCCACACCATGGGTCATCATGTTCATTGCACCGATTCGAAGCATGGTTCTGTCCATATCATAACCATGGAACATGTGATTCATATAATGTTCCTTGTTCTGTCTGTCAAAAAGAACTTCCTGCTTTTTTCTATCTCTCAGATATTCACTTGCAGCAACCAAAAAACCAGACGTACCACATGCCGGATCACAGATGATTTCATCTGCCTTAGGGTCCATCATTTCCACCATCATTCGGATAATGTGCCTCGGTGTACGGAACTGACCATTTACACCTGCCGTAGCAAGTTTAGAAAGCAGATATTCATATACATCTCCCCGGGTGTCTGCTGACTTAATCTGTTCCATCTGCTCATAAATAGCATCCATAGTCGTCACAATCTTATCCAGCATCAAAGGAGTCGGTACTTTAAAAATGGCATCTCCCATATATTTGGAATAGGCACTTTCCTTATCTCCATGGAGATTTTTTATGAAAGGAAATACCCACTCCTGCATAGTGCTGTACATTTTTGCAGCAGGAAAATCATGAAAAGTACTCCATTTTAACTGGCTTCCATCAATTTTCCGGTCTCCGATCTGTATTTCTCCGGCAAATATACTCTTATGTGGCAGACCAAGCATTGCCGCCTCTTTTGCATGGACATTGTCTGCATCATCCAGATCGCGGATAAACATCAGATAGGTCATCTGCTCAACTACATCCAACGGATTAGTCAGTCCTCCTGTCCAGAATATTTCCCATAAATTATCAATTTTACTTTTTAATTCTCCGGTAACCATATCATTCGTTCTCCCTGTTCCAGACATAAGAAGTATATCTTCCCCCGCCTATTTTTATTATCTGATTGTTCTTTAGTAATTCGTTCAGTGTTCGCTGTATGGTTGTCTGACTGATTTCCGGGCATTGAGCTGCAATTTCCGCTTTTGTAATCCTGCCATAGGAGTTTCTGATAATTTTTCCAATACGATCAGATTTTGAAATTGTTTTGTCCGTAAGAATCTCCACCCTGTCCGCAAACTCCCGGTAAGCAGCAACTATAACCCCTAACATATATTTCACAAAAGGAGCATAATCATTTCTGCCTTCATGCCATTCCCATGAGCTTTCCTGCAAAGCTTCATAATAATTCTCTTTTGTGTCTGATATCAGTCTTTCAATACTAATATACTGACCAACATAATATTCCGACTTATACAAAATCAATAAAGTCAGGAGACGGCTCATTCTTCCGTTTCCACCATTAAATGGATGAATGCAAAGAAAATCCAATATAAACATTGGAAGCAACAGCAGTATATCCATAAACTGCTTATTGACAGCATCCTTAAATGCATTGCATAAATCATTGACTGTTTCTGCTGTTTCCCATGCCGGAACCGGCTGAAATCTCACTCTTTTCGTTCCATCCGGAAGTTCTTCTGCGATCACATTATCCACAGACTTAAAATTCCCACCGTATCCATTGCCACTAAATTTATACAAATCTCTGTGCAGCTGCAGAATCATATTTGAACTGACAGGAATATATTCATAGTTTTCATGAATCGTTGCCAGAACATCCCTGTATCCGGCGATTTCTTTTTCACTCCTTGTCTTTGGCAATGTTTTCTCACGGACAATTTTCTTCAGCCGATCATCCGTTGTTATAATTCCCTCGATTCTGTTAGACGCTTCCGTACTTTGTATTCTGGCAATCTCCAGCAGTTCTGACAGTAATTCCTTTTGTATATTATCTGCGGAATACCGGCCTCTGTATTCATGTATCTGAGCAATATATGATACAATATCAGGAGTAAGCAATTTGCTGTATTCTTTCTCAAAATCAAAACTTCTCATCAATTATCCTCTCCGCATGTAATATCATTGTCTTGCTCCCATTTTATCATTAATTTAGTCATCACGCAATTTAATTTAGTCATTCATACACAAAATGACTAAATTAAATTGCGTATGGTCTAATTAAGATTTATCTATCGCATTCCTCATAAATAAGCACCTTGTTCAGATTATTGCCCTATTATCCTGTTCAAAAATCCTTCGTCCGGATACTCCGGAATTTCGAAGAATACATCTATTTTCCCAGGTTCTGCGGAACGGTCTTCAAAGGCCGGGAAAATAAAGCCGCATTTTGGAGTTCCGGCATTGTAATCTTTATCAACCGGAGCCACCACACAGATCAGGAAACTGTATATTTCTTCTGACTCCCACTGTTCACTATGGTCTGAGCCTTTCTTTGGGATATCATATATTCCATGATAAATATAAATTCCAAACTCCTGTCCCTGCAGACAGTTTATTTTATTTGATGAATCTCTTGTACTGCAGATTCCCTCTGCAAGCTGTTCACAGAGAGTCTGAACCAGAAGATCATCTTTTAATCCGTATTGCGATAATGCCATCAGAAGTTTATGGATGCTGTCATATGCCATATCTCCTTCAGGGAATTTATAACACTTTAACTGTTCATTTGTTTTGGAAAAAGGAATGGTTTTCGCAAGATCCAGATTTACCTGCTGATCATGTTTGCTCATATTTTTGAAGCTTACATTGAAGGTATTATCTATGTATCCCTCGTCATCTATATATGCTCCTGCTGCACGCACAAAGCAGTTTCTGGATAATGTCATCCTGCGGGTTAATTCCAGCATATCATTTCGGTTGATCTTTGTATCTTTTTTATTCATCAAAATGGTTCCATCCTCCCAAAAGCTTTTCTTGTATGGTCAGTATATCATACTTCTGTCCCAATTCCCATCTGCCACACAGATAAAAATACAATAAACACTTGTTCTTTTCTTTCCGACATGCTATTCTTAACTCTGCTTAAGTACTTAAGTTGACATGTCACAATATATTCCCACATATTTTGAGTATAATGCACTTAAGATTCTATACAACATACAGGAGACTAACACATGGATGGATATGAGTTCGAGTATCAGTGTGCAAAAATATTAAGACAGAAACATTTTTCAAAAATAGAAGTAACCAGAAGCTCTGGCGATCAGGGTGTGGATATTATTGCTTTTAAGCATAGAAAAAAATATGGCATCCAATGCAAATATTATACATACCCGGTTGGAAACAAGGCAGTACAGGAGGCCTATGCAGGTGCCAATTTTTATGACTGTGATAAGGCTATGGTAATGACAAATACAACCTTTACACGGTCTGCTACCCAGCTTGCAGAAAAGCTGGAAGTAGAATTATGGCCCAACTGCCCTACTACTCCTTTTTATGGGCTACTGTTTAAAATCATAAGATTATTAAATACAGTTCTTTTTCTTTATGCAATGCTGACCCTCCTTGCTTCGAAGCCTGAATTCGATTTTATTCATCTTCCGGTTACCCTGGATACCATAACACTGATGGTTGTCCTTACTGCCTCTGCCTTGGGAATCTTCGGCTGGCGTTTCTCTCTGTGTAATCTGATCACTGCCGGAGCATATTTTTATCTTGCACTCCATATGTTTATTCTGCCGGTATATGCAAAAACAGGCAGCTACACCTACACACATCTGCTTTCCCTGATTCCCGCCTGCGTGTATCTGCTTCACGCAGAATGGGTAAAGATACATAAGCCCTGAGCAAAAGAATACTGTCCTGAATTCCTCATATCAATAATGTCACAAAAAAGACCTTGAAGAATTGTATTTCTACAATTCTCCAAGGTCTGATTTTACGTTTGGACACTTTCATGCCTGTGCATGAATCTATATTTTTATGCTAATTATGCATTCTTCTCAGCGATAGCTGCCTGTGCTGCTGCAAGACGAGCGATCGGTACACGGAATGGTGAGCAGGATACATAGTTAAGACCAATCTTGTGGCAGAATTCTACAGAAGACGGATCTCCACCATGCTCGCCGCAGATACCTACGTGAAGGTTCGGGTTAACCGGTTTGCCGAGTTCGATAGCCATCTTCATCAGCTTGCCAACGCCAACCTGATCCAGTTTTGCAAATGGATCGTTCTCGAAGATCTTAGCGTCATAGTATGCGTTGAGGAATTTACCTGCATCATCACGGGAGAAGCCGTATGTCATCTGAGTAAGGTCGTTTGTACCGAAGCAGAAGAAGTCTGCTTCTTTAGCGATCTCATCAGCTGTAAGAGCTGCTCTCGGGATCTCGATCATTGTACCAACTTCATACTGAAGGTCAGAACCAGCGGCTTTGATCTCAGCATCAGCTGTCTCAACTACGAATTTCTTAACATATTTAAGCTCTTTTACATCGCCAACAAGTGGAATCATGATTTCCGGTTTGATTGTCCAGTCCGGATGAGCTTTCTTAACTTCGATTGCTGCGCGGATAACTGCTGTTGTCTGCATCTTAGCGATTTCAGGATATGTTACAGCAAGACGGCATCCACGATGTCCCATCATCGGGTTGAACTCATGAAGAGAAGCGATGATAGTCTTGATCTGCTCTACAGTTTTGCCCTGAGCATCTGCAAGTTTCTTGATGTCAGCTTCATCTGTAGGAACGAACTCATGAAGAGGCGGATCCAGGAAACGGATAGTAACAGGGTTACCTTCCAGAGCTTCAAAGAGACCTTTGAAGTCATCCTGCTGATATGGAAGAACTTTTTCAAGTGCTTTCTCTCTCTCTTCTGCTGTTTCGGAGCAGATCATTTCACGGAATGCATCGATACGTCCCTCACCGAAGAACATATGCTCTGTACGGCAAAGACCGATACCTTCTGCACCAAGCTCTACAGCTTTCTTAGCATCTGCAGGAGTATCTGCGTTTGTACGAACTTTCATTGTTCTGTACTTGTCAGCCCATGCCATGATGCGTCCGAACTCACCAGCGATTGTAGCGTCTACAGTCGGGATGATTCCGTCGTAGATGTTACCGGTTGTACCATCGATGGAGATGAAGTCTCCTTCGTGGAATTCTTTACCAGCAAGTGTGAATTTCTTGTTTTCTTCGTCCATAGCGATATCACCGCATCCGGATACACAGCACTCACCCATACCACGGGCAACAACTGCTGCGTGAGATGTCATACCACCACGAACTGTCAGGATACCCTGAGCAGATTTCATACCTGTGATGTCTTCTGGAGATGTCTCAAGACGTACAAGTACGACTTTTTCTCCTCTTTCAGCCCATTCAACAGCGTCATCAGCTGTGAATACGATCTTACCGCAAGCAGCTCCAGGAGAAGCGCCAAGGCCTTTACCCATTGGTGTAGCAGCTTTCAGAGCAGTAGCATCAAACTGTGGGTGAAGAAGAGTATCAAGGTTACGTGGGTCGATCATAGCTACAGCTTCTTCTTCTGTTCTCATTCCCTCATCAACAAGGTCACAAGCGATCTTTAAAGCAGCCTGAGCTGTTCTCTTACCATTACGTGTCTGAAGCATATACAGTTTACCATGCTCTACAGTAAACTCCATATCCTGCATATCTCTGTAGTGTTTTTCAAGTGTTTCGCAAACCTGTTTGAACTGTACGAATGCTTCCGGGAATTTCTGTTCCATTTCGGAGATGTGCATAGGTGTACGAACACCGGCAACAACGTCTTCACCCTGAGCATTTGTAAGGAATTCACCAAACAGACCGTTAGCTCCTGTAGCAGGGTCACGTGTGAAGGCAACACCTGTACCACAGTCATCACCCATGTTACCAAATGCCATCATCTGTACGTTAACTGCAGTACCCCAGGAATATGGGATATCGTTGTCACGACGATATACATTTGCACGTGGGTTGTCCCATGAACGGAATACGGCTTTGATAGCACCCATTAACTGTTCCTTAGGATCAGTTGGGAAATCAGCACCGATTTTTGCTTTATATTCAGCTTTGAACTGTTCTGCTAACTCGTGAAGGTCTTCTGCTGTAAGTTCAACGTCCAGCTTAACACCTCTGTCAGCTTTCATCTTATCGATAAGTTCTTCGAAATATTTCTTTCCGACTTCCATAACTACGTCAGAGTACATCTGGATGAATCTTCTGTAGCAGTCCCATGCCCAACGAGCATTGCCGGATTTTTCAGCAAGTACGTTAACAACGTCTTCGTTTAAACCAAGGTTCAGGATAGTATCCATCATACCTGGCATAGAAGCTCTCGCACCAGAACGAACGGAAACAAGCAGAGGATTTTCTTTGTCACCGAATTTCTTTCCGGTAACTCCTTCCATTTTGGTGATTGCTTCCATGATCTGAGCCATGATCTCATCATTGATCTGTCTTCCGTCTTCATAGTACTGAGTACAAGCTTCAGTTGTGATTGTGAAGCCCTGCGGTACAGGAAGACCAAGGTTTGTCATTTCAGCAAGGTTAGCACCTTTACCACCCAGAAGGTTTCTCATATTAGCGTTACCTTCTGTAAACATGTAAACCCATTTTGCCATTTTACATTTTCCTCCTAATTATTGTTCTTTTGCAACTGTCCGATATTCTGTTATCCAGCACGGAACAGTTACGTTCTTTCACACATAAGTAAATATAAAAAATATGTTTCTTATACGCACATAATTATTTTATAGAGTTTGTGTCATTTCGTCAAGGTTATTCTGCTAAAATTAGTTAATTTTTTTATACATTCTGCATAATATGATTTATTTTATCATTCTTATCTTTGTCCGGTTTTTCACTGTCCTTTATTATGGTCTGTCTGTTATTTTTTTCTTCCCTTTTTCACGTTCAGTACCAGATGTCTCGGCATACCATTTACCATAATAGGCTGATAATCTCCCTGGATCAGTGGTTTGATGTAATCCACAAAATCTTTGGTTACATTTGTAGCATCTTTATTCATCCATTCTCTCGGAACAAGTTTCTCCTCATTTGCGATTCTGTGTACATCGTAGATACCTGTAGCCGCCATGTACGGATCATCGGAAACACGATCGATAACAACCATCTTGCCTGTATCTCCTTCGTCAGCAGCCTTTACTGCAGCACCGCCTACCATAAATGCTTCATCAATATCTACTCTGGATGCCATATGGGAAGCACTTCTCTGTAATGTGGAAAGTTCAACAGCTCTTGTCTTGCATCCGCACTCTGCTGCCAGAAAGTTTGCCAGATAAGTGGCTGTTCCCTGAAGCTGTTTATGTCCGAATGCATCCACATAGTCTCCCACGCTTCCAAGCTCACATACATATCTTCCATCTGCCAGCTTGATTCCCTCGGAAACTGCGATTACAATAGATGCTTTTTTATTCAGAAGATCTTTTACTTTTGCAAGGAATTTGTCAACATCAAAAGGAACTTCCGGCAGATAGATCAGATCCGGTCCGTCGCAGTCCTCAGATTTTGCCAGTGCCGTGGCACCTGTAAGCCATCCGGCATTACGTCCCATAATTTCCATGATCGTGATCATATTTTTCTTATAGGTAAGTCCCAGTGCATCGCGGATCACTTCTTTTGTGGATGCGCCGATATATTTGGCTGCACTTCCGAATCCGGGTGTATGGTCTGTCAGCGCCAGATCATTGTCGATTGTTTTCGGAACACCCAGGAATTTCTGGGTTTGCCCTGTAAGGATTGCATAGTCGGACAGCTTTTTGATGGTATCCATGGAATCATTTCCGCCGATATAGATAAATGCGTAAATATCCAGTTTATTCAAAATTTCGAAGATTTTCTCATAGATTGCTTTATCTTCATGAATCTCAGGAAGTTTGTAGCGGCAGGAGCCTAAGAATGCAGATGGTGTACGCTTCAGAAGCTCAATATCCAGTTCTGAATGTATCTGTGTGGAAAGATCAATATACTGTTCATCCAGAAGTCCCTGGATTCCGTGAAGCATGCCATATACTTTATCAAATCCACGCTCAATAGCATTTTTATATACTCCTGCAAGACTTGAATTGATAACTGCTGTAGGACCTCCGGATTGTCCGACAATGATATTTCTTTTTTTCGCCATAATAATGACCTCCTGTTCTTTCGCCCCATTTCCGATGGTATTTTTGACGGTATGGGCTAGTGCATTTTGGTAGATTGTAACAAATATATTCGTTTTCGTCAATATATTCTATCATTTTATACATATTTTGTAATTCGTTCCACATTATTTATCAGCAATAAGCACTGTAAGCTTCTGCATTTTTCAGCATTATTTTTGTAAATTTTATAATTCCGGCAGATTCTGTTTGTGCTTCCTGTTTTCCTGTGCTATACTTTTTTGTAGAATTGTGAGGTCAGCAAATCGCGGAGCAATTCGTGGATATCAAATTAAGGAGGATTTACAAATGATTCATTCCATAGAAAATGATTATCTGAAAATTTCTGTAGACGACCATGGTGCTGAGCTCTGCAGTATCTATGACAAGATACATAACAGAGAAGTGCTCTGGCAGGCAGACCCGGCTTACTGGAATCGCCACGCACCGATTCTTTTCCCAAATGTGGGACGTTTTTATAAAGACCACTACCGCATTAACGACAGGGAATATCCTGCAAAGCAGCATGGATTTGCCAGAGACAGCGAATTCACCTGCCTGGATATGACAGCAGATTCCATCACCCATGTACTGAAGGCTTCCGATGCCACCATGGAAATTTATCCGTTTGATTTCGAATTAAAGGTTAAACATGTACTGGACAAAAATCAGGTCTGCGTCTGCTGGGAAGTAACCAGCCACAGCGAGGAGCCCATGTACTTTACCATCGGCGGACATCCTGCTTTCAATGTACCGGCAGAAGGTATCGGTTCCAAGGAAGAGTATCATCTTACCTTTGACGGTCAGGATTCCCTTTCTTATCTCCTGATAACTGACGATGCATCAGGAACTGCTGCTGCAGACAAGCTTTACACACTGGAACTGGATCACGGCACCTGTCTCATTGATGCGCATATGTTTGACAAGGATGCTCTTATCTTTGATGAGCAGGTAGAAAAAGCCGGCTTTGCTTTCCCGGACGGATCTCCTTATCTGGAGCTGACCTGTCACGGATTTCCAAGCTTCGGCATCTGGTCTGTACCCGGTTCTTCCTTTGTGTG
Organism: Blautia sp. HCP3S3_C4; assembly: GCF_052064095.1. Lineage (NCBI taxonomy): Bacteria > Bacillati > Bacillota > Clostridia > Lachnospirales > Lachnospiraceae > Blautia > Blautia sp. HCP3S3_C4. Next base: position 46,729 of record NZ_JBQHWF010000004.1, read on the forward strand.
TCTGGAGCCATGGATCGGACGCTGTGATGACTCTGGATTTACCGGTGACCTGTCTGAGAAAAAATATATCAACGTCCTGAATAAAGATGAAATTTTCAATGCATCTTACGAAATAAAAATTTATTAATTCTTCTTCATTTATACCCAGACCTGTGCTATAATGGCAAAATGATATTTACAATTGTAAAGCTGTAGCGCAGCAGAATAATTGGTAGATATCAAACCGACAACACAGGAGGAAATTCCCATGACAAAAGAAGAATTTCAGAAACTGACACAGAATGTTGTACTGCTGGACGGAGCTACCGGTTCTAACCTTATGGCTGCCGGAATGCCGAGGGGAATCTGCACAGAGGCATGGATCATGGATCACAAAGAAATTCTGCAGAATCTACAGAAGGCTTATGTGGAAGCAGGAAGTCAGATCGTATACGCGCCTACTTTCGGCGGAAACCGTTACAGTCTTGGGCTTCACGGACTTCAGGATAAGCTTGCGGAAATGAATCATGCACTTGTAAATATTTCCAGAGAAGCAGTGGGACATCAGGTTTATGTTGCAGGTGATATTACCACTACAGGCAAGATGATGGAACCTGCCGGTGACCTTACCTATGAGATGGCCTACGAAGCATACTGTGAACAGATCCAGGTTCTCGAAGATGCAGGTGTTGATCTGATCGCTGCGGAAACTATGATCAATATTGAAGAAACACTGGCTGCACTGGATGCTGCCGCATCTGTAAGTTCTCTTCCTGTAATGTGTACAATGACCGTAGAAGCTGACGGAAGCATTTTCAGCGGAGGAAATGCTGTGGAGGCTGCGATTGCCCTTGAGGGCGCAGGCGCTGCTGCAGTTGGTATCAACTGTTCTGTAGGTCCTGACCAGCTGGTATCCGTTGTCCGCAATATCAAAGAGAACGTATCTATTCCTGTCATCGCCAAACCCAACGCAGGTATGCCTGTAATTGACGACCAGGGCAACGCTGTTTACAACATGAATGCACAGAATTTCGCAGAACATATGAAAGTTCTGATTGAAAATGGTGCATCTGTGATCGGAGGATGCTGCGGCACCACTCCGGACTTTATCCGTGAAATAAGTAAAATTCTCAGAAGATGATTATTTGCGGCCAGGCAGGTAAACAGTAACATATCTACACCTGGACAAATAATTTTTACTGCAAAAAAGCACATGACAGAAGAAAAAAATCTTCTGTCATGTGCTTTTTATTTATCAAATCTATTTCACTTTTATTGCCTTCTTCGGGCACATCTCCTGGCAGCAGAAACACCGGATACATTTTTTATAATCGTACACAGGCGCTTTATTTTTTCCATTCCGGAAATCTACTGCCTTTCCCGGAACCGGACAGCTCTGGACGCAGATTCCACAGCGGACACACTTATCCGGTTCTATATAAGGCTTCTTCTGAAAAATATTTAAAGCTCCTGCCATTCTTGTCCAGATATTCTTGCGCACCTCTGTCCGATCAACATGAAATTCACGATTTCCATATCTCTCTACAGCCTCTGCCATGGAAATCTCTCCCTCCGGAGTTACCAGTGTGATCTCCTCTTCCTTCCAAGTTCCCAGCCCCATCTTTTCGCCATGATAATTGGTAGGTACCAATTCCGGTTTCAGATGAACCAACCTGGCAAAAACGCTGTCCAGAGCCACTGGATCTGTAGACATTAATATTACATTCATGGAAACAGGATCACCGGATCCCGGTCCGTTTCCTTCCATGGCCACAATCCCATCCATCACATACAGCTTCGGTGCTACACACCGGTTCAGATCGATCAGCATTCTTGCAAAGCTGTCGGCGCTTGGGTACTGGGTATGTCCTTTGGCTTTATGAAGGCCATAGACAAAGCCATAGCTGTTTTTCACAGCCCCGGTAATTCTCTCAAGTGCGTGAGTTTTCATTTTGCTCAGGGAAATCACACAATCCTGCTCCAGCAGTTCCTTTGGCAGAATAAATTCCCTTGCCTGGATTCCCTGAGGATAATCCACCTTGATTCCCTCTGTATAATCAATGGCCGGAATCTGATATTTTTCCAGATAAGTATCCATTCCGGTCCCACGGATCACCGATTTTGTGCTTCCATGTCCACAGGAATCCGCAAGTACAATATTTTCGTATCCCTTTTCCCTGAGGATTCTGGCAAATGCCCCTACTACCACCGGATGTGTGATCACTGCCTTCTCCACTTCCGCCTTTTTCAGCAGATTAGGCTTCAGCAGGATTTTTTTATCCATAGAAATCAAGGACTCTATCCCACCCAGAAGAGAAAGCCCTTCCTTCAAAAGCGCATATATTTTCTCTTCGTCATATTCTGCACAGGGAAGAAGCACTACCTTACTTTTTTTAATCATTTCGCCGCTATCTCCTCATATCCGATAAGTCCACCTGACGCAGGGCCCTGCGAACCGGCAGAATACATGCAGGCACTACAGAGAGACAGTCCACTCCCATTTTCAGGAATTCCTCTGTAAGGGCAGTGTCTGCCGCCAGCTCTCCGCAGATACATACTCGTTTGTTCTCCGCATGTCCTGCATCGATCACCATTTTTATCATCCGCAGAACTGCCGGATGATGATCATTATATTTCTTGCGAAGCAGGGGATTCTGTCTGTCCATAGCCAGGGTATACTGGCTGAGGTCATTGGTTCCCAGACTGAGAAAATCAACTCTTCTGGCCAGTTCTCTGCTGATCATCACTGCTGCCGGAGTCTCGATCATAATTCCTGTTCGGATATTTTTATAGGGAATTCCTCTCTCATCCAGCCCATTGGTAACCTCTTCGATCATAGCCTCGATCTCATCCATCTCTTCCTCAGAGCTGATCATGGGAAACATAATAGCCAGATTTCCATATTCACTTGCCCTGAAAATAGCCCGCAGCTGAGCCTTGAACATTTTTTTGCGGTCCAGACTAAGCCGTATTCCTCTGTTGCCCATGATGGGATTGGTCTCATCCGGAATATTCAGATATGCGGCCTGCTTATCTGCTCCCAGATCTGCAGTACGGATCACTGCCAGCCGGTCACCCATAGTCTCTGCAATCTTTTTATATGCATGAAACAGCTCGTTCTCTCTGGGATAATTCTCCCTGCCCAGATACTGAAATTCACTTCGCAGAAGTCCAATTCCCGCTGCTCCGTAATACAATACACTGTTCAGGTCATCCATATTTCCGATATTGGCATATATTTCAACTCTCATACCATCCCTGGTAAGATCCGGTTTTTCCCTGAACTTCAGAAGCTCCTCTCTTTCCTCCAGATCTGCCTGTCTGCGGATTTCATATTCCTTCTTGATCTCTTCGTCAGGATGAATATACAGGGAGCCTGTATAACCGTCCACGATGGCCAGCTGTCCGTCCCACTCCGTATCTGTATCAATTTCCACCAGAGCCGGAATATTCATGGTTTTTGCAAGAATGGCAGCATGGGAAATATCAGAGCCATGATGAGTTACAATGGCCAGTATTTTCTCCTTGTCCATCTCCATCAGCTCTGTAGGAGTAATACTTTCTGTTACAACGATCACCGGTTCCTCCCCCAGATCGATCCTGGGAGAAATCCCTCCCAGAATCCCGATAAGCCGTTCTGATATCTCCCTGATATTATCCAGCCTCTCTTTGATTGCCGGCTCTTCCAGATTACGGAAGGTAGATATGATCTCATCTCTGGTAGTCATCACTGCATAGGCAGCATTTACCTTTTCATTCTGAATAATACTTTCAATCGCCCGCTGGAAGCTTTTTCCCTCCAGCAGGTTCTTTTGTTTCAGAAAAACCTCAGCCCGGGATCCCTGCACAGAGCAGTTTTTCTCATACAATTCCTTCAGCTGGTCAATGACTTTTGTACGGGACTGACGGAAAAACTCCATCTCAGCTTTTATATCTGTAATTTCATACTGCCGTATCTGATATTCACTTTTATGATAATAAAGTATCTTACCTATGGCAATTCCGGAAAAAGCCACAGTGCCCTTGTAAATATCCATTTTTTCTCTCCTTAGTCGCAGGCAGCCTTAAATTCTGTCCAGTTTTTCTGATACTGTTCATCTGCTTCCTGACTTACATTCTGGATAATCTCACCCTTCTCCACACTGTCCGGTACTACCAGATCCGGATTCACCAGTTCATCTGCAGCCTTATTGGTATTATAAAAGCCTATGTAATCCATACACTTGGCTGCAACCTCAGGCTCCATAATATAATCCATAAAGGAATAAGCTGCCTCCTTATCCGGTGCCTGGCTGGGGATAAACATTCCCATAATTCCAAATCCAAGCCCTTCCTCAGGATAAACCACCTTCAGATCCGGATTCTCAGCCAGAGCAGCCGTTACCTGGGAAGTATAGAGAAATGCCACACTTGCCTCACCGTTGAGCAAAGCATTCTGCGTGTTGTCATCCTGGATCAGGCGCACATTGGGAGCCAGCTCGAGAAGCTTTTCCCCAGTCTTTTTGATGGTGTCAACATCCTCCTCATTCATGCTCCCTCCCATGGAAAGCTGAGTGATACCATTGATCACACGATAATTGGCTATCAGCGCAATACTGTCCTCCAAAGAAGGATCCCACAGATCACTATAACCTTTAATCTCTATATCTACCTGATCTGGATCATAGACAATCAACGGAATTCCCGCACCATAGGGAACTGTATATTCATCATCCGGATCATAAAACTGTCCCTGATATAAGGAATTAATATTTCCGATATTTTCCAGTGATTTTTTATCAAGCTTTTCTGCAAGTCCCTCTTTAATAGCTGTTTCCAGTATATAGTCATCGGCGATCACAATATCATAATCGCCCCCTTTTGCCATAGCAAGCTTCTCAAGCATGGTTTCATCTGTATCAAAATTGGAATAGATTACCTTCACGCCTGTCTCTTTCTCAAAATCATCCAGAACTTCCTGGGGAAACATTCCCTCCCAGGTAAAAAGAACAAGCTCCTTGTCATCTCCCGCACTTTTAAATCCTGTCAATGTACTTCCTGTCACTAATGCGCACAAAAGAACCGCCAGTATTCTTTTCTTCATGTCAATCTCCTTTCAGATTTATGATCACTTTGCTTTTACCTTGGTCCACAGCTCTGCAAATTTTTGCTTAATCTTTGGCTTCTGGTATGCAAAAATCTCATTTTTCGGATTCCTGATGTCAGGAATATAAGAACTAACCCCTGCATAGGTTCCATCCTTCATCTCTTCATAAGCACTCTTTACAGTAGAAGTATACCCTACTTCCTCAGTATTGGAAAGAGCAGATTCATCGTTGATCATAAAATTAATAAATTCATGAGCCAGATCTACCTCACTGCAGTCTTTGGTAATTACCATTGCATCATACCAAATATTAGTTCCCTGATCCGGTGTGAAATAATCCAGATTTGGATTTTCACTGATGATATAAGAAGCATCTCCCGAATAAACTACAGCCAGGGCTTTATTTCCTGAAATCATATTGTCGATTACATCATCCCCTGCATAAATAGGATCCATAGCATCTCTCTGATTGATCAGCCACTGATAGGCTTCCTGGATTTCATCCATATTTGTAGTATTCATGGAATATCCCAGAGCCTTCAGAGCAATCATAAAGGAATCTCTCTCTGAATCATACATGTAAATATTTCCCTTGTATTTCGGATTACAGAGAAGGTTCCAGCCATCCTTCAGATCCTGTGGATCCACCACTGTTTTATCATAAAGGATTCCCACAGTTCCCCAGAAATAAGGGCAGGAATACCGGTTGCCCGGATCATAGCTCTTATTGGTCACATCCTTCAGCAGATTTTTCCGGTTGGGCAGTTTTTTCCAGTCAAGAGCCTGAAGATACTCTTCTTTGATCAGTCTCTGGATCATATAATCTGAAGGAATAAGCACATCATAGGTCTCACCGCTGGAAAGCTTGGTATACATCATCTCATTTGACTCAAAAGTCTCGTATACGATGGTACAATCATATTCTTTTTCGAAATCCTCCAGCAGGGAAAGATCCATGTACTCTCCTGCATTGTAAACTTTCAGCACATGAGTGGACTGTGCCACGAATCCCCATTTAATCAGCCCTGCCGTAACAGCAACAACCAGAACTGCAGAGACAATTTTTACTGCTTTCCTGTTCAGCTTCCTGGCTTTATTCTTAAACTTCGGAAGCAGATTGGCCAAAAGCAGTACCACGATAATGACTACGATCACGATAGTTGACAAAGCATTGATCGTCGGATTGATACGTTTTGTCATATTATATACAACAATAGAGATATTCTTTACACCATTTCCTGATACGAAATAGGAAATAACGAAATCATCAAATGACATGGTAAATGCAAGCAGCGCGCCTGCAAAAATACCCTCTTTGATCATGGGCACGATAACCTTTGTCAGAGCCTGAAAAGGTGTTGCCCCAAGGTCCATGGCTGCATTTGCCATATTCGGATCCAGAGCCCTTACCTTCGGATAAACGCTGGTAATTACATACGGGGTACAGAACGCAATATGTGCCAGCAGCATAGTCAGATATCCTTTTCGAAATCCCAGAGAAGAGAACAAGAGCATCAGACTGATGGCTGTTACGATCTCAGGATTCAGGATCGGGATATTATTAATATTCAAAAGCAGTTCCTTGATTACCTTCTTTGATTTGGATAAACCGATCGCTGTAATGGTTCCAAGTATTGTAGAAACAATGGTCGCAATGATCGCAATGGTAACAGATACATAAACTGCCTTAATTACTTCCCCGTTACCGAGAAGTTCCTGATACCAGCGCAGAGAAAAGCCTGTAAATCTGGTCAGTGACTTAGATGAGTTAAAGGAAAAGATCATCGTCACCAGAATCGGCAGGTAAAAGAAAGCAAGGCAGAGTACTACATATAACATTGAGAAAAATTTATTATTACGTTTCATGCCGTCCTCCCTTATTCATCTTTATCCATCTTCTTCATCAGGCTCATAAAGATCAGAATGAGCACAGCCAGAATCAGAGAAATCGCACTTCCGAAGTTCCAGTCACCAACTGAGATAAACTGAGACTCGATCAGGTTACCGATCAGCATGTACTGTCCGCCTCCGAGAAGTTTCGGAATAACGAATGTGGAAATAGACAGCAGAAATACCATCATGATTCCATTAAGTACGCCGGGGATGGACAATTTCCAGATAACCTTTGTGAAGGTCTGGAATTTATTTGCCCCCAGGTCATAGGCAGCCTCGATAAAGGATTTATCCATTTTGCTCAGGGATGTATGGATCGGGATGATCATAAACGGCATAAAGTTACAGACCAGACCAACCACTACGGAAAAATCCGTATACATCATTGTCACCGGGGAAATCCCCAATAATCCAAGCAAATGGTTGATGATACCATTGTCTGACAGCAGGTTCATCCATGCATAGGTACGCAGAAGCATATTGATCCATTCCGGAATAGTTACCAGCAGAATCAGAAGACCCTGGGATTTCTCCGGACATTTGGAAATAATATATGCCAGCGGATAGCCAAGTCCCAGACAGATGACCGTCGTCAGGATTCCAAGCTTAAAGGACTTGAAAATAACGCTCATATACGTAGCTTCCAGGAATTTGCGGAAATTCTCCAGGGTAAAGGAGAACGTCAGCACCTCGTTTCCATCTTCTGTAAATGCATATAATGCGATCAGTATCAGCGGGATGACAATGATCACAAATGCCCACACAAGATATGGTTTGATAAGATTTCTGTACTGTTTCATCAGTAGCTTCCCATCTTACACATAACATGGATGTCTTCAGGCCCGAATTTCAGTCCCACTTCCCTTCCGACTTCCGCATAATCTGTGGTATGAACCATATAAGTACGAAGCTCTGTCTCGATCAGGATCTCATAATGCACGCCCTTGAAGGTAATATTGCGCACGATTCCCCTGATCTTTGCCTGACCGGGATCTACGATATCCAGATCCTCAGGTCTTAATACAACTTCAATCTCTTCATTATCTTCAAATCCCTTATCCACACATTCAAACTCAAATCCGTCAAAAGCAACCAGATAATCACGGATCATGGTTCCCTCGATAATATTAGATTCACCGATAAAGCCTGCAACAAAACGGTTTTCCGGCTCATTGTAGATATCTGTAGGAGAGCCAATCTGCTGAATCTCACCGTTATTCATAACAACAACCGTATCTGACATGGACAGGGCTTCTTCCTGGTCATGGGTAACATAAATGAAAGTGATGCCAACTTCCTGCTGGATCTTCTTTAATTCTACCTGCATCTGTTTACGGATCTTTGCATCCAGTGCACCCAGGGGCTCATCTAAAAGCAGAACCTTCGGCTCATTTACCAAAGCTCTGGCAATGGCCACTCGCTGCTGCTGTCCACCGGAGAGCAGAGTTACATCTCTTTTCCCAAAGCCTTCCAGACCAACCATCTTCAGCATACGCTCCACCTTCTGGGCGATGACAGTTTTATCGACCTTCTTTAGATTCAGCCCGAAGCCGATATTCTCCGCCACATTTAAATGAGGAAAAAGAGCATACTTCTGAAACACAGTGTTAACCTCTCTCTTGTACGGGGGAAGCTTGGAAATCTCAATCCCGTTAAACAGTACTTCTCCGTCACTTGGTTCTTCAAAGCCTGCAATGATTCGAAGGGTGGTTGTCTTTCCACATCCGCTGGGTCCCAAAAGCGTCAGGAATTCCTTTTCGTAAATATCCAGATTGATGCCGCGCAAAACCTGCTGATCATCAAAATTCTTGGTCAGATTTTTTAACTCAATCAGTTTGTTCATCATCTTTTCCTTCCTCTGAATGTATTTTTCTCTGTTTTTTATAATCCGGCTGTTCCAAAAGCATTGACCGGCTGTTCAGAATGTTCCTAAAAGCTATATCATTTATTTTTTCTTCTTTGTTATCAGTGAATAAACAATAAAAATAACCAGTGTAGCTGCCAGCAGAATGGTACATAACGCATTGATCTCCGGCGTCACCCCTGTTTTCAGCTGTGTGTACACCTTGATCGGCAGCGTAGACAGACGGGGTCCGTTTACAAAGATACTTATTACCACATCATCCATAGACATGGCAAACGCAAGCAGCGAACCTGAAATTACCGCCGGCATAATTAAGGGCAGCGTAATATCCCGGAAAGCCCGAAAAGGTCCTGCACCCAGATCTCTGGCTGCCTCTTCCAGTGCCGGATCCATGCCTGCCAGTCTTGCCTTCACTTCCATCAGAATATAAGGCACACAGAATACCGTATGACCTATTAACAGTGTCAGCATGCCAAAGGGCAGGTTCAGCATATAAAAGAACGCCATCAGCACCATACCAAGGATGATCTCCGGTATCATTAACGGCAATATGGAAATGTATTCCAGCGCCCCTTTTGACTTCCAGTGAATCCTTGATAACCCAACTGCACCCAGAGTACCGATCACTGCACTAACCAGACAGCTTAATACCCCAAGGATCAGACTGTTCACCAACGCTTCCAGCATTGCCCTGTCATGGATCAGTTCCTGATACCATTTCAGGGAAAAGCCCGTAAATTTCACCGGCAGTTTGGATTCATTAAAGGAGAAAACGATCACTACCGCGATAGGGAGATACATCAGAAAGAAAATCAGCCCCATATAAAATCCGGCAAATCTTGAATTCTTTTTCATCCGATTCCCTCCAGTTCTCTGGCATTTGTCACTTTCCTGTAGATCATGATCAGTATAGTTGTAAGTACCATCATCACCACAGCAAGTGCTGCTGCAAAGGGCCAGTTACTTCCTCTTGTCATCTGATCCTGGATCAGACTTCCCACAAGTACCACTTTATTTCCGCCCAGGATATCTGCAATAAAAAACAGTCCCATGGATGGCACGAAAGTCAGAATCACACCCGAAAGCAGCCCGGGCAGTGTAAGTTTCAGTGTTATGGTAAAAAATGCCTGCAGTCTGGATGCCCCAAGATCTCTGGCAGCCTCCACATAAGACCAGTCCAGCTTCTCTGCGCTGGAGTATACAGACATGATCATAAACGGGAGAAGTACATAAATCATACCGATTACAATTGCCGGGTAGCTGTACAGGATAGACAGAGGTTTCTCAATGATCCCAAGTTTCATCAATACAAAGTTCAAAAGTCCTTTTTTCTGCAGAATAATAATCCAGCCATACAGACGGATCAGGGAATTTACCCAGAACGGCGTAGACAACAGAAGCTGTGCCTTTTTCTTTCTGTGCTCCGGCAGCCTCGCCATGAAATACCCGAACGGATAGCCGATCAAAGCGATCACTATCGTACTGGTAAATGCCAGCTTCAGTGATTCCACAAATGTATTCAGGTATACAGGTTCCAGAATATTTCTGTAATTGTCCAGCGTAAATTTCCAGGTCACCCCAAATCCTCTGGAGGGCGTAGCAAAACTAAGCGCCACCATATAGATAAGGGGGCATACCACAAACACAATGGTAAAAATATACAGTGGAAGTGCCATCCATGCAGAACTGTCAGAACGGTTTCTACGCTTCTTCATGAATATCCTCCCTGTCTACCAGTACTGCATCTGTCGGCAGAAAACTGCATCTTACTGTCTGGCCTTCTGCGACGGATGCGTCGATTCCGTATCTGCTGGCGATCAACTGTGTACCATCACTCAGCTTCAGAGTTACACGAAGCTGACCTCCTGCGAAATTCTTCTCTGTAACAGTCGCCTGTAAACCTGATACACTATTCTTATTATGTGCATCCAGACTTCCGTCTGCCACACTTATATCAACAGCGTCTCTGTAATCTGTACCGGTATCACCGATTACAACAGTTTCCTGTAACAATATATTTTCGCTTCTCACAGCCAGAGTTACTTTCTCTCCTGCTGACAGGTATTGTTTTCCCCCTGTATCCTGCTGACTTGTTTCAAGCTTTACAATTACCCTGTCATTTCCGATTTTTACAATGGCGTTCTCTCCCTGAATACTCTCTGCAACTCCATGCAGGATATTGGCATTTCCTACAAATGTTGCTACATAACTGGTTTTTGGATGATTATAGATCTCATCCGGTGTTCCGATCTGCTCAATACGTCCGTCCTTCATCACCGCGATCCTGTCAGACATGTTGATAGCTTCTTCCTGATCATGAGTGATATAGATAAATGTAATTCCCAGCTTCTTCTGCAGATGCTTCAATTCTATCTGCATCGCACGGCGAAGCTGCAGATCCAGTGCTCCCAGCGGCTCATCCAGAAGCAGTACTTCAGGATTATTCACCAGTGCTCTTGCAATGGCAACTCTCTGTTTCTGACCACCCGAGAGTTCGGAAGGCTTTCTTTTTTCATATCCTTCAAGCTGTACCAGTTCCAGCATCTGAGAAACTTTTTTCCTGATCTCACTCTTTGGAACTTTTTTCAGTTTCAGGCCATAGCCAATATTCTCCGCAACATTCATATGCGGAAAGAGCGCATAATTCTGAAATACCGTATTCACATTCCTCTGGTTCGGCTCCAAGCCTGTCACTTCTCTGCCGTCCAGCCAGACACTTCCTGCATCGGGCTGTTCCAGACCGGCAATGATCCGAAGTGTAGTGGTTTTGCCGCATCCAGATGATCCCAGCAGTGTAATAAACTCACCCTTGCTAATTTTGAGACTGATATTGTCCAGAACGGCTTCCTCTTCTGTAAAGCTCTTTTTTATTTCTTTTATTTCAAGTGAAATCTCTGCCAACTTTACTCAGCTCCTTTCATGTCCTCAATCTTTTTACTGCTGTTTCTTTTGGTCGGTTTCCATTCTATATCATGCTTAAGTACTGACACTATTGCCTCCCAACCGGATAATAACACCCAAAACGGAAACAGCAGCATTGCTTTCACACCAGGCCTGATCTGTAACGATTCTTTTTTTAATACAAATAGTGCCATTAATTCAAATACCAGATATGTAATGATAAGTGCAATGGCACCATAGATCACCTGTCTCACCCGGATACCATGTAATATGGCATCCAGTATCCATAAAACCAATCCAAATGCTGTCAGAAGAACAACCGGATTCATCACCAGATCCATATACTGTTTCAGTCCAGACATTCCATGTGTAACAATTGCCTTACGAAAATCGTGTCTGTACTTTCGATAACACTGGGTATCACCAAACGCCCATCGTTGTCGCTGGATCAACGCATCTTGCATTTTTTCAGGCATTTCCGCATAAATCACAGCTTTCGGTGCAGCAACCAGTTTTGCCCGATTCAAAACCATAAGACATGAAAATTCAAAATCATCCACAATTGTATCAATCTGATGAAATAAACGCCGCCATGGGAATTTGAATGCATACCCACTTCCATAAACATTTACCGGCAAATTCAGCCGGTTATCGGCCATAGAATTACAGCACATAAGCACATGGTACAACATCCCTGACAACTGGGAAATTATATTCGTATCAAAATTTTTTGATGCATAATATCCGGAAGCGCAATCAGCTTGTGTACCATCCAGCACATCATTTATCTCTGCCAGAAAATTTTCATCCACAAGTGCATCTGCATCAAATACCGCAACATATTCAAACGCATCTCCATAACGTTCTTCCACTATATCAAGGCCATAGGATAACGCATGAATCTTAAACTCCCCATCTGCATTTCGAATGATTACTTCTGCCCCCGCATTTTCTGCCATTTCTGCCGTTTTATCTGTACAGTTATGAGCAACTACAAATATTTTATAGCATTCCTGTGGATATTTCTGTCTGTTCAGGCTATCAATTAACTGTACAATGACCTTTTCCTCATTTCTTGCCGGAATAATAACTGCAAAAGTATGTGGTCTGGCATGCGGATAGCTTTTTTCCGGAATCAAATTCCCGAATATTGCAATAGCTCCCAGCCATAGAGCATATAATGTAACCATAGAGGTCAATACTATTGCCGTAATGCGAATTACAAATAATATAATACCCACATCCATCTGCTTACCTCCAATACTTATTCCCACACTAATTTGAAAGCAAATCCCTGACTTCAATTCTTTTTATTTTTCCTGAAACAATCATTGTAAAAATACAACAAAAAATCACAACAGCTAATCCTATGCCGGCAATTAAAAGCCAGGGGATTTCAAAATTACATTTCTGAATACCAATCCCCATTAACAGACAACTCATAATTAAATTAAAAGTCAGACCTGAAATAACACTGCCAATCACAGTGGCAATTATAATTCCCGGCAAATAAGTCAATACAGTATGAAGCATCAAAGTTTTCGAAGAATATCCAAGCGCTTTCATAATACCATAATCATCTTTTTTACGTTCCAGCAGATTCTGGATTAAAATATACAAAATAAGAAAAACCATCACCAGGCTAATGGTAATCATCATTCCACAGAGCCATTTTATTCCTGAAAAATAAATTTGCTTAAGCCCTTCAAGATTAGATCGCATATCAGACAAAAACAGAATTGGATTATCTCTGGCAAGTTCTTTATTAAAATGCGCCACATCTGTATCCTTATCTAAATAAATATAATATCGATATGTCTGTAACGGGATAATTTGTTCACAACACTCTTTGGTAAGAGCAATATCATATCCAAGATACATGGCACTTTGAAGAAAACCACAAACTTTAAGTTTTGCCTGCTTTCCTGCTATGCTTACGGAAACAGTATCCCCTATCTCTATTCCATTTTCTTTTGCAAACTTCCCGCCAATTGCAGCTTCTCCTATAGAAGATGGCATTTTACCAAGATAACAATAGGCGGTATTGGTGAGCCGTTCTGCATCCTCTATCACAACTGCCGAAAGATATTCTCCTTCCTCACTGCCAGCCTGAATCACCTGATAACCGACATAATTTTTCACTTCCGGATTTCTATCAAGATTGCTGCAAATCTCTACACAGTCCCGATCAGAAATAACAATAGAGGAATCTGCAAATTCTCCCAGGACAAAGCTGGCAATTGTAACATCATTTATCAGAATATTCTGCAAAAGTGATGCACCAAATGTACATAAAAACACCGACAAAAACACAGCCACAAAAATTAATATATTCTGACTCCTGTTCGCACACATTGACTGTACCGGAATTGCGAGATTTAAGGGCAATCTCAGATTTCTGACTGTAATCTTATTTTGTGTCGAGTGAGAAGACGCTTTTGCCGAACGAATTGCATCAAGGGGTGTAATTTTATGAAGTTTCTGCATGGACAGAAATACCGAAAATGAAACACTGAAAAGCAACGTACCAATAGTAATTAACGCTGGAAGTAAAATAAAATGTTCCCGATAAGGCATACCTGTCTGAGTTTCCAAAATATGATTGAAAAGCGGAAAAAACAAATACGATGCGGCAATTCCCAAAACAGTCACAAAAAATACCAATAGTATGACTGCAGGAACAACAGAAAGAATCATGTCATGGCTGGTATATCCAATTGCTTCCAGAATTCCAAACATTGATTTATGATCCGAAATATACAAAGCTATATTAGATGAAACAATAAATACAGTCAGAACGATCAACAGTACAACCATTCCACCTATGATCGCCATACTTATTGTTTCCATAACATACCGCCCACCAAAAACAGCATCGTACTTATTGGTAACTGCAACTGTTGTTCCCGGTATTCCATTAGTTATCTCATCCGAAACAGTCATTTCCATTTTCCGATTGTCACCTGGACTTTTAAGACGAATACTACACAGCAGGCTTTCTTTTTCAAAATAATTGCTTACCTCAGTTTCCATCCCTTTTGAAAATAAAATTACCATATATCCACAATTTTGCGTTGCGGACATAGCATTCGAAAAAAATCCCACAACAGGCAATGAAAGATCGTGACTGCCATCAGACACTGTAAACAAGTCTCCAATTTTATAGCCTCCACCTATTTCAAAAATATAAGGCAGAATAACCCCATCTTTTCCATCTTCTCTGGAAAGAATTTCTATTTTTCCAATTTTCTTTTCTGTCCCTTCCCCTTCTGGCATATAACATAAATGTGACTCTAACGTTTGCCCATCATAATCAAAATTACACCATGCATAATAAACTTTATTGATTTCTATTTCTGTCAGCTCTGATTTTTTCGATAAAATCCTACTTGTTTCACGCTCCAGCAAATCAAAATCTGCATTCTGCCCAACAAAAGAAATATGTTCTGCATGTAATGCACGATGCTGCCTTACAAAATTTTCCCGATAATCAGTCAATAAAATCAAGAATAAATTCATCAAAACTGAAATTAAAAAAACACATAATACAATAAACGCAATTTGACTTTTTATATTTTTAAAAAATGCTTTCAGAATCTTGATTCGTTTATTCATGTGTTTTACCACCTCATTGCTTCCAGGAATTCATTTACTTTATTAATTCTGCCAAAATCATCCATACCATATGGCTCTAAACGAAATTCCCCCACAATATTCCCGTCTTTTAGATACAAAATACGATTAGCACGAATGGCTGTCTTTATATCATGTGTAACCATAATAATACTCTGGCCTGCTCTGTTAAAAGATGTAAAAATATCCAGCACTTCTTTAGAAGACTGGGAGTCCAATGCACCCGTAGGTTCATCCGCGAACAGCAATTCCGGTGAGTTGATCAGTGCACGCACAATTCCTACCCTCTGAGCCATACCTCCTGAAATCTGAGAAGGATATTTTGTACGTGCATCCGGAGCAATTCCTACCTGATTTAATAATCTTTCTGCCGCATGAATTACCTCTTTTTTCTTGTTGCTGCCCAACAGACCACTAATCAATATATTATCCATTACATTCATACTCGGAATCAGACAATTATTCTGAAAAACAAATCCGCAATGTCTTTTTCTGTATTCTGCAAGTTGATTTACATTCATATTTACAAGATTCTTTCCGGCCGAAAGAACCCTCCCATCTGTTGGTGTATCCATTCCAGATAAAGCATATAACAACGTCGATTTTCCAGATCCACTTTCTCCCATAATGGCTGTAAAATCCCCCTGAAAAAAATCAACACTGATTCCTTTCAGAACCCGATGCATTCCATATTCTGTGCTGAAAGATTTCTCCAGATTTTCTGTTTGTAATATAATAGAATTCATATTAATATACTTTCCTTCTGATCTTAGATTTCAAGAACGATCATCCATCCCAACAGGCATTTGATCTCTAGAAACTGATTTCAAAAAGTCTTGCCATAACAGGTTTGTCATAATGAACAGTCAGTATATCTTTGTCAAGCTCAAAGGAAACAGGCTCCTTTTCCGGATATAAGCAGGATACCTTTAAGCCTTTCCCTGCAAAGGGAAGACTTCCCAACGGAATGGATAAGCTGTCCTCTGTACAGCTGATACCGGCATTCTGATATCTGTCATTATTTTTCCCTTCCATCTGATGTTTCCATACTGCAAGATAAGCTTTATTTTCCAGTTGCAGTCCACCGCATACCCACAGATCTTCATTATCTGCAATATCCAGGGGCCAGAAAGGCAGTGCCTGCCTGATATCCTGGCAAATGGTCTTATAGCAGTCAATTCCTTCTTTTACCAGTGCAAGACGTTCCTGGGAAAGCTCTGCCAGATGACCGCTCTGATGGATACGGAACAGCATGGCATTGACCATATTATAAATAACCTCTTCTTTGTCTCCCTGACGCATCGGATAGGACCAGATCGCAGCCTGCTCCGGAGTCACTCCAGCCGGAGAATTTGCTGCTATGGTAGCAAAATTGCGGTAATCCTCCTGGTCAGAGGTAGACTGGATACTGTATCTGGAAAGCAGTGCATAATCCATGCGAAGTCCTCCACTGGAGCAGTTTTCAATTACCAGATCCGGGTAGCGTGCAAATACACCATCCAGCCAGTTAAGATATGCTTTTTCATGCTCCAGGAGGCCCTGTCCCACGCTTTCTGCACCAATCTCTGTACCAATTCCAGGCTCTATATTGTAGTCCATTTTAATATACCCTACACCATATTCCTTCACTACACGGTCTATGACTTCATTCACATACTCTATGACTGCCGGGTTTCTAAAGTCCAGCTGATATCTGCTGCGGTCATAGACTCTCTTTCCATGGCGCACAAAAAACCAGTCATCCGGTACTTTTTTTGCCTTCTCACAGTTAATTCCCATAACCTCCAGTTCCAGCCAGACACCGGGAACCATTCCTTTTTTACGGATGTAATCTGTCACTTCTTTGATGCCATTTGGAAAACGGTCCCTGCATTCCTTCCATTCACCGACACTGTCCCACCATTCTCCCGGTGCATACCATCCGGCATCGATCACATAGTATTCACAGCCACATGCTGCAGCTGCATCAATAAGCGGAAGCTCCTTTGCAGTGGTAGGATCTCCAAACAGACAATTCATGTAATCGTTAAAGATTACCGGTAAATCCTCATCATCCTTATTCGGTCTGCGGATCATACGGCGATATCTGGTCAGCTCTCCCATTGCCTGTTCAAAGCTGTCATCTGCCACACCCACAGCAACCGGCACAGACTCAAAGGCTTCACCGGGTGCAAGGTTTTTGAACCAGTGGGACTGTATCTCCGTAGGTCCGCTGACACATACATAGAAATGGGTATTCTGATCACTGATTTCATAATGCCAGGAACCATTATGTTCAATCTGCCAAAATAAGCTGGTATGAGCTTCTTTATTCTCTACATAGCCTAATGGCAGGTACTTCTTTGTAGACCAGTGTCCGGTATTAGTCACCTCCAGAATCTGAGAGGTACGCTGATACACTCCCGGCTGTGTCTGTGCCAGTCCCACATCCCCAAATGTAAATTCCCTGATGCTCATTTCCTTCTGCCATCCATTATAAGGAATGCGTACTCTCATTTTGGCATCTGAATTGCTTTTGCCTTCTTTTTCAATTCCTGTATAACAAAAAGAGGAAAGATATTCCAGGCACTGTGTGTCCTCACCTTCATTTATGATTCTGTTCTTCATGCGGACTACAGAAGTCCCTTTGTAAAACTGCATTTCTGTTTCCAGGCGAACGTGAGTCACTGTCCTGTCCTCCTGGTAAACAGTGATTTTACGTCCAATCTCATTGACACAGTCATCCATGCCTGCATATGTCAATAAATATCCCGGCGCAGTGCAGATATGTTTGTTTCCATGTTTTTCATAGGGCCTGTCATAGCCTGCCAGATTCACCTGTACAAGCTGAAAGGCCTCATCGATCAGCTGATCACGCCTTGCCAGATCCTCTGCTTTACATTCCGGTCCAAATTTACAGATATCCTCTTCACAAAAATCCGCCTTTGAAAAATGAAGCAGCTTAATCTGATTCCTGTCTGTAATTCCAAAAACAATATGAATCCCATTTTCATTTATTTTAATATACTTCATACTTGATAGCTTTCCCTTTCACTTATCTAATAGTGCCTATATGATGCAATATTATAAACTTCTGACCCAAAAATGTCTATGAAGAATCTATGATTTTGCCGATTTATTTTTTCTTTACAATATATTCCTTTTTTTGTTTTGATCTCTCTGTTTTTATTTATCTCAAAATGTTATAATTCATTTTGAAATATCCAAAACCAAACATTCCAGCTTAAGAAGGGAGACATTCTTATGGATTTCATAAAAGAAGCACTTTCCATGGGTTTTGCAGATGCAGCGATCATGGATACAAAGGACCTGGTATTTGTACCGGAATACAGACAGTTCTGCCAGGATAATCTCTGTGGAAATTATAATCTGGTTCCTGCATGTCCGCCTGCCTGCGGTACTGTAGAAGAAATGCAGGCAAAAGCATTGAAATATGAAAAAGCACTGGTTCTCCAGACTGTTCTGAAGGATCCGATCATGGATCCGGTTCTTTTCAAGCAGGCAAAGCATGCACAGAATATCCTTACAGAACAGCTTGCCAGACAGATGCAGGAAGCAGGAAAAAAAGATATCCTGATCATGAGCGCAGGACCGTATAAAAACTGTTCCTGTATGTCCGCCTACAGTGTAGATGCACAGAAAATGGCTGATGCAGTCGGTATGGTCTGCTGGGCAGATGATTCAGATGTAAGATTCTTTACACAAATCCTGTTTCATGAAGACTGAGCATGATTCAAAAAGGCTATCGCACTGAATTTTTTTCTGCGCGATAGCCTCTTTCTCATTCTGCATGGTCTGGTCCGTAACTCTTTCAGTTTACTGAAAAAGATAATTTTTCCCTTCGTTATAAGTTCCCTTCATTGAAAATCGAACAACTAATTTCCCTGTCATCGGATCTTCAATACCTATACTGATCTTATATTTCTTTCCGGCCAGTGAGATCGGCTTTTTTACCTGCATTCTTGTTTTTGTCTGTAAAGTTTCTTCCGGCAGAAGTGATTTTAACGAAATGTCAACCGCTTCTTTTTCAAGACTATTTCCATCCTCATCTTCTACCAGAACCCATACAGGCCAGTCTTCATAAAATGGTGCAACTCCATCATTCTTCCATTTAAGATTCAGGCTGACATACCCCGGCATCTGAATAAGGCTTGCTTGCGAAATCCACAAACGATATCCCATGCTTCCTAAAACTTTCCTATAACCGTTTTCATAAGTTTTATCCGCTACTTTCGGTCCAAGAAAAGTAGTATGTGCTTTCTTTATCAGATTTATTGTCTGATCCAGATTTGTGTCAAGCAACTCTTTCATTGTAATTGAACTTGTAAACTCACCTCCGGAAGGAAACTTTTTCCAGAAGTCTTTCATTGCGGATAACCCTTTTTTCTCATGAGTCTGGTCAAACTCACCGCCTTCATTGATCCAGCGAAACCATTCCTCTGTGCTCTCTGGCTGTCCGGTCATATCGTTGTAGAGACCTGTTCCATAATGTTCTCCCTCACTAAAAGGTCTTCTCATCAGTATCATGGAATCAGGGAAGGCCTCTGTCCATGGAATCATATAACGTTCTCTTACAGATTCTTCTGGCAGACTCTGTATTCCTGCGGAAATATTTACATGCCATTCTCCCCAGTGCCCCAGACTTCCAAGTTCGATATAACTGACCAGTCCATCTCTGCCAAAATGCTCTCCAAGTGCATTAACTGCCCTTTTGTGATATTGTATCATCTGTTCATTATTATAATCAGGAGCATATCCCTTTCCATACTCCATATCATACCAGGTTCCCGCATGATCAGTTTTGTCATATAGCCATTGTGGAATGTCCATATGCTTTTCCTCCCCGGGAATATCACACACAAACCTCAGTACCAGGTGTTTCCCTTCTTCTCTCCATCTGTCAGTCTGATTTTCTCTTTCGATTTTCTCCCAGTCATATTTTCCTTCCTCCGGTTCCAGTTCAGCCCAGGTAATATCCATATACAGTAAAGATATATCCTCTCCTATTGTTTCTTCCCAGGCACAAGGTGCATATCCCATTAATGGATTTCCAAAAATTTCTTCTGTTTTTTCATATATCTGAGTTTTTCTTCCAAATACCATCCATACTCCTGCTGCTATAAT
Source organism: Blautia sp. HCP3S3_C4 (assembly GCF_052064095.1). Taxonomy (NCBI): domain Bacteria; kingdom Bacillati; phylum Bacillota; class Clostridia; order Lachnospirales; family Lachnospiraceae; genus Blautia; species Blautia sp. HCP3S3_C4. The sequence goes on from NZ_JBQHWF010000004.1 coordinate 67,209, forward strand.
AACTAAAAGTCCAAAAACCAACAGAACCAGAGATCGTTTCTGACATTTAGCCATGATATTCTCCATTATACTGAATCAATGTAACATCTTCCACTCCACTGATATCCCGGATTTTTTCCATAAACTCCATATCATTCTGTCTGCAATATATTTCCACTGCCATTTCTGTTTTTTCATTGCGCATAGTTTTTGATTTTACGAAATATTTTCTTTTTCCAAAACAGCGGATAATTTCATCTCCCGCCTGAGTTCCCTGATAATGAATCACTGCAATATAAATTCTTCCATTTTGTTGTTTGTGATAAAACAGGGTGATCATCAGAATGATAATCACAGCTGTCAACAGAGTTAATGCATACATACCTGCACCGGCTGTAATCCCCGATGTGATTGCCCAGAACAGATACAGAAGATCCATCGGATCTTTAATTGCTGTACGAAAACGTACAATAGACAATGCACCAACCATACCAAGAGAAATCACAATATTGCTGCTGATCGCAAGTGTTACCATACAGGTAAGCACTGTCATTCCCACAAGTGTAACTGCAAAACTTCTGGAGAAAATAACTCCAACATAAAATTTCTGATAAACCAGATAAATCACACTTCCCAAAATCAAAGCCACTGCCAGAGCAGCCAATATCTTAGGTATATCATACTGACTGAACATTCCTGATTCCAGTACAGATTTTTTTATCATATCCTGTACACTCATCTTATCATCCTCCCCTGTGTATCATACCAATACTCAAATCCATTCATGTACCGCGTTTTTTCATAACACAGTACATATTTGGAAACTGCTGTAAATTCTGCTGCCTGCGGCGGCAGAAGATTTCTCAGAATCTGAGGCAGCATCTCTGTAAATTTCACTTCCATGATCAGTTTTCCCGGTTCCAGTACAGATAAAGCCGGAAGCGTACTGTCGAAAATGTCATAGCTTCCAACAGCAGCTCTGACATCTGTATCAAATGTAATCCTGACTGTTCCCTCATCCATGATCCATGGTTCTCTCTCGTAATCTACGATTGTTCTCGGCCGCATCATATTACTCATACATTCTATATAAAATTCCCTGCAAAGATTATACGGGCTTTTCAGAAGAAATTCATACTCGCCGGAAAGAATTTTTTGCACCTCATCTTTTGTCAGCGGGGCATCTTCTTTATAAATATAACTGCCGAACTTCTTTTTTCTTTCCAGCTTGATACTTTCAGCACTATAATTATAAATTCGTATCCTGTATTTCTTCCTCATAAGAACGCCGCTTTCCTTTTCTTCATATGCACTGTTCCAGTAATCATCAAAATACAGGCTCCGTATCAGATATCCTCCATTTTCTGCATGAGGATCCAGTTTCATAAGTGGCTTCATCCGAAGATTCAGGACTTCTTTCTCACTGGTACTGATAAGATATTTCCACTCGTTACGAAAACGTTCTTTCTTCCTGTCAGCCTTCTTCATAATCGTCTTCCTCTACCGTACTATCTTCTGTTATGTAAAAGCACCTCATACCATAATATTTTCCTTCATCTGTTACATAATAATCAAATGCATCCTGCGTTTTTCCAGATGTATTTGTTGCTCTTACTCTCACAAAGTACTGTCCTGCGTCCGGAAGGTCCATCTCAGCTTCCGGAACAGTCAGTGTTGTATTCTGATAGATCACATCCCGGAATAGATAATCTCTTGCAACCTCTACAGAATACGTAATGTCCTCTGCGTCCAGATCATAAGATACATCCCAGTTAAATTTCAGCTTATCACCGTCTATTGTCGGAACACCTATATAAAATGGCATTGGTGTTTCCAGACTTTCCAGATATAACTGGTAGTTCTTCTCTGTCTCATCAGGAAGTGATGCTGCAATCTGATCGTATTGTTCAGATGTAAGCGGTTCATACTCTGCATCAGGCATCGAATATAAATAGGGCTTCAGTACATTCTTATAGCTCTCTATCTTTGATGTTAGCATATCTTTGTTCAGATATTCTCTCAGATCCAGAATGGCATCATTTAATTTTTCCCGGAAAGACCGTGACTTCAGACATCTTTGAAACAGAATATTTCCCCAGTAATTACTGATTCCCTTTTCCCAGCTGCTCTGATCCGAATAATTCTTTAATTCATATTCCGGTCTCTTCAGACAGGTATCATTATCCCAGGCAATAAAGTACCAGATATCTGAATTCAGAGGACTGTATAAATAAACATTTCTGTTCTGTGTGTCTACGTTTCCCATCAGAATCTGAAATGCCATCCAGTAAACAATATTTTCTTCATCAAAATGTTCTTTCAGTACATCTTCAATCCCTATAGAGTAATCATTCAGATCTGTCAGCATATCGATCAGTTTGGCATGATCTGAATCCCCTTTTATTTCCAGCATTTTTTCAAAGGCTGTCTTATCATATCCTGCATCATCTTCTTTTTTTATAATATCTTCGTAACGATAAAATTCAAAAAAATTAATCTTATACAATTGTCCGTTTGAATCCAGTCCATGACTCTTTAATGCCGTCTTATTCAGTTGTTCAACCTGTGTATAAATTCCATAATCCTCAAATTTTCCACCTGATTCTTCTGTATTATCCTTTACATACAAATGCACAAACTGTGTACGTAAACCAACCATCTGAGGAATTCCCCTGATCAGATCATATGCCAGCTTATTTCGAAAGCGCATTCCTTCTGTCATATGTTTATTCAGGTTAATGGTTCTCTGGCCTCTCCACGTTCCTTTATTCTTTTTTAACTCAATTTTATAATTTTTTTGTGCATTCTGGCTGGATGTCTGGCCTCTGATCTGAACAGTTGCATTAGGCACGCTTTCTCCATATCCAACTTCCCCTTGTGTCGGTCCATTCTCATCTCCCACCTGCAAAAGTCCTGCCACCTGATATCTCTCCACTCCCATATCTTCGTAGTCATAAACAGAATAGCTGTTGATTTCCTTCCATGTATGATATGTATTTTCGGATGAATTTCCCTTAGATACAGTAAGATACATGGTAACAACACTGGTATCATCATCATTTTCATACAAAGAATCCTTATCTCTTAAATGAATCTCATTGATTTCTTCTTTCTCTGCTTTTTCTGCCTTTACCTGTTCTGTTTCGTTATCTTCCTGTACTGTCTGATCCTGCGAAGAGTTTCCCGCTTTTTCCAGAGTGCAGCCTCCACAAAGAGAAAGACTGACTAATACTGCACTTATCAGATTTATTTTTTTAATTCCTGTCAACGTTCGTTCTCCTTTCCAGTTTCTCATCCATAAAATATCCGATTCTGGTAAATATCCCCGATTTGTCTTCTGCTACCACCGGCTGTATGCTGAGAATATAATATGGCAGACGTCTGGTATAACATTCCAGACGGATCATAACTATAAAATAAAACAGTACACATCCTGCAAGAAACCCAAAACCATAATATACCTGCGGACAAAACAGTAAAATCACAGTAAACACAGAAGTTCCCACGGCAAAAATTACAGAAGCAGCCAATGCTCCCCTGTAATCTGTAAAATATAAAAGAAGCAGAAGCATCGTATTTGCAACTGCATAAATGCCGTAACCAACACAAAGTGTCCGGAAATATCCATACATCAGATCATTAAATCCCAAAGGAAGGTACTTCAAAAGACTCTCACCTGCTGAAATCGCCAGTGCAGTAGTCAGTAACTGCTTCAAAGCGGTATATTTCAATTCTCTGTTCAGTACATCCAGCATTTCTGTACCGGCCTGCATAATATCCTTAATGGTTCCCCCATCATTGAATAAACTGTAATAATTCCTGTATTTCGGATAAAAATTAACTTCTACAGAAACCACAAAATTTACAGTGGTGATCAGAATTGTCAGAAATGCGATCAATGCCGGTACGTCATGAGACGGTGCCCCATAAAAAAGTCCTTTTACCTGTTTCCCCAGCGGTCCGGCCCACATGATCACAAGGTGGGCAAACAGCCCGATATTAATGCAGAGTCCTGTAAATGCCAGCGGCAGAAACTCATCTGCCCACCTTAAAAATAAGAATGCACTGATATCACTTTGTGGAAAATACTCATACAGTAAAACAACATCCCATAAAAGCATGATCCCATATCCAATGCATACCGCAGCCATCAATGCTTCCACATGAGAAATTCCCAGAAACAGCAATAAAGCTCCCGAAAGAAAAGTAACAACGATTGCAGCAAGAAAGGATAACATAATTCCTCTGTAATCTTTAATAGCAGTAAGATAACTCATCGCATTCCATGTAACGATCAGTTCTCCAAACAACTCAAAACATAAAAACTTATCTATAAGCCCAACTCCGGAAAATATCAGAAAAATCCCATATAAAATTCCTCCTGCAATGAGCATTAAGCCTGTCGAACCCCAGAAAGATGACAGAACTGCCTCATTTTTTTCTTCATAAAGCATATCTGCAATAAATCTTGTTACTACCATTGACAAGAAACTGGTTACCGTCAATGATGCAAGAAGTGTATATGTGATCATACAGACCAGTAATTCTCTGCTCTGTTTCGAAGCACCTGTCCTGTCACACAAAAACATAACACCCAGCAGAAGGACGATCCCCAGCAGCATGGGACCGGTACAGATAATCCCTGCATATCCATAGGCGCGGAAAGAAGCAAACAGCCCTCTTCTGCTGAACAGTTTTTTGAGTTCAAATCCAATCCCTGCCATATGCTTTCTCCACCTCCCTGTAAAGTTTTCTGTATTCACTGATCATGCGCTCATGCCTGTAATATGCCTTAGTTCTTGCCTGTCCGCTTTTTCCCATTCTGATCCGTCTTCTCCTGGATTCACACATTTTTTCCATAGCGAAAGCAAGTCCATCCCTGTACATAGGCGGAACGCAATAACCGGCACATCCAAAATTATCTCCTTCTTTTCCATTCAGAAGTTCCCGACAACATCCTACATCAGTGGTTACACATGGGCGTCTGGCTGCAAATGACTCCAGCACGGATAATGGCTGTCCTTCTGATATACTGGTAAGAATCGTAAAATCCAGTTTTCTCATATACTGTACAATATCTACCCTTCCTGTAAAAACAAGATTTTTGATATCCAGCTGTTTCACCAGTGCATAACACTCATCTGCATATTCCTCGTCATCTACCCCTCCCAGAATATGAAGTCTCACATTCTCCATTCTGGATGAAAGTTCATAAAATGCATATATCATAGTCTTTATATCTTTAATGGGTGCGAGACGGACTACCGCACCTATGTCTACCCATCCATCTTCCTCTTTCAGAGGGATCTGTGACAACCTGTCATAATCAATACCATTTTCAATTACTCTGCATTTCTCTGCATCACAGCCAATCTGTATTTGCGTAAGCATCGCATTTGTAAATAAACTGGTTACCCGAAAAGCCCTTTTATAAATTGCTTCTGATAACATATAAAAGAAAGAAATCCACTGTTTTTTAAATGATGGGATTACCCATTTTGCCCTGATGATCTCTTCCTCCCTTTCTCTTGTGTATATCCCATGCTCTGTAAGTAATACCGGTCTTCTGTAAACATATCCTCCAAGGCAGGCAAGAAGTCCCCCGTATCCTGTTGAAATCGCATGATAGGTATCTGCCTGAGGAACCTCAGAACCCAAAAGATATAAAACCGGAAGCAGCATGGAACGCATTGTATGAAACGCGTCCGCAAATGCAATATACGGATATTTTTCCAGACAGCTCTCTGTTAATATATTTAAAAACTGCTCACTTTTCAGAAATGACATCGGATTCATTTTCCGGTCGTGATATAAATGAAACAATACTTCCCAGTCAGGATGACTGCATTCCATCAATTCTCTTAGACTCTTTGTTTCTTCTTCCGAAAAACGATTGATTCTGTGCAGCTGTCCTTTTTGATTTCCATGTTCCTTCAGTTTTAATGCATCATCCAGAAATACCTCATGGACTTCCACCACATTATCCGGCAGTTCATAGACAAATTTTCCACGGTCACATGCATGTGCTCCTATCACCCACAGTACAAACTGATGCTCTTTCATAACAGTGATATACTGATGCATCCATGTAGAAACTCCACCATGCACATACGGATAACAGCCTTCTAAAACCAGACAGATTCTCAATTCTCTCACCTTATTTCTATTTTCACTGATTTCTCTTTTGCCCGAAGCAGATAGAGATTTCCGGTAATATGCGTCAGTTCTCCACCTTCTATATTACCCGGAGTCCCTTCATTCATTCTTATCATAATATAAGCTTCATCATAAAAATTATCTAATTTAAGATTAAGTTCCTGATCTGATACATCCTTATCGATCACCAGTGCCCCATACCGCTGTATTGCGCCTGATAGTTCGGAAGCAGTAAGATTTCTCAGACATGGAGCTGAAGTATACAGCCAGTCCATATATTCATCCAGCCGTTTTTTCAGTTTCTCCCATCCCAGTCTGGCACCTCTGTCTTCGTCCAGCAGATCATCCGGATGCATAAAATGTGTATTGACAAAATGCATATTCAGTTCAGATACAGCCGCAAGTTCCATATAATCATCAATCACAGCACCTGAAATAATACGGGGCTGTTCCACAATTCCATCTTCTGCAGCCTCAAACTCCTGTGTATATGCCATATCTCCGACAAAATAATTACTTGCAATTGTACGTATCTCCGGAAATTCTTTTACGATCATTTCCCGCCCTTCATCTGACAGCACATTAGACGGCGGTACATAAACAGACAATTCTGTCCCCGGAAACATCTCTTTTCCAAACCGTATCAGCTCTGTCATGGCTTTTTTCATTGCATCATAGCTTTCCCATGTTTTATATGGAAGGATATTTGCATAATCCACATTTGACAGGCTCAATGGCTGATGATTATATCCATGATATCCCAGTTCTCCTCCCTGATGAAGCAGCATATTCCCAAAATACTGAAATCTCTGCACATCTTCCTGTTCCACAACATCTCCGGACACATCATCCTCATAATTATCAATAATAACACCTGTATATTTCACACCGTGTTCCTCTGCCATATCCAGCATATCCGGCCACCAGATATTTGTATAAAACTCTTTGATGCTGAGACCATAATCACGTTTGATATATGTTCCGTCTCCACTCGGTACAGGAGATGGAAAATCATCCAGATAGAATACAGATCCATTAAGCACCGGGTAAACCATCACATCTGTCAGCAGGCTATAGGATGCCGCAAAAAATCCTCTTGTGGCTTTTTCACATAATCCAAAATTGTCAACTACAAATTTACCTTTTCCATAACTGTTTTCCCAGATAAGCGGAACCTTCTTTTCATCATCTGTCCATGCATAAACCTTCGCCGTTTCTCCAACACTTACTTCCCATGCTGAATCATATGCGTCCGGAATCTGGAAAGATCTTCCCCCTCCAATCATGAAATCATCATCAATATAGATTTTATCTACCAGAACATTTTCATAATCAGAGTCTGTAATTCCCAATTTCTGCTCAATGATCGAAACATATGTATCCTTCTGAAGTGTTAACGCAAAAAGAACACTACCTCCACTTTCTACCCAGTTTCCAATCTTTATAACTGTATCCTTTAATGGATTCAGATCCGACATCAGTACTACTATTGTTTCATAACCTGAAAAATCAGGAACTTCATTTTTTCTGACATCTATCATATCCGCTCCTGTTTTCATATCCATGAAAATTCTTTCAAACTGTTCCCATGCCACCACACTGTCTGCCTGACTGCTGTCCATCAGCACCAGACAACTGCTCTCAATATTTTTGACTGCCTGTGTTTCAGTTACAACCGTATCCCTGTCCAGATATGCATTCTTCTTAACATCTGCCTGATACTGAATTCCTGAACGCTCTGTCCAAAGCACCACACTGATTGCCAGAAAAACTCCCAGAATAACAGTCAGACCCTTAAATCGAAAAGACTGTAAATATTTTATCATTCCTGCCAAAAAGCCAATGCCTCCTTTCCTTTCGCCGACAGGTAAATATGTTCCTGCTGAATCTGCTCTAATGTTTCCTTTAATTCTTTCCCCTGTTTCAGTTCTACGTAATATCTGATCCTGAGTATCCAGTATTCTTCATTTCTGTGCCACTTCTTATCCATTCTTTCCAGACTTTTAAGAACCTGTTCATACTCCTTCATCTGCATTTGATTCTCAGTCAGACATACATATGTATGAAGATCTTCTTTAAATTTCAGTTTTTTCTTCAGAAGTTTTATATATTGATTTCTTTGCACCAGTTCCATCTGTCCTTCCAGAAGTCCCTGAGATAAATACTCCTGAAGGAAATCACAGTACTCTGAAATAAGCTGTTGATTTTCCGGTTCTTTTACATATCTGTATTCTATCTTCTGCAGTCTGCTTTCATATTCCTTAGACAGCTCTACCATTCCTGTGATCGCATAATGCACAACCTCTACATCGTCATTCATCCTTGCCTGTTTAAGCATATCGATGTAATTCTCCGGATCATCATTCAATACATTCATAATCAGATCACGCCTCATAGCGGCCTCATCAATAAGAAGCACTTCCTCCAGTGGCACAATATTTCTGTCACTTTCTTCTTTCGGTGCTATAATGCTCCTGTAAATTTCTTCATTGATCTTCATTTTTTCTATTCCAATTTCACGCTTTTTATCCTGGTGAAAAAATATCTGGAAATGCAGAAGCAATACACAGATCATACCCCATACCGGTACAAAGATCACAGGTAATATGAGATACCTCTTCACCTTCAGTAAATGGGAGTTTATTCCTGTCCATACTAAAACACAACAGATAATATGGAATATAATAAAAACAACCCCTGTTATATTCTGTATCATTCTTCAGCTACCCTGCTTTCGTTACGGGTGTCAATCACTCTGCAATGAAGTCCGTTCTTTTCGAGCCTTTCAATTACTATCGGTAACATGGCATCATCCACCTGTGACAGGATCAGATAAAGTTGTCCATCCTCCGATATTCCCAGTATGTCATTCTCTCTGATTTTATTTTTTAATATCCTGTCTGTTTCCTCCAGTGTCATTTCCGGATTTTCAATCTGCAGCAGAGCATATGATCCTATTTTCTGTTCTTTTATGGAATGAAATAACTTCAGCCTTTCCATAAAATACTCTGTTTTTAATATATGAGTTCCTTCCAGATATTCCCTGTCTCTGACTGCTTCCTGATATTCCAGTGCACGCAGCAGAGAGACTTCTACCAGACCGCATAAAATTTTGATAAGATTCAGATAATACAATGTCATCTGACTACTGGCTGCATCCTGAATAAATACCAGCATTACAAGTTCTCCATTTCTCTTTATCCCTGCGATATATGCCGGATATCCGGCAAGCAGTTCCCTGTTTCTCCAGACCTCACCCTTTTCCAGCGTTTCTACCGCATTCTGATACTCTTCAATCCTTATAGAATTCGGCATTTTTCTGCGAATTTCAGGTGATGACACTTCCATCCTCCCAAAACGTTTCCATGAATCCAGTGAATAAAGTACAATTGTATGATTTTCCAGAACATCTTCCATTACCCTTATGGTTTCCATAAACAGTTTCTGAGGCTGTATCACATCCAGCTTTCTTGTTATATCAAAAATTTTTCCAAAGCTGTCCCTGCTTCCGAGAATCTGCTTCTTATATTGTCTTTTATCCTGAAGGGTCTCCTGATACATTTCCTGCATAAAGAAAAATTTTTCCTTGATCAGTCTGTTTTCTTTTGTTACAAATTCTATATCCTCTTTATTCTTCAGCCTTATATAACCACAGACAGCACCTGCGGCAAAATAAAAAATAAATGGAATCCAGTTGGAAGCCTCATAAAACAAAGTATATATGTTTACATTCTCCTGCCTGTATGCTGCAATCAAAGAACAAGTTTCCAACGCAGCTGCTGATATTCCATAATTAATTCCATAAAGACTTCCCATGAATACAATAAATACAAGTCTCAGGTCAATCATTTTAAACTGAGCATAGGTTCCTGTATATCTGTTTAGAAATTCAAATAAAATAAATCCTGAGATCAATTCCAGAATGTGGACCACCAAAGTATTTTTCGATATCCAATTCCTGATATTTGCAAAATGCCCGGAATCTGAATCTGATAATTTTTTATACTCCTGATACATCCCGGGAATATCTTCAAAAACAGATATCTTTGGAAACCACCCATATTCCTGTCTTATAATCTGATCATCCGGCTGTACTTTATAAATCTGACCGCTGTTCTGATATCTTATATCCAGTTTACCGGGAATTGTCTTTCTGATTTCTTTTTCCAGATCACTGAAATTCTGCCTGAAACAATCCGGAACATTCAGACAGCGTTCTTTTCCCCAATTGTCATATACTTTATAAAGCAGTTCTGCCAGATCATCCATACATAGAAAATAAATATTTTGTTCCGGTGATTCCTCAAAAACAATTTTTCCGCTTTCTTCTGCCTCTGTAAACAGCTTATAAAAAAAGTCCTGTGTGTATACCGCTGAATATAAATGAGGAATTCTCAGAATCTTGGTGTTTATCTGATACATATTTCCATATTCCATAACTACATTTTCTGCTGCGGATACCAGAAGTGTTTTCCCACTTGTAATATTATAAATGCTCTCCTGCCCGGTCAGATACAACATCATTATTTCCTTATTCTTTTTGCATAACTGAAGTATCTGTCTCAGTTGTTCCAGTTCTCCGGTCATCCTTCCATGCATGGTCAGATAATTGGAAAAATAAATAATTCTTTCAAACTCATATGTTTCGAAAATCTCTTTCAGTTCTTTCTCATCTTTTATGAACGGACAAGATAATATATTCTTTTTTCGATTTGATTTCAGCATCTCATTTCCCAGTACAACTACATCACATTCAGGAAATGATTCTTCTATAAAAGTTTCTGTTACATATCCTGTATTTCCTGCCAACAATACTTCCATATTTATTCACCTCAATAAAGTGAAGTATAACAAAGTTATTTCTTCTTTTCAATATCAGTATCAACGCCTTTTTTGACATAATCACAACCGCCGGCTTAGCAGGTGATTATTTGTTTGCCCTAACAAAAAAAGCTCCAAATCCTCAATTCATAAGGATTCAGAGCTATTTGAACATCAAGCTGAAAATGAGACTTGAACTCACGACCCCTTCATTACGAGTGAAGTGCTCTACCGACTGAGCTATTTCAGCTTATGCTGTCATCTGTCAGAAAATAACGGTTCCGACAGCCACAGCATTTAGTTTATAATATTATTTATTTTCTGTCAAGTCCTTTTTAGCTGGTTTTTGGGGTGTGGTCTTTGTCACCTTTGGCGCTTCTTTTGGTGCTCTTTTTGTCACTTTTTTTGTCGCCGGTTTTACTACCGTCTTTACATCAGCTTTTGTTTTCGCTGCAGCCTTACGTACAGTTCTCGCCTTGGTAATCGACTTCTTGATCTGACCTTCTGCTGCTTTCTCCTCTTTCGGCTCTTCTTCCGGTGTACAGGTAAAGATTGCCACCCCAAGTGCAGGAAGTTTCACTGTAATAGAATATTCTCTCTCATCGCACTCTGCCTTCTTCGCTACTTTCACTCTTCCATTAACTACACCTTCCCCGCCATATTTCTTATCATCACTGTTAAAGATTTCTTTATATTTACCGGCAAAAGGTACTCCAACCTGATAATTCTCGTAGGGGATTGCCGCGAAATTGCAGACAGCCAGAATAGTTTCTTCCGGTTTCTCTGTCTTTCTCATGAATGCGATCACATTCTCCTCATACTTCATCAGCTGAACCCATTCAAATCCATCATACTCGTCATCCATCTGATAAAGTGCCGGATGAGCCAGATACATATTATTAAGGTCTTTGACAAAAACTTCCAGTTCTTTTGGCATGTCTTTATCCGGCGCCATCATCTTGCATCCCGGGTGAAGCATCATATAGGCGTATGCTTCTCTGATCTGCGCACTCTTCTGTGCTTCTGTTCCCGGCAGTTTCTCTGCAAAATCCTTCAAAGTGCCAACATCCCTGGTGCCAAGGGTCAGAATATAATGTTCACAGTATGCATAAAGCAAAGAAACTGTCAGCTGATCATGGTAATTCTTTCTCTCAATGGGATCCTTACTCAGGTATTCCAGGAGATCTTTTGTCCATCCGCCACTCCATTTATAATCAAATCCAAGATGGTCATTTACCACACTGTCCGTCAGCTCCGGCCAGAGTCCGTCCTCCTGGGCAATAAGAAGGATACCAGGATTTCTCTGTTTGATCACAGAATTCAGATGTTTCAGAAATTCCAATGCATCCAGGTTCTCATTTGTGCCATATATATTTGGTGTCCACACTCCAGGATTTCTGCCATAATCCAGGTACAGCATAGCATCTACATCATCCATGCGCAGACCGTCCACATGATAAACCTCTGTCCAGAAACATGCATTGGCAATCAGAAAATCCTTCACCATAGGACTGGCATAATTGTAGAGCAGTGTTCCCCAGAATGGATGAACCGCTTCTGCAGGATTCTGTTTTTCATAAAGAGGTGTTCCATCAAATCTCTCCAGCCCGGAAGCATACCGTGGAAACTGTGCAGGTGTCCAGTCCAGGATCACACCGATTCCTGCCTGATGCAATTCATCCACCAGCTTCTGAAAATCCTTGGGTGTCCCAAATCTGGAAGTCGGTGCATAATAACCATAAGTAGAATATCCTCCTGTAATATCATCCAGATATTCCATCACCGGATGCAGTTCTACATGAGTATAATCCTCCTCTGCCAGAAACTCCACCAGTTCCTCTCCCGTCTTCCATTCCTCCAGAGATGTTTCATATATAGAAACCGGCTGTTTCCTGTCATCAAATCTGGAACGTTCTTTCATCCAGTCTCCATCGTTCCATTGAAAATCACTTACATCTGATACCACAGATGCTCCCTCAGGATCATGGTCTGCGCTGTTCCCATAAGGATCGGCCTTTAGCAGAACTTCGCCGCCTTTAACTTTAATTTCATATTTATAATGTGTTCCGACTTCTACTCCGGGTACAAACAGTTCAAAGATACCGGACATTGGCATACGGTGCATGATGGTTGCACGGCCAATCCATTCATTGAAATCCCCGGCAATATTCACGCTAATAGCATTGGGAGCCCAGACAGCAAACAAAGTTCCCTTTACTCCATTAATCTCCATGGGATGTGCTCCAAGTTTTTTATATGCCTCATAATAAACGCCTGCACAGAACTGCTTTTCTTCTTCCTCTGTGATCTGGCATGGAAAAGCATAAGGATCATAGCTTTCTGTCTCGATTTCACCTGTTTTTATAGAAAATTTATATTTCGGCACCTTATGCACAGGAAGCAATACTGCAAAATATCCTGCCTCATCTTCCTTTTCACAGACATAAGTTTTATTTTCACTTATTACACTTACCCCATCTGCGCCCGGAAAAAATCCCTGGATCAGGACACCATCTGGCGTGATCCTTGGTCCCATTACATCTCTGGGCGCTGTTTCCTCTCCATACACAATAGCTTCAATTCTTGGCCAGTTCATATAACCGTATAGTTTTTCGTTCATAGCTAGGTTACCTCCCCTGTTGTCGAAATCAGATTATCTGTTACCATTCACTTTATTTTCATAACCAGGCTCAGGCAGAATATAAGAATATGTGAACAGTAATTCTATTCTTAGTTTAGCATTTTTGCACAAAAAAATAAAGGAAATTGTTTGACAAATTCCCGTTTCTGAGATAAATTTATGGTATCAAACCATAAAAAGGATCCTGTTCCGGATACCGGGATTCTTTTTTCTACTATAAGGAGGATTCAAATAATGGGAAACAAAGCCTTTGACGTAACCGCATTAGGCGAATTATTGATTGACTTTACTGAAAACGGAAGCAGCGCACAGGGGAATCCGATGCTGGAAGCCAATCCGGGCGGTGCTCCATGCAACGTGCTTGCAATGCTTGAAAAGCTTGGCAAAAAAACTGCATTCATCGGCAAAGTCGGAAACGACATGTTCGGAACCCAGCTTAAGAATGCTGTAGAGGAAGTAGGGATCGACACCCGCAACCTTGTGATTGACAACGAGGTACACACAACACTTGCCTTTGTACATACTTATCCTGACGGAGACAGAGATTTCTCCTTCTACCGTAACCCGGGTGCAGATATGATGCTCACCAAGGATGAAATCCAGGAAGACCTGATCAGAGATTCCAGAATCTTCCACTTCGGAACTCTTTCTTCCACTCACGAAGGAGTACGCGAGGCAACCCGCTATGCCATCGACGTTGCAAAAGAAGCCGGATGTATCGTCAGCTTCGACCCGAACCTTCGTCCGCCATTATGGAAATCTCTGGATGACGCAAAGGCAGAAATCGAATACGGCCTTGGCAAATGTGATATTCTGAAAATCTCAGATAATGAAGTTGAATTCCTGTTCGGAACTACAGACTATGACAAAGGCGCCGCACTTCTGAAAGAGAAATACAATATTCCGCTTATCCTCATCACACTCGGAAAAGACGGAAGCCGCGCTTACTACAAAGACATGAAAGTAGAGGCTGCTCCTTTCCTTCAGGAAAAGACTATCGAGACAACAGGTGCAGGCGATACCTTCTGCGCAAGTTCCTTAAACTATGTTCTGGAACATGGTCTGGACAATCTGACAGAAGAGAACTTAAAAGAACTGCTCACATTCGCAAATGCGGCAGCTTCTCTGATCACCACACGTAAGGGTGCTCTTCGCGTCATGTCCACCAAAGAAGAGGTTCTTGACTTTATGAAATCAAGAGGATGCTGATTTAACATCATAATTTTTTAAGGAAGCCCAGTCTGGCGGTGCCAGAGGGCTTCCTTTTTTTATCATAAAAATCAAAAAATATCTCCTGGCGATTGAAAATCTCAATCAGACAGGAGATATTTTAAATATATAAATCTCTATTACAAATCAACAGTCAGTCATTATAAAAATAGTCAAGCGGATATTCGCAATCCGCTTCGCTACTTGCTCATAACCGAATAACTGCTTCGCAGTTTATCAGAAGGAGCTCGCACTCCTCCTGATACAAGAAAGTCCCCACCCACTGCTTATTGCTTTTCGCAATTGAAGCAGGGGACTTACTTGATTCGGTTAAACTGTTAACTTGTATCTTACTATTTTACCACACGAACTCTGGAAACGCCTTCAATTGCTTTCAGCTCATCCAGTGCTTCTCTGGAAGCTGTGCTTTCCAGATCAATGAGAGTATAAGCGTATTCGCCTTTGCTCTTGTTTGTCATATCTGCGATGTTCAGACCTTCTGCACCGAGGATCTTGGTGAACTGGCTGATCATGTTCGGGATATTTTTGTGGCAGATGGCAATACGTCCTACTGCCGCGCAGGTTCCCATATCACAGTTGGGGAAGTTTACAGAGTTTTTGATATTTCCGTTCTCAAGGAAATCTCTTACTTCTTTCACTGCCATTACTGCACAGTTTTCTTCGGATTCCTCTGTGGATGCTCCAAGATGTGGAGTTACCAGGATTCCCTTATGTCCTGCTACTGTATGGTTTGCAAAGTCTGTCACATATTTCTTCACTTTTCCGCTGTCTAATGCTTCGATCAGAGCATCCTCATCAACCAGAAGATCCCGGGCAAAGTTCAGAAGTACTACGCCGTCTTTCATCTTGTCTAATGCTTCTTTGTTGATCATCTCTTTTGTGCTGTCAAGAAGAGGTACATGGATGGTAATGTAATCACACTGGGAATAAATCTCATCCAGGCTCTTGATATGCTTGATGGTGCGGGAAAGATTCCATGCAGCATCAATGGAGATGTATGGATCATATCCGTATACTTCCATTCCAAGTGCAGAAGCAGCATTTGCCACCATTGCTCCGATAGCACCAAGACCGATGATACCCAGCTTCTTGCCCATGATCTCGCATCCTGCAAACTGCTTCTTCTGCTTCTCAGCAAGTTTATCGATATCTTCCTGATCTTTCTCTTTGGCAACCCATTCGATACCGCCTACGATATCACGGGAAGCAAGGAGCATACCTGCAAGTACAAGCTCCTTCACACCGTTTGCATTGGCGCCCGGTGTGTTAAATACTACCACGCCTTTTTCTGCACAGTCCTTTACAGGAATATTGTTGACACCTGCACCTGCACGTGCGATTACCTTCACGCTCTCAGGAAGCTCCATGTCATGCATCTTTGCACTTCTTACAAGGACTGCATCACACTCCTGCAGATCTTCGCTTTTCTTATATTCTTCATCAAATAATCCCAGACCTTTTTCTGCAATGGGATTCAGGCAATGATACTGAAACATTATGCATTTTCCTCCTCAAACTTCTTCATGAAAGCAACCAGTGCTTCCACACCTTCTTTTGGCATAGCATTGTAGATACTTGCACGCATACCGCCCACTGTACGGTGTCCCTTTAAGTTTACAAGTCCTGCCTCTTTTGCTTCTTTTACAAATTTGGCATCCATGTCCTTGTCACCTGTTACGAATGGTACATTCATGAGAGAACGGTCTTCCGGTACAACAGTTCCTTTGAACAGCTTGCTCTGATCAAGGAAATCATAGAGGATTTTCGCTTTCTCAATGTTACGTCTCTGCATTTCTTCCAGTCCGCCCATTTTCTTCAGCCATTTGAAGACCTTACCGCATACATAGATGCAATAGCAGTTTGGAGTATTGTAAAGAGAACCTGCGTCTGCCTGTGTTTTGAATTTCAGCATAGTAGGTGTTCCTTCCAGAACATCATCTGTGATCAGATCTTCGCGGATAATGGAGATTACCATACCTGCTGGTCCGATATTCTTCTGTACACCGCCATAGATGATGCCATATTTGGATACATCAACAGGCTCAGATAAGAAGCAGGAGGAAACATCTGCTACCAGAGTTTTTCCTTTTGTGTTAGGAAGCTTCTTGAATTTTGTTCCGTAAATTGTGTTGTTTTCACAAATGTATACATAGTCTGCATCCGGGCTGATCGGAAGGTCGCTGCAGTCAGGAATATAGGAGAAAGTCTTATCCTCGGAAGAAGCGATCTTGTTTGCTTTTCCATATTTCTGTGCTTCCTGGTATGCTTTCTTTGCCCACTGTCCTGTTACAATGTAATCAGCAATCTTGTTCTTCATAAGGTTCATAGGGATTGCTGCAAACTGCTGGGAAGCTCCGCCCTGAAGGAATAATACCTTATAGTTATCCGGAATCTTCATCAGATCACGAAGATTCTGCTCTGCCTCGTCGATGATCTTCTGGAAATCAGCACTTCTGTGGCTCATTTCCATTACAGACATACCGGAGCCCTGATAGTCCATCATCTCCTCTGCTACTTCTTTCAGTACCTCTTCCGGCAGTACAGCCGGTCCTGCGGAAAAATTATACACTCTGCTCATTGTTTTTCATATCCTCCTCATCAAAAACATCATCAATGCTTGCGCCTGCCGGTACCATGGGGAATACGCTGAGATCCTGATCGATCATACAGTCAAGTACGATAGGTCCCGGACATGCCAGAGCCTCTTTTAATGCAGGCTCTACCTCTTCCATCTTTGTGATACGGATTGCTTTTGCTCCCATGGCTTCTGCCAGCTTCACAAAATCTACTGCATCATTTAAAATTGTATGGGAATATCTGTGGTCATAGAACAAGGTCTGCCACTGACGTACCATTCCCAGTACATGATTGTTCAATACAATTTCAATTAAAGGTCTGCCACAGCGGACTGCTGTTGCGATCTCATTCATATTCATACGGAAGCATCCGTCACCTGCAATGTTTACCACAGTCTTGTCCGGTCTTCCCATCTTGGCACCGATGGCTGCACCAAGTCCATATCCCATAGTTCCCAGGCCACCGGAAGAAAGGAAGGTTCTTGGCTCTTTGTATTTAAAATACTGAGCTGCCCACATCTGGTTCTGTCCAACCTCTGTTGTGATGATGGCATCTCCTTTTGTCAGTTCGTACAGCTTTTCAATAATGTATGGGCCTGTAAGCTGGGAGTGATCATATCTTAAGGGATATTTTTCCTTCAGTTCACTGATTTTTCCGGTCCATTCAGAATGCTTCATCTGTGGAAGCTTCTCCAGGATCTGTTTCAGTACTTCCTTCTCATCCCCGATAACGCTGGCATCCACAACAATATTTTTGTTGATCTCTGCAGCATCTACATCAATCTGAAGAATCTTTGCCTGTTTTGCAAAGGTCTTTGTATTTCCGGTGACACGGTCACTGAATCTGGCTCCAAGCACGATCAACAGGTCACATTTGGAAACTCCCAAGTTGGAAGCTTTAGTTCCATGCATTCCCAGCATACCTGTATACAGAGGATCTTCTCCTGAAAATCCACCTTTTCCCATAAGGCTGTCACACACCGGTGCATCAATTCTGTGCGCCAGCTCTGTCAATTCCGGGGAAGCATTGGAAATGATGGTGCCACCGCCGGTAAAGATAAATGGTTTCTTTGACTCACTGATCAACTGGACAGCATTGTCAATATCTTCTGACTTAATTGTATCTACCTTCGGCAAAACAGCCGCCGGACGCCGGAAGGTATATTCATATTTTGCACCTGTCACATCCTTTGTCACATCCACCAGCACAGGACCCGGACGGCCACTCTGTGCAATATAGAATGCTCTGCGGACAGTATCTGCCAGAGTCGTAATATCCTTTACAATAAAGCTATGCTTTGTGATAGGCATTACGATTCCGGTAATATCCACCTCCTGGAAGGAATCCTTTCCAAGAAGGGGTGTTCCTACGTTACATGTGATGGCTACCATTGGTACGGAGTCCATGTATGCAGTTGCGATTCCTGTTACCAGGTTGGTAGCTCCCGGACCGGAAGTTGCGAGACACACGCCGACTTTTCCGGTTGCTCTTGCGTAGCCGTCTGCTGCATGGGAAGCTCCCTGTTCATGGGAGGTCAGCACATGTGTGATCTGATCTTTATATTCATAGAGGGCGTCATATACATTCAGGATGGCACCGCCCGGATATCCGAATACAGTGTCAACGCCCTGTTCTTTTAAACATTCAACGATGATTTCAGCACCTGTAAGCTGCATCTTTACGTATCCTCCTAACTTTTCAGGCAGGAATCACAGGTTATGCCGCAATTCCCGCCGGGTACTTGTTCATCTTTATTTTGCTTTTGGTACCTCAAGGATTGCTCCTCTGTTTCCGGAGGTTACCATGGCAGCATATCTTGCAAGATATCCTGTTGTTACCTTTGGCTCACGAGGCTGCCATTTTGCTTTTCTTGCCTGCATTTCTTCATCAGAAACCTTGATCTCCAGTTTCAGTTCCGGAATGTTGATGCTGATGATATCCCCCTCTTCAACAAGTGCGATCGGTCCGCCGACTGCTGCTTCCGGTGATACATGTCCGATGGATGCTCCTCTGGATGCACCGCTGAAACGTCCGTCTGTGATCAGGGCTACAGAAGATCCCAGTCCCATACCTGCAATTGCAGATGTAGGGTTCAGCATCTCTCTCATGCCAGGGCCGCCTTTCGGTCCTTCGTAACGGATAACTACTACGTCACCCTCTACGATCTTGCCGCCTTTGATAGCTGCGATTGCGTCTTCCTCGCAGTCAAAGACTCTTGCAGGTCCTTCATGGACCATCATCTCTTCTACAACTGCAGAACGTTTTACAACACCGCCGTCCGGTGCAAGGTTACCCTTGAGAACTGCAAGTCCGCCTGTCTGGCTGTATGGATTGTCGATGGGTCTGATAACTTCAGGATTTAAATTTACACAGTCTTTGATGTTCTCGCCTACTGTCTTGCCTGTGACTGTCATGCACTCAGTATGAAGAAGTCCCTTCTTATTCAGTTCGTTCATAACTGCATATACACCGCCTGCTTCGTTCAGGTCTTCCATGTATGTAGGGCCTGCAGGTGCAAGGTGGCAGAGGTTTGGAGTCTTTGCGCTGATCTCGTTTGCAAAGCTGATATCAAAGTCCATTCCGATCTCATGAGCAATAGCCGGAAGGTGAAGCATACTGTTTGTGGAGCATCCAAGTGCCATGTCTACTGTCAGGGCATTGAGGATTGCTTCTTTTGTCATGATATCTCTTGGGCGGATGTTCTTTCTGTACATTTCCATAACCTGCATACCTGCATGTTTTGCAAGACGGATACGTTCAGAATATACAGCAGGGATGGTTCCGTTTCCTTTCAGACCCATACCAAGAACCTCTGTGAGACAGTTCATGGAGTTTGCTGTGTACATACCGGAACAGGATCCGCATGTAGGACATGTTTTCATTTCACATTCTGTCAGTCCGTCCTCATCAAGCTTGCCTGCTGCGTAAGCACCTACTGCCTCAAACATACTGGAAAGACTTGTCTTGTGTCCGTTCAGATGTCCGGCAAGCATTGGACCGCCGCTTACGAATACAGTAGGAACATTCAGTCTGGCTGCTGCCATCAGAAGTCCGGGTACATTCTTGTCACAGTTAGGAATCATTACCAGTGCATCAAACTGATGTGCCATTGCCATTGCTTCTGTGGAATCTGCGATCAGATCTCTGGTAACCAGAGAATATTTCATTCCAACGTGTCCCATTGCAATACCGTCGCAGACTGCGATTGCCGGGAACATAACAGGTGTACCCCCTGCCATTGCCACACCAAGCTTAACTGCCTGTGTGATCTTGTCAAGGTTCATATGGCCCGGTACGATTTCATTGTAAGAACTTACGATACCTACCAGAGGTCTGTCCATTTCTTCTTTTGTCATTCCAAGAGCATTAAACAGGGAACGGTGAGGTGCCTGCTGTGTGCCTGTTTTTACTGCATCACTTCTCATTATCTATTTCCTCTTTTCTTAATTGTTTATCATTTACTTACAGAGCTGCTGCGATCAGGTCGCCCATCTCTTTTGTTCCTACAAGTTTGCATCCCTCTGACATAATATCACCTGTGCGGTATCCCTCTGTCAGGATTTTCTGCACTGCTGCTTCTACTGCATCTGCTTCTTTATCCATATCAAGGGAAAAGCGAAGCATCATTGCTGCGGAAAGAATGGTTGCAATAGGGTTTGCCTTATCCTGTCCTGCAATATCAGGTGCAGAACCATGGCTTGGCTCATAGAGACCGAATTTTGTCTCATTTAAGCTTGCAGATGAAAGCATTCCGATGGAGCCTGTTACCATACTTGCCTCGTCTGAAAGGATATCTCCGAACATATTCTCTGTCAGGATAACATCGAACTGTTTCGGATCACGTACAAGCTGCATTGCGCAGTTGTCAACCAGCATATGCTCTAAGGTAACATCCGGATAATCTTTGGCAACTTCCTCTACCACTTTTCTCCAGAGTCTGGAAGAATCCAGAACATTTGCCTTATCTACGCTTGTTACTTTATTTCTTCTCTTACGTGCGATCTCAAATGCTTTGATGGCAATACGGCGGATTTCGTTTTCATTATAGGAAAGTGTATCAATTGCTTTCTTCACACCATTCTCTTCAATAGTCTGACGTTCTCCGAAATACAGACCGCCTGTAAGCTCACGTACAATGATCATGTCAAATCCGTCTCCGATGATCTCATCGCGGAGAGGGCAGGCTTTTCTCAGCTCATTGTAAAGGTAAGCCGGTCTTAAGTTTGCAAAAAGATTTAATGCCTTACGGATTGCAAGAAGTCCTGCTTCCGGGCGTTTGGACGGTTCAAGCTTATACCATGGAGAAGTTTTTGCATCTCCGCCAATAGAGCCCATCAGTACGGCATCTGATGATTTGGCAGTAGCAATTGCCTCATCAGTAAGGGGTACGCCGTGTACATCGATGGATGCGCCGCCTAACAGAACTTCTGAATAGGAAAAGCTGTGTCCATATTTCTCGCATACCTTGTCCAGTACTTTCTTTGCTTCTCTTACGATTTCCGGTCCGATTCCGTCGCCGGGGATCAATGCAATCTTATAATCCATAATAATTTCCTCCAAAATACTCTAATTGCGTAATTGTTATTATAATAACGCACTTTCCGACAGATTTCAACCTATTAAAGTGAAAAAATGCAAAAGTGCCAATCAAAAAAGCAGAACCACAGTCATCACTGACTATGTGTTCTGCTTTTTATCATTTCACTTTCATTATTCAGCAGCGCTTCCGGCTTTCTCAACTTCAGCGATTGCCTGTTTTCTCATTGGAATACGGCAGTTTTTGTTATTACCGAATTCTACGATCACGTCTTCTTCTGTCATGTCAATGATCACGCCATAAAAGCCACTGGTAGTAACAATGCTGTCACCAACTTCCATGTCATTTAACATTGCCTGAATTCTCTTCTGCTCTTTTTTCTGAGGGCGAAGCATTAAGAAGTACATAATTCCGAACAGTACTACCATCCAGACAATAGCGCCAACCATACCCATTCCGCTTGATGCGTCCATTTTGATTCCTCCTGTAACTTTTCCTGTTATTCTGCATATTTGCAGTCCATCATGTATTCACAGACCGTCCTGACGGCTGCTCATACTGAAGAGCTGCTTTGCGATCCACTTATAATCTCCGTTACCTTCTGTATGAAATCTTGTTTTCATGCATAACAATCTGATTAAAGCGTCACTACACATCATACACAAAAAACCGCTTTACTTCAAGAGTTTTTGGCATATTTAATAATAATTTTATATACAAATTATCTTTTCGAGTTTATTTTGCCCTCTTCAAAGCCTTCCAGCCGCATTTTCTTATATTCCGCGAAGTTTCCTGCATCAAGCGCATCTCGGATCTCTTCCATCATATGATTGTAGAAATACAGATTGTGAAGTACACAGAGACGCATTCCCAGCATTTCCTTTGCTTTCAGAAGGTGACGGATATAGGCTCTGCTGTAATGCTGACATGCAGGACACTGGCAGCCCTCTTCTATAGGACGTGTGTCCAGTTCATATTTTGCATTGAACAGATTCATCTTTCCACGATTGGTATATACATGTCCATGGCGGCCGTTACGGCTTGGATATACGCAGTCAAAGAAATCAATACCACGTTCAACACCTTCCAGAATATTTGCCGGTGTTCCCACACCCATCAGGTAAGTAGGTTTATTCTGAGGAAGATAGGGGACTACCGCATCCAGGATTCTGTACATCTCTTCATGGGTTTCTCCAACTGCCAAACCGCCGACCGCATAGCCATCCAGATCCATTTCAGAGATCGCTTTGGCATGCTCAATACGGATATCTTCATAAACAGCACCCTGGTTGATTCCAAACAGAAGCTGTTCTTTATTAATGGTATCCGGCAGACTGTTCAGTCTTGCCATTTCTGCTTTACAACGGGCAAGCCATCGTGTGGTTCTGTCTACAGACTTCTGCACATAATCCCTGTCAGCCACACTGCTGGGACATTCATCAAATGCCATGGCAATAGTGGAAGCAAGATTGGACTGGATCTGCATACTCTCTTCCGGACCCATAAAAATCTTATGTCCGTCAATATGGGAATTAAAATAAACTCCCTCTTCTTTGATCTTTCTCAGCTTTGCAAGGGAAAACACCTGGAATCCGCCTGAGTCTGTAAGGATCGGTTTGTCCCATACCATAAATTTATGAAGACCACCTAACTGCTTTACTATTTTATCACCCGGGCGCACATGAAGATGATAAGTATTTGATAATTCTACCTGTGTTCCGATCTGCTGTAAATCCATGGTGGATACAGCGCCTTTAATCGCGCCGATCGTTCCCACATTCATAAAAACAGGAGTCTGGATCGTACCATGCACTGTATGAAACTCTGCACGTTTGGCACGCCCCTCTGTTTTCAGAAGTTTATATTCTGCCATTTTTGTTCTCCTCTTGATAAAAATCACTTTTTTCATTATATCTTGAAATAGCTGAATTTTCAACTGCAAATCACTCAAACCTTGGTAAACTTTCATCTTGTCTTTTCCAGACCATTAGCGTATAATATTACGGAATATTCCATATCTGGAAATAGATATTTAAATAGGAAAGAATTGCTTTACTATTTTTTCTTTTTATACAGAAAGAGGAGGCTTGAATTTACTTTATGAATTACAAAACACTTGGAATTGACATTGGTTCCACTACTGTAAAGATCGCGATCTTAGATGAGAATGAAAATCTCATTTTCGCGGATTACAAGCGTCATTTCGCCAACATTCAGGAAACCCTTGCAGACCTTCTTCAGGAGGCCTTTGACCAGTATGGCGAGATGACTCTCCATCCTGTGATCACAGGTTCCGGCGGTCTGACCCTTGCCAACCATCTGGGCGTTCCTTTTACCCAGGAGGTTATTGCAGTTTCTACTTCTCTGCAGAAGCTGGCACCAAAGACAGATGTTGCCATCGAGCTTGGCGGTGAGGATGCCAAGATCATTTATTTCGAAAACGGAAACGTAGAACAGCGTATGAACGGTATCTGTGCAGGCGGTACCGGTTCTTTCATCGACCAGATGGCTTCTCTTCTCCAGACAGATGCCACAGGTCTGAATGAATATGCCAAAGATTACAAAGCGCTCTACCCGATTGCTGCACGCTGCGGTGTTTTCGCCAAAACGGATATTCAGCCGCTGATCAATGACGGTGCAACCAAACCGGATCTGTCAGCTTCTATTTTCCAGGCAGTTGTAAACCAGACTATTTCCGGTCTTGCCTGCGGAAAACCTATTCGTGGACATGTTGCATTCCTGGGTGGTCCGCTTCACTTCCTGTCCGAACTGAGAGAATCCTTTATCCGTACTTTGAAGCTGGATGAGGAACACACCATCATTCCGGAGAACTCTCATCTTTTTGCAGCCATCGGTTCTGCATTAAATGCAAAAGAAGACAACTCCATTTCCCTGACAGAAATGAAAGACAGACTCCGCAATTCCATTAAGCTGGATTTTGAAGTAGAACGTATGGAACCACTTTTCGCTTCTCAGGATGAATACGATGCATTTGCAAAACGTCAGAGTTCCTACAAAGTAAAAACAGGAGATCTGGCTACATATAAAGGAAACTGCTATCTGGGTATTGATGCAGGTTCCACCACAACCAAAACTGCACTGGTAGGCGAAGATGGAACACTTCTCTATTCCTTTTACAGCAGTAACAACGGAAACCCGTTAAAAACTACCATCCGTTCTATTAAAGAAATCTATGAACTGCTTCCCAAAGACGCAAAGATCGCTTATTCCTGTTCTACAGGTTACGGCGAGGCTCTGATCAAAGCGGCCCTGCTCCTGGATGAGGGCGAGGTTGAGACCGTATCCCATTACTATGCAGCTGCATTCTTTGACCCAGAGGTAGACTGTATCCTGGATATCGGCGGACAGGATATGAAATGTATCAAGATCCGCAACAAGACCGTTGACAGCGTACAGTTAAATGAAGCATGCTCCTCCGGATGCGGTTCCTTTATTGAAACCTTTGCCAAATCCCTGAATTATACAGTACAGGATTTCGCAAAAGCTGCTGTTTTCGCACAACATCCTATTGATCTTGGTACCAGATGTACTGTTTTCATGAATTCCAAGGTAAAGCAGGCACAGAAAGAGGGAGCTGAGGTTTCCGATATTTCCGCAGGTCTTGCTTACTCTGTTATCAAAAATGCACTCTATAAGGTTATCAAGGTTTCTGACGCTTCCGAACTTGGCAGACACATCGTTGTACAGGGTGGTACCTTCTACAATGATGCGGTTCTTCGAAGCTTCGAAAAGATTGCAGGCTGCGAAGCCATCCGTCCGGATATTGCCGGAATCATGGGTGCCTTCGGTGCCGCACTGATTGCCCGTGAACGCCATCAGGAAGGCGCAGAAACGACTATGCTCTCCATTGATAAGATCAACGAGCTGAAATATACAACTTCTATGGCAAACTGTCGTGGATGTACCAATAACTGCCGTCTGACTATCAACAAATTCTCCGGAGGCCGTCAGTATGTAAGCGGTAACCGTTGCGAGCGTGGTATCGGTAAGGAAAAAAACAAAGATCATATTCCGAATCTTTATGAATACAAATATAAACGTATTTTCTCCTACACACCGCTTACTGCTGATAAGGCAACGCGAGGTAAAGTAGGTATCCCCCGTGTTCTGAATATGTTTGAGAATTATCCTTTCTGGTATACTTTCTTTACAGAACTGAAGTATGAGGTTGTGCTCTCTCCTACTTCCACCAGAAAGATTTATGAACTGGGTATTGAATCCATTCCAAGTGAGTCCGAATGCTACCCTGCCAAGCTCGCACATGGCCATGTAACCTGGCTGATCCGCAATGGCGTGAAATTTATTTTCTACCCATGTATCCCATATGAACGTAACGAGTTCCCGGATGCAGTCAATCACTATAACTGCCCGATTGTTACTTCTTATGCCGAAAATATCAAAAATAACGTAGACGAATTAAATGATCCGTCCATTACCTTCCGCAATCCCTTCCTTGCATTTACTTCTGAGGAAATTCTGGCAAATCGTCTGGTAGAGGAATTTAAGGATATCCCGGCAGGAGAAGTCAAAGCTGCTGTGCATAAGGGCTGGGAAGAAATGGCTGCTGCACGCCGCGATGTACAGAAAAAAGGGGAAGAAACCCTGAAATATCTGGAAGATACAGGACGCCATGGTATTGTCCTTGCAGGACGCCCATACCATATTGACCCGGAAATCCATCATGGTATCCCGGATCTGATCAACAGCTATGGTATTGCCGTACTTACTGAGGATTCCATCTCTCATCTGGCACCTGTGGAACGCCCGATCCGCGTCAACGACCAGTGGATGTACCACTCCAGACTGTATGCTGCCGCAAACTATGTAAAGACACGCGATGATCTGGATCTGATCCAGCTGAACTCTTTCGGATGTGGTCTGGATGCAGTTACTACAGACGAGGTTTATGAAATCCTTGACGGAAGTGACAAAATCTATACCTGCTTAAAGATTGACGAGGTAAATAACCTTGGTGCTGCAAGAATCCGTATCCGTTCCCTGATCGCAGCGATCCGCGCGAAGAAAGCACAGGGACAGAAACGTACTGTCAAACCTGCTTCTATTGATAAAGTATCCTTTACAAAGGAAATGAGAAAGGACTATACCATCCTCTGTCCGCAGATGTCACCTTTCCATTTCAGTCTCCTGCAGGCAGCATTCAATTCCTGCGGATACAACCTTGAGGTACTTCCGAACGACAATAAACATGCAGTGGATGTTGGTCTGAAGTATGTAAACAATGACGCCTGCTATCCGTCTCTGATCGTTGTGGGACAGATCATGGATGCTCTGCTTTCCGGTAAATATGACCTGAACAAAACGGCCGTTGTCATGTCACAGACAGGTGGCGGATGTCGTGCTTCCAACTATATCGCATTTATACGACGCGCATTAAAGAAAGCCGGTATGGAACAGATTCCGGTTATCTCTGTTAACTTAAGCGGTCTGGAAAGTAATCCCGGATTCAAACTTACCCTTCCATTAGTGAAGAAAGTTGCTTACGGTGCCGTATTCGGAGATATCCTGATGAAATGCGTATATCGTATGCGTCCTTATGAACTGGAAGAGGGAATCGTAAACAGGAAACATAAAATCTGGGAACAGCGTGTGATCTCTTTCTTAAGCGGAAGCAGTATCAGCCACAGCCAGTTTAAAAAAATGTGCCGCGAAATGGTTCATGAATTTGATACCATTCCCATCAGTGATGTGAAGAAGCCTCGTGTGGGCATCGTAGGCGAAATCCTTGTCAAGTTCCTGCCTGCTGCAAACAATCATCTGGCAGAGCTTCTGGAATCTGAAGGCGCTGAGGCAGTTGTACCGGATCTGATCGATTTCATGTGCTACTGCTTCTATAATCAGAACTTCAAGGTAGAAAATCTTGGATTCAAGAAGTCCAAGGCAACCATGGCAAACTGGGGAATCAAAGCAATCGAATGGGTGAGAAAGCCTGCAAGCGAAGCTCTTGCACAGAGCCGCCATTTTGCACCGCCTGCTGATATCAGAAATCTGGCAAAAATGGCATCTCCCATTGTTTCCACCGGAAACCAGACAGGTGAGGGATGGTTCCTGACAGGTGAGATGATGGAACTGATCCATGGAGATGTTCCAAACATTGTTTGTATCCAGCCCTTCGGATGTCTGCCGAACCATATTGTGGGTAAGGGTGTTATCAAAGAGATCCGCAGAGAATATCCCACAGCAAACATTGTAGCCATCGACTATGATCCGGGTGCAAGTGAAGTTAACCAGCTGAACCGAATCAAACTGATGCTCTCCACAGCTCAGAAAAACCTGAAAAAAACAGAAAAGAAAGACGCCTAAAATAAAAGAGTTATATTTCAGAAATTTTAAATGTGTTTCTATTTCAGAAATACATTTAAACCATGAAATATAACTCTTTTGTTTTTATAATTTCAGTGTTTAATTATTCTGCCAGAACGGAAGTTTCTCTGCAATCCTTATCAGATAGCTTCCACCCGGAATTCTTCTAAGCTGTGATTCTGACGGTTTGCTGATGATCAGGTAAGCAAACAGATAAACAACCGCAGCAACAGGAATGGAAACGATCAGACAAATGAAATTGGATTTTACAAAAATATTCAGTCCATAACAGATACAGCCTGCAACAATTCCCATGGGAACAGATGCAAGAACAGGATACAGATATCCTTCTTTCCATGGATTCTTATACTGCAGATATTTCTTCATGGCTCTGTCATTTAACACACATACAACCACAGAATAGATCACCATTGCGATCAGCAGTGCATAAACTCCAAGGTTCGTAGTAAACAGCAGCACTACCACTACCACAATATCCACAACCAGTGCGATTGCAGCCGTAATCACCGGAATCCTCTGCTGTCCGATTGCCTGCAGAACTCCATTGGAAATATTTGACATTCCATTGAGCAGGATCGAAAAAGAACCAAGGATCAGCAGGTTGGCTGCCAGTCCTGTGGAATTTCCGTAAAGCAAAAATACAATCGGCTGTGCAAGCACTGCCAGTCCCATGGCACATGGGGCGGAAACTACCATAGAAAGCTGTACGGTCTGGTCAATGCACTCTCTGGTCGCTTCAATGTCTCCGGTGGCATACAGGGCGGAAACTTCCGGAATCATAGAAGTAGGTGCCGTACTGGACAGCGTCAGAGGAATATTAATAATAGTCATAAAGTAAGTAGCATACTCTGCATATAAAATACCAATCTGTGCCGCATCTCCACCTCTTCTTCCCAGAATATCCGAGAAAAGATACCCATTGATATAAGCATTTACATTATAAACAAAGGCGCTGAGAATGATCGGCGAAACAACCAGGATAATCACACGAAAAATCTCTTTGTAGGACTCTTCCTGATGTCTGTGGTCTTTCTCTACCCGGTGCAGGATTTTTCTGCGGTTTACACCATACACCAGAAGCATGAATGCCAATGCAGTCACCACTCCGGCTCCGGTTCCTACTGTGGAACCTGCTGCCCCCCATTTTGCAATGCTGTTCTCTGTTCCATCTGAGAATGCATTGATGAATCCCCAGGCTGCCAGAAGACTGACTGCCGCATTAAATACCTGCTCAATGATCTGGGAGATAGATGTTGGCATCATATTTCTGTATGCCTGAAAATATCCTCTGAATACCCCAAGAATACCGGACAAAAAAATCGTCGGAGCCAGGATCTGAAGTGCCGGAATTGCATCCTTCTGATTCTGAGGGATGATCAGCCCTGCTCCAAAGAGACAGAATAAACCGACCACTCCGCCAATCACCATGGCATAGATCATGGCACCCTTAAAGAACTTATGTGCATTTCTGTAATCCTTCAGAGCAATACGCTCGGAGATCAGCTTGGATACCGCCTGTGGAATACTAAAGGATGCGATCATCAGAAGGATCATATAGGCATTCTGTGCAAGACTTGTATAGCCCATTCCAAGGCTTCCGATAATATTGGAAAGGGGACTCTTGTACAGAAGACCGATCACCTTGGAGATCATAGCTGCAATCATCAGAAAGGATGCATTTTTTACTAAATTGTTTTTCTGATTCATGTTATCACTGTGTGTCTTTTACCTGACTACACATTACCTCTTTTCTTATATATTTTCTATCTGCCAGTCGATTGGTTCCAGACCATTGGCAACAAGAAATTCGTTTGTTTTACTGAAATGTTTACATCCGAAAAATCCCCTGTAAGCAGACAGAGGACTTGGATGAGGTGCCTCCAGAATCAGATGCTTCGGATTATTCAGCATGGATTTTTTCATCTGCGCCGGACGTCCCCATAGCAAAAATACAATAGGACGGTCTTGCTCATTCAGAACCTGGATCGCAGCATCCGTAAACTGCTCCCAGCCGATCCCCCTGTGTGAATTTGCCTGATGGGCGCGTACAGTCAAAACGGTGTTCAGAAGAAGCACCCCCTGCTTCGCCCACTTCTCCAGATAGCCGTTATTGGGGATATAGCATCCACAGTCATCATGAAGCTCCTGATAAATATTCACCAGCGACGGCGGAGTCTCCACTCCTCTCTTTACGGAAAAACAAAGCCCATGAGCCTGCCCGTCATTATGATAGGGATCCTGACCCAGGATCACTACCTTCACTTCATTCAACGGTGTAAAATGAAATGCATTAAACAGATCATCCGCAGGAGGAAAAATCTTCCTAGTCTGATATTCTGTCATCACCGTTTTATATAATTTCGCATAATACGGCTGGTGAAACTCCCCCTTCAGGGCTTCCAGCCAGTCACCTGAAATTGCTGACATACCTTATCCTTCACCTCTTATATTTTTCGTGGTCATCGTCTGACAGAAATTCCCCTGTCAGACAGATAATCCTTCACCTGAGAAATCTCCAGTTCTTTATAATGGAACAAAGACGCAGCCAGTGCAGCACCTGCTCCCCCTTCGGTCAGTGCATCATAAAAATGCTCCAGTGTACCTGCACCGCCTGATGCGATCACCGGAATGGATACTGCATCTGCGATTGCTCTGGTAAGTTTCAGATCATATCCCGCTTTCGTTCCATCGCAGTCCATGCTGGTAAGAAGAATCTCACCTGCGCCAAGGGCTTCCACTTTCTTCGCCCATTCTACAGCATCGATTCCTGTATCCAGTCTTCCACCATGTTTGTAAATATTCCATCCGCCGTCTTCTCTGCGCTTGCCATCAATAGCCACAACTACGCACTGGCTTCCAAACTTGTCAGCCGCCTCACTGATCAGTTCCGGTCTGTCAATTGCTGCAGAATTTACGGAAATCTTATCTGCTCCTTCTCTCAGCAGTTTCTTGAAATCATCTACAGTACGGATACCGCCGCCTACTGTAAACGGGATAAATACATTGGCAGCAACCCGTCTTACCATGTCAACTACCGTATCTCTCTGTTCGCAGGATGCTGTAATATCGAGAAACACCAGTTCATCTGCTCCTGCTACATCATAGGCTTTGGCAATCTCCACCGGATCACCCGCATCGCGAAGCTGCACAAAATTTACGCCCTTTACCACACGTCCCTTATTTACATCCAGGCAGGGAATAATTCTCTTTGTAAACATCTTATTTTCCCTCCTTCTCAGTATTGCCGTCTTTTCCCACAGCAGCAAAATTTTCAAGTATCTTCAGTCCCCATTTGCTGCTCTTTTCCGGATGGAACTGGCAGGCAAATACATTGTCCTTTTCTACGGAAGCATGAATACAGGTGCTGTATTCTGTAGTAGCCTTTACAATCTCAGGCTCCTCTGCCTGCAGATAATAAGAATGCACAAAATATACATAGGTCTGTTCCGGGATTCCCTGAAACAGTCTGCCATTATTCTGAAAATGCAGGGAATTCCATCCCATATGTGGAATCTTAAGTCCAGGCGCAGGCGGAATCTTAACAATTTTCCCTTTCAGGATTCCAAGGCCTTCCACCCCCGGTGTCTCCTCACTGCTTTCAAAAAGGAGCTGAAGTCCCAGACAGATTCCAAGAAATGGCGTCTTCTTCTCTACAATCTCATGGATCACAGGTACAAGTCCGTATGTATGAAGATTCTCCATCGCCTGTCCAAAGCTTCCCACGCCAGGCAAAATTACTTTATCTGCATTTAGCAGAATCTGCGTATCACGGGATACCACAGTTTTTTCTCCAAGATAATGAAGCGCTTTTTCTACACTTTTGATATTTCCTGCATCATAGTCAATTATTCCAATCATGTCTTCCTCCTGATGTTTCTGCTCAATTCTTGTATTTCATAATAATCATCCTGTCATTATCTTTTCATCCATCTGTATAGTATAACCTAAAAACAGACAGTTGCAAAGTGCTTTCTTTGCTTCTGCCTGTTTTTCTGACTTAACGTTACTGTTCACTCCGTTCACAGTAACTTAGCCAAAATTCATTCCAGATTGCCTTCGGCAATGGAATTTTGGCTTGTATGTCTCGGGATTTTGGCATATTCATGCCAAAACACCTCGCGGGATAGTAGTGTGTGAACAGTAACAACTTTACTGTCTGCTGTCCAGAGTAAACCAGAACTCTACTCCGTTATCAAAGTTGCAAACACCATACTTCTGGTTCATTCCTTCCACAATTGCCTTTACAATGGAAAGTCCGATTCCGCTGCCTCCATATTCTCTGGTACGGGCCTTGTCTACCTTATAAAACTTATTCCACAGATTTGGAAGATCCTCCTCAGGAATGGGGGTTCCGGTATTAAATACTGTTACCTTCACGTAATCAGCCTCCTGCAGGATCTTAATTTCCACTTTTCGCTCTCCGTCCAGATGATTCAGGGCATTACTTGTATAATTGGTTACCACCTCTTCTGTCTTAAACTCATCTGCCCATACATACACAGGATCCTGTGCCTCAAATATCACAGTGGCTTCTTTCTGCTCGATCATAATATGCATGGACTGCAGGACTCCATGAATCAGTGATACAATATCAAAGCGTTCCATCATTGGAGCATCCTTGCCGGATTCCAGCTGGTTTAAGGTCAGCAGATTTTTTACCAGCTTATTCATTTTGGATGCCTCATCCATAATTACTTCACAGTAAAAAGCCCTGCTTTCCGGGTCATCAGATATATTTTCATTTAGACCCTCTGCATATCCCTGAATCAATGCAATGGGCGTTTTCAGCTCATGGGAAACATTATCCAGAAACTCCTTACGCATCTCATCAATCTTGATCTTATCCTCAATATCCTTCTGCAGCTTATTGTTTGCTGATTTCAATTCAGAAATTGTATTTTCCAGTTTTCTGGACATTTTGTTGAAATTATCGCCCAGAACATCAATCTCATTTCCTGCATGGCTCTCATATCTGGCTTCAAAATCCAGATTGGACATTTTTTCAGAAAGCCTTGTCAGTTCACTGATAGGTCTGGTGATCCGGTTAGTGATCAGCAATATTAACAAACCGCTGATCAAAATGATCACTACTCCTACAAACAAATAAAAATTGTTAGATATGGCTGCGCTCTCCTTAATACTCTCCAGCGGAGAACGAATCAGATAATAGTATCCATTTTCATACTGTCCCCAGCATTCTACATACTCCATACCTGCAAAACGGTCATGTACCTGCCAAATGGTACCATCTTCTGTCTGCTTCAGAATATGACTATGTTCCATATCCTTATCCAGATCATTAATGTACCCAAAAAGTTTACTGCGGAGCATTTTAGCCATATTGGCTTCCCCCCAGTAATAATAACCACTGTTCTCCTCATTTACAATGATCCAGGTCAGATTATTTCTGGAACTGCTGTGTTCGATCTCATCCGGCACCTCTTCCTCTGCTTTCGACGGATTCTCTATTTCTCCATTCTTATCTGTATCATATTTCAGAAGGTTATCCAGATTCATCTGAGAAAGAACTGTCCTGGCTTCCTCCAGCACTTCCACTTTTTTTGATACATAATATCGTTCCAGAAAAAGTCCGTTTATCAACGTGATAGAAAAAATCGACACCAGGAGAAGACCAATAAACAGAACTGAGATCTGATGTTTCAGGGAATGGAATTTTCTGAGATTTTTCTTCTTTTTAATGTTCTGCTTTTTCTCTTTTCTGTCTCCGGACATCATGCATCAACCTCAAATTTATATCCCATACCCCATACAGTCTTGATATATTCTCCTTTGTCTCCCATTTTACTTCTCAGCTTTTTAACATGGGTATCAATGGTACGGGCATCTCCAAAATAATCATAATTCCACACAGAATTAAGGATTTTTTCCCTGGAAAGTGCAATTCCCTGGTTTTCCAGAAAATATGTCAATAATTCAAATTCTTTAAAACTTAAGTCCATGGTTTTTCCGTCCACTGTAGCAATATGAGCAGCCTTGTCAATCACAATTCCTCCCGCTGAAAGAGTATCCTCTGTATTTCCCTGCCCTGTGCGGCGAAGGATTGCTTCTACTCTCGCCACCAGGATTTTGGGGCTGAAAGGCTTGGAAATATATTCATCTACTCCCAGTTCAAAGCCCAGAAGCTCATCTCGCTCATCGCCTCTTGCAGTAAGCATAATAATGGGCACCTTGGAATTCTTACGAATCTCACGGCACACTTCCCACCCATCCATCTTAGGCATCATTACATCCAGTATGATCAGTGCCACATCCTTTTCTGCATAAAAAATATCAATTGCCTCTTCACCGTCCCCGGCCTCCAGCACCTGAAAATTCTTTTTAGTCAGAAAATCACTGACAAGCTTTCTCATACGGCTTTCATCATCCACAACCAGGATTTTTAATGCATCCATAACTGTTCCTCCGTTATCTTTATTGTAAAAAATAATCTCTGCTTTTCTTATTACTGTACTATAGCAAACATTTGTGGAATAAATGTGAACACAGAAAGTAAATAAAAATATTATTTCATTGAATAAAATTAAACCATAAAAAATGGTGCCTAGTCAAAGAACCATGCACCATTTTTATCTACATCCAAAGCACCGGAAATACGGTGCTCTTCCTATGGACCTGGCGGGAATTGAACCCGCGTCCGAAAGCCTATTCATTGAGGCATCTCCCATCACAGTCGATGATTTAACATTCCCTCGATCATACGCCCACCGACAGGCTTATGATCTCAGTAGCTTCATCATACATCTACCAGGGCAAAGCTTACCTGATAAGGTTTCTCACAAGGTCGACGCCAGATTCCCAATGTGTGAGTGCATCAGGGCTGACGAGCAGCAATTAGGCTGCTAACGCTAACTTTTCGTCTGCGTTTATATTTAGTTTCCCAGTTGATACGCAGTCCAGGAGTCTGCGGATGGCTTCCTAAACTTCAAAGCCCCCGTCGAAACCAGTACAAGCCCTAAACTTTATAGCTGAACATACAGCCTGCTGGTTTTCAGACGAAAGTCTGCAGACCGCCAACACGGTCTGCCTTTTTGCTATTATAAAAAAAACTATTCGTCCTGTCAAGGGTAATTATTACATTTTTATTCGCCGTTACTGTTCACTCCGTTCTCAGCAACACGCTTCGCGATGCACAGAATTTATGCTAGTCGCATAAATTCGCGCGGTATATCTCGGGTTTTCTGTGACCTTCGCTCACAAAAAACACCTCGCGGGATATTACCAATGAACAGTAACTATTCGCCGAACTGCTCTGCACATTCCTTCATCATCTTCCTTATAGGCAGATGATAAGGGCATCTGGTCTCACAAACTCCACATTCTATACAGTCAGAAGCCTTTACCTGCAGTGTACTGTAACGGCTTCTGGCCCATTCTCCCAGATCATATCGATTCAGATAACCGGCAAACAGAAACACATTGGGAATACTGATACCTGCAGAGCAGGGTGCACAGTAATTACATCTGCGGCAGAAATTTGTACCCAGCTGTTCTCTGACCTTTCTGATTTCATCAAGCTCTGTCTGACTTAAAGGTGAAGAGTCCAGACAGGCCTTTATGTTCTCCTCCATCTCATGCTCTTCTGCCATTCCGGGAATTACAATCGTTACATTTGGATTGGAACAGATGTAGCGAAGTGCCAATGTTCCGTTTTCAATGGCTCCACCCGCCAGAGGTTTCATATCAATAAACCCTATATTTCGTTTTTTGCATTCTGCAATCAGTTCTTCGCCCTGACCTTCCACAATGTTATACGGAAACATAATTGTTTCCACCCAATCCAGATCCAGTGCCCGCTCGAACACCTCTACGGAGTGAGCGGTCAGTCCCAGATGTCCGATTTTTCCAGCCTTCTTTGCCTCCTGCAAGGCCTCCAGTGCACCGTCCTTTGCCAGAACCTGATCCAACTGCTCCATGCTTGGATTATGTACCTGATAAATATCAATATAATCTGTTTTCAAATTGCACAGGCTTTTTTCAATATCAGCTGCCATAGCCTCTCTTGTCCTGGCCATACTTTTGGTTGCAATCACAAATTTATCCCTGATCCCCTCCAATGCATAGCCCAGATATTCCTCGCTGACAGTATAGCCCCTGGCTGTGTCAATGTAATTTACTCCCCTGTCTGAAAGTTTATGCACCAGTATTCTTGTCCCCTCTGCATCAATTTTCTGAATGGGGATTCCGCCCAGACCAATTTTAGAAATCTTTAAACCAGTCTTTCCCAATGTAACATATTCCATTTTTATTCCCTCTTTTCTCCAAAATCAGTTTTTCCCTCTGAGCAAAAAACTGCCATCGCCTTCCGACAATGACAGTTTTTTTCATATCAAACGGACAGCAATCATCCGCATTTTGTTAGATTATACTCTTGAGAGATATTCTCCGGTTCTTGTGTCGATTTTCAGTTTGTCACCCTGGTTAACAAACAGTGGAACCTGAACCTGTGCACCTGTCTCAACAGTAGCAGGTTTTGTAGCACCCTGAGCTGTATTTCCTGCAAATCCAGGCTCTGTCTCAGTTACTTCAAGTTCTACGAAAAGTGGTGGCTCAATAGCAAATACGTTTCCGTTATGGGAACATACTTTAACCATTTCGTTTTCTTTTACGAATTTCAGGGAATCGCCTACCTGATCCTTTGTCAGACCTACCTGATCATAGGTTTCTACATTCATGAAGTAGTATAAATCACCATCATCATAGAGATACTGCATATCAACACGTTCAATACGTGCTGCCGGGAATTTCTCAGTAGGACGGAAAGACTTCTCCAGAACTGCTCCAGTAATGATGTTTTTGTATTTGGTTCTTACGAAAGCAGCACCCTTTCCTGGTTTTACATGCTGAAATTCAACAATCTGACATACATTTCCGTCAATTTCAAGTGTGATACCGTTTTTGAAATCACCTGCTGAAATCATATTTCTATTTCCTCCTTAATTGTACAATTCAACGTTACTGCTCTCTGTCTCTGCAGCAACCGCCTCAACAGTGCGTGTCTGCGTATTCATTTTCTGCAATTTTGCGACACACTCTTATATGATTTTATAATAGTTTCTTATTTTTTTCAACTATTTTTTATTACTGTTTGCAATTTTTCTTCCAACTGGGAAATCAGCGCCTCAAAAGGCTTGTCTCCGGTGATCATTTCAATGTCAGCAAACTTTGCATAAACAGGATCTCTCTGTCTCAGAAGCTTTTTAATCTTGTCTGCCTTGTTATCCCCGTCGATCAGAGGATTGGATTTTGAATTTTCCAGTCTTTCCTTCAGAGTCTCATAAGATCCCTTCAGATAGACCACTGTTCCCAGCTGCTTAATATATTTCTCATTCTGCTCCTGCATGGGAAGTCCTGATCCCAGAGAAATCACTTTCTGTTCCTGATCCTTGATCAGCTCCTTGATCACAGTTGTTTCTAATGCACGATAAAATGGTTCCCCGAATTTATCAAAAATATCTTTAACGGACAGATTCATTTTTCTCGTAACCACACGGTCAATATCAATAAACGGTAAATCAAAATCCTTGGCCAGCCTCTTACCTACTCTTGTTTTTCCTGAACCCATAAATCCTATAATCACAATATGGTTCATGAATTCCCCTCCTCCTTTTTGTAAAAATATAACACAATTCTCTCAAGATATCTCTTCAGTACAATCTGTATCTCTTCCCTGGGATTGATAGGTTTTACCAGAATATTACGTATTCCGGCTCTTTTTGCCCCGTATATATCTGTAAACAGCTGATCCCCAATGAAAATAGTATTACTTCTGTCTGTTCCCAGCAATTCCATAGCACGGATATAATTCTTCGTAGATGGCTTGTGGGCATTTTCTATAAAACGTGCTCCCACAGAAGCATTAAATGAAGATACTCTTTCATATTGATTATTAGAAAGAAAGCAGCACTGAAATCCCAGTTCTTTCAAATGTGCAAATAATGCACAGGCTCTTTCATCTGCAGGTGCGCCGTGAGGTACCAGTGTATTGTCAATATCAAAAAGCAGACCTCTGTATCCCTGTGCATACAGACTATCAAAATCAATTTCATAAGTTGAATCCAGATATTCATCCGGAAAAAAGCATTTAAACATCAGTATCCATTCCCCTAATTTCCAAGATATTCCAGCAGACCATCCAGCTTCTGCTCCATCAGGTCATATCCATGCTTATAAAATTCTGTAAGAACTTTCGGATTCTTTTCAGTTCTGGAAACAGTTTTGATTTCTGGACGGACCACATAGATATGCCCTTCCTTTTCCCATTTCTCAATCAGTTCCAGTGTCCTGTTATAATTCCGGTATCGGTTCAAAAGACTGTTCAGCAGATTGGGATATTTGTGAAAAGCAGCCATATAAACAGCCTTACTCTCTCCAGGCTTCTTTTTTCGATAGCCATAATTCCTGGTAAGAATCACCACATTCTTGCGGTACCCCTCCTTCATGGCATGAACCACGGGAATGGAATCTGCTACACCGCCGTCCACACAGGGTATCCCGTCAATCATCACCATAGGGCATACCAGAGGAATACTGGAAGACGCACGGCAGATATCCATCAGACGTTTTCTGTCATTTCTTTCCTCCAGATATTTTGCCTGGCCGGTAATGCAATCCGTCACTACCAGTTCACATTTTTTTCCGGAATTAAAATAAGCATCATAATCAAAAGGAAAAATCTCATTGGGGTATCGTTCAAACAGCATGTCCATATCAAACAGAGTTTTATTCTTCAAAGTCTGCTTCAGGCCTATGTAGCTATTATTCTTATCCTCTGTGATCACACAGGCCTTCGTCCGGCCAATCTGCCCGGATACATAATCCACTGCATTACAGGCCCCTGCTGAAACTCCTGTTACATAAGGAAACTCTATCTGATGTTTCATCAGACAGTCCAGCACTCCGGACGTGAACACCCCCCGTGTACCACCGCCTTCCAGAATTAACGCTGTCTCATTATTATTTGTCATTTTCCTCACTAATCCTTTCAAAAGCGTATTTCTATCCTATCAGTTCAGCGCTCAGCAAGAGGCACATAAACACTTGGTGCCAGCACATTTTTGTATGCCGGGCGAATGATCTTGTCCGCATTGATGAGCTCTTCCATTCGATGGGCACTCCAGCCCACAATACGTGCAACTGCAAACATAGGTGTATATAATTCCAGTGGCAGATCCAGCATACTGTACACGAAACCACTGTAAAAGTCCACATTTGCACTAACACCTTTATAAATTCTTCTTTCCTCGGCAATTACTTCAGGTGCCAGACGCTCTACCATAGAATAAAGGGCATAGTCTTTCATCCTTCCCTTTTCTCTGGCCAGAGTCTCCACATATGTTTTAAACACTTCGGCTCTTGGATCAGATACTGAATAAATCGCATGCCCCATTCCATAGATCAGACCCTTTCTGTCAAAAGCCTCCTTATGGAGTAATTTTCTGAGATACACACGAACCTCATCTTCATCTGTCCAGTCCTTCACTTCTTTCTTCATGTCATTAAACATACTTACTACTTTAATATTGGCGCCACCATGCTTTGGACCCTTCAGTGAACCAAGAGCTGCTGCAATGGCAGAATAGGTATCTGTACCGGAAGAAGATACTACATGAGTAGTAAAGGTAGAGTTATTTCCACCGCCATGCTCCATGTGAAGAATCAACGCAATATCCAGAATCTTTGCTTCCAGATGGGTATACTTCTTATCCGGTCTCAACATACGCAAAATGTTTTCAGCTGTTGTCAGATCCTTCTTGGGATTATGGATATAAAGACTTTTTCCCTTTACATAATGATTGTATGCCTGATATCCATATACAGATAACAACGGAAAAACGCTGATCAGATTCAGACACTGCCGCAGTACATTTGGCAAAGAGGTATCATCCGGATTATGGTCATACGAATACAGAGTCAGAACGCTTCTGGAAAGTCCATTCATAATATCTTTGCTGGGAGCCTTCATGATTACGTCCCTGACAAAATTGGTAGGAAGTGATCTCTGGTTAGCCAGAAGTTCTGTGAAATCCATAAGCTGCTGTTTATCCGGAAGTTTTCCGAACAGAAGCAGGTATGCCACTTCCTCGAAGCCATATCTGTCATCCTGTATAAATCCTTTGGTCAGATCTTTGATATCATAGCCTCTGTAGGAAAGCTTTCCCTCACAGGGAACCTCTTTGCCATCTACCATCTTTGTGGCCTGAATATTTGAAACCTGAGTCAGACCTGCGAGAACGCCTTTACCATTTATATCTCTCAGGCCTCTCTTTACATCATATTTTGCATATAACGACAGATCCAGACTGGTATTATCCCTACAGATATCTGTAAGTTTTTCAATTTCCGGTGTCACTTTTGTTTTAAATCCTGCCATATACTATATTCCCCTTTCTTCTCTGCTTTTTCGATAATGGGCCCTCCTCATTCCAATCACCGTATTTTGTACGTCATAAATAAATTATAGCATTGTTTTCCATTTCGGTCTACACACAAATTTTTTAAAAAATTTCAGTTTTTTTTCTTTCCCTCTTTCCATTTTTAGCACATTAGTGTATAATAACGTCGTTCAAAGCAAAATCATTACAATAGATGAGGAGGAATAACAATGTCTTATACTGATGAAGTATACGAGAGAGTCGTTGCACAGAACCCAAACGAGCCTGAATTTCACCAGGCAGTAAAAGAAGTTCTTGATTCTCTTAAAGTTGTAATCGAAAAAAATGAAGAAAAATATCGCAGTCTTTCTATTCTGGAACGTCTGGTTGAGCCGGAAAGAATTATCTCCTTCCGTGTTCCGTGGATTGATGACAAGGGCGTTGTACAGGTTAACAAAGGATACCGTGTACAGTTCAACAGTGCAATCGGACCGTACAAGGGTGGTTTAAGATTCCATCCATCTGTTAACCAGGGTATTCTTAAATTCTTAGGTTTTGAGCAGATTTTCAAAAACTCCCTTACAGGACTTCCTATCGGAGGCGGTAAAGGTGGTTCCAACTTTGATCCTAAGGGTAAATCTGACAGAGAAGTTATGGCATTCTGCCAGAGCTTTATGACTGAGCTTTCCAAATATATCGGTGCTGACATGGACGTTCCTGCCGGTGATATCGGTGTTGGCGGACGTGAGATCGGATTCCTCTATGGACAGTACAAACGTAACACAGGTCTGTATGAAGGCGTACTTACAGGTAAAGGACTTTCCTATGGCGGTTCTCTGGTTCGTACAGAAGCTACAGGCTATGGTCTTGTATATATGCTGAATGAAATGGTAAAAGCAAACAACGATACCATTTCCGGTAAGACTATCACTGTAACAGGTTCCGGTAATGTTGCTATCTATGCTGTACAGAAAGCTACTCAGCTTGGCGGCAAGGTTGTTGCAATGTGCGACTCCAACGGATATATCTATGATCCTAACGGAATCAATCTGGATGTTGTAAAAGATATCAAAGAAGTAAAACGCGGACGTATCAAAGAATATGCTGACCGTGTTGAGGGTGCTTCTTATACAGAAGGCAAGGGTATCTGGAATATCAAATGTGATATCTACCTTCCATGTGCAACTCAGAATGAGCTGGATGTTGACGGTGCAAAGGTGCTGGTTGCAAATGGCTGTAAATATATTGCAGAGGGTGCTAACATGCCTACAACTCTGGAAGCTACAAATTATGTCATGAACAATGGCATCATCTTCATGCCTGGTAAGGCAGCTAACGCAGGTGGCGTTGCTACTTCTGCTCTGGAAATGAGCCAGAACTCCGCAAGACTTTCCTGGACAGCTGAAGAGGTTGACGCAAAGCTTCATCAGATTATGATCGATATCTTCCAGAAGGTTGACAGTGCTTCTAAACGTTACGATATGGCAGGAAACTATGTAGTTGGTGCTAATATTGCAGGTTTCGAGAAGGTTGTAGATGCCATGATCGCTCAGGGTATTGTCTGATCTTTAATCATATATTGGAAATATAAAAAGGGTGCATCTGCACCCTTTTTTATTAATTCATAAATTTCTTAAGTTCATCCATAAAAGTACTCACATCCTTGAATTCCCTGTACACAGAAGCAAAACGCACATAAGCTACTGCATCCAGTTCCTTCAGATGCTCCATAACAATCTCTCCAATTCTGGTACTGGAAATTTCCTTTTCCTCTGTATTAAAGATTTCACCCTCTATGGCATCCATCATCTCTTCTATTTTTTCAATAGGAATGGGTCTCTTGTAACAGGCCCGGAGAATTCCTGCCTGAATCTTTCCCCTGTCATATTGCTCTCGATTCTGATCTTTCTTTATAACAGTCAGCGGAATGGACTCTACTTTTTCATATGTAGTAAATCTTCTGCCACATACATCACACAAACGGCGGCGGCGGATAGAATTGGTATCCTCTACCGGTCTTGAATCCACAACTCTGGTATTATCCTGATTACAAAAAGGACACTTCATAACGGACTATTCCCCCTGATGTTTTGATATTTAATAACAGCTCAGTATCTTAATGATTATTTATTATACTTTATCTTTATTTCATATGTCAATAAAAGGACATGCATAAATTCTTTTCGGATTACATAAAATTTATAAAATATTCATTTTCTTATCATTCAGGTGGTTTTTTATGCGTATCTGTGAATTAAGGCAAAAAGAAGTAATCAATACCTGTACCTGCCGCAGTCTGGGTTGTCCCATAGATATCGAATTTGACTGCAGGACCAGCTGCCTTTCTGCCCTTGTCCTGCCCGGGCCCGGCAGATTCTGCTGTCTCTTTGGCAGAGATGAATTCATCATCCCCTGGGAATGCATCTGCCAGATCGGAGAAGATATCATCCTGGTAAAAATAGACGAAGAAAAGTGTCTGTGTGAAAACTAAAGGCCGGACTTTGTCAAGGCCTTTTATTTATTATATTTTGTTTAAAACAGTATAAATGTCCTCCTCTCTGAGAATCATTCTATTATCTGTAAATTCCAACAGACAGTAAGAAACGATAAGGAGGATTCAAACGATGGCACTTAATAAAGTAGAAATCTGCGGAGTCAACACATCGAAGCTTCCTGTTTTGAAAGCAGAAGAAAAAACAGACCTGTTCCGACGAATCAAGGAAGGAGATGCGCAGGCAAGAGAATTATACATCAAAGGCAATCTTCGCCTTGTCTTAAGTGTGATCAGACGTTTTCAAAACAGCAACGAAAACCCGGATGACCTCTTTCAGATCGGATGCATTGGTCTGATCAAAGCAATCGATAATTTTGATACTTCCCTTCAGGTCAGATTTTCCACCTATGCAGTTCCCATGATCATAGGAGAAGTGCGGCGTTATCTGAGAGACTATAACAGTATCCGGGTCAGCCGTTCGCTGAGAGATATTGCTTACAAAGCCATTCATACCAGAGAAGCATACATGAAACAGAATCTGAGAGAGCCTACGATCAACGAAATATCCGAAGAAATCGGAATTGAAAAAGAAATGATCGTCTACGCCATGGATGCCATCCAAAGTCCGGTCAGTCTTTTTGAACCGGTTTATTCAGAGGGGGGAGATACTCTCTATGTGATGGATCAGATCAGCGACAAAAAGAACAGGGAAGACCGCTGGATTGAGGATCTGTCCCTACGTGAAGCTATGAACCATCTGGGAGAACGAGAACGACATATCATCCAGCTTCGCTTTTACGAGGGAAAAACTCAGATGGAGGTGGCAAAGGAAGTAGGTATCTCCCAGGCCCAGGTCAGCCGTCTTGAAAAAGGAGCACTGAAATCCATGCGGAATTATCTTCGTCCCTGACACAGCAAAAAAGCAGTCCGACATCCGGAGATCCTTCCCCTTTCCTGTCGAACTGCCTTACATATCTGCAAATCTATTTCAGTGCTTTTTCAATTTCTTTAATTACGATTTTAAGAGCCTTGATCCGGGCGTATTTCTTATCTACAGATTCCAGTACATGCCAAGGTGCAAAGATCGTACTTGTCTTCTGAAGCATTTCATTTACTGCAATCTCATATTCATCCCACTTATCTCTGTTGCGCCAGTCTTCATCTGTGATCTTCCACTGCTTCTCAGGGTTATTCTGCCGTTCTTTGAAGCGTTCCAGCTGGGTATCCTTATCTATCTGTACCCAGAATTTAATAATCACAGCTCCCCAGTCCTTCAATTCCTTTTCGAACTCAT
This sequence comes from Blautia sp. HCP3S3_C4, assembly GCF_052064095.1. Lineage (NCBI taxonomy): Bacteria > Bacillati > Bacillota > Clostridia > Lachnospirales > Lachnospiraceae > Blautia > Blautia sp. HCP3S3_C4. The sequence goes on from NZ_JBQHWF010000004.1 coordinate 111,693, forward strand.
TCATTTCATTATAAGCCCGTTTCCAGTCATTTTCACTGCAGAAACCTTCCAGTCTCTCCACCATTACACGGCCATACCAGGTTCTGTCAAAAATAGCAATATGGCCATCCTTCGGCAGCCTGGTCCAAAAGCGCCACAGATAATGGCGGGCTTTCTCATGAGGTTCCGGACTGGCAATAGGATGCACCTCATATCCTCTGGGATCCAGTGCCTCTGTAATACGTTTGATATTGCCGCCCTTACCTGCTGCATCCCATCCCTCATAAGTTATAATAACCGGAATACGTTTACGGTAAAGACGATTATGAAGCTCTCCCAATTTCTTCTGAAGAGTCTTTAATTCTTTTTTATACTCTTCCTCTTCCAGAAACTTATCTTTCAGATCAATTTCCGCAAGCTTTGGCATTTTCTTCAGAGGAAACACATTCTGAAGGATCGGCACGGAATGAGCCTGATTCTGCATGGCAACCTGAATATTACTTACCATTGTTTCCAGCACCTGAAGCTCTGCCCATTTTCTGTCAGAGGCATCAATGATATACCATGGAGCAGAAGACGCATTGGTATCTGTCATATACCGATCAAATACCTTTACACATTTCTTGTAATGTTCATTTTCCCATTTGTCAAATTCGGATACTCTCCATCTGGTATCCTTTTCTGACAGAAGCAGTTCCATACGGTGGGTCTGCTCCTCTCTGTTGATCTGCATAAAGAATTTTAGTACCAGATATCCATTGTCTGTCAGCTGTCTCTCAAAATGCTGAATGCTCTGTATCCGTGCTGCATAATCTTCGCCCTCCAACTTTCCTTCCAGACATTCCCGACAGGTCTGTTCCATCCATCCTGAATCCAGGAAAGTAAATTTTCCAGCTTCCGGGATCTGTTTGAAATACTTGTACAGAAACGGATATCTCTTCTCTTCCTCTGTGGGTGCTGACATGGTAGCAACCTTGAAAAATCTTGGATCAATATTTTTTATCACTTTTCCAATGGTACTGCCCTTGCCTGAGGCCCCCCAGCCTTCAAAAAGCACCAGTACCGGTATTTTGTGTTCTTTGATCTTCATCTGAAACTCATATAACTGTGCTCTTGCAGCAGCAAGACGTTCCCTGATTTCTTCCTTCTCCGGTACACGGGCCGGACTCCAATTCGTAATCATAATTCTACCTCCCACTTTTTATATAGCACTTTTTATCTGTTTCACCCGTTTGTCCTCTCCCCGAACAGCCAACGTTTTCATATATAGATCGAAAATCTCCTGATCAGGAATATACACTTCTCCCTTCTTTCTGTATTTATTCATCATATTATGATAGGGCTTCAGGGCATCCCACAACCGCAGGTAATCCCGGTTTTCATATAAATTCATAAGATATTTCTTATGTTCTTTATAATCCTGCCCCAGATTGATTCCCTCTCCTTTTAATTTTACATATTCCCAGGACCAGTCAAGGCTTTCACGGCTTTTTCTGCCTTTTTTGTCTTTACGGTACTGGACATTCCTTTCCTTTACCAGCTCTCTGATCTGAGCTTTGTGACGACTGATAAAATCTTCACATCCTGTCTGCGTACTGATCATGACAGTAAGGGGAGGAACATAAACATCATTGATTTTATTTTCATATTTTTTTCCAAACCAGATACGCAGATATTGATCCACATCTTCAGGTATGGTAAATTCCGTTTCCTCCAGAAACACTCTTTTTGTTTTCTGAAAAAGCTGAGCCGGGTAATATAAGGTAGCATTTTTCAGCCTTACCACATACTCTCCGTCTTCGGATTCATTCTGATTGATACAGAATTTTTTGTACAAATGTTTTCCCAGACGGCTGCGTCCCCCCAGAAACATAAGCCCCACAGGAATTTTACACAATCTTTCTTTCCAGTTATACTCTTCTGAGCGGCCATCTGAAAACTGTTTCCATCCGGTCTCCAGGTTTCGGTTCCATAAATGTTTCAGCCTGGATTTTATTTTACCTCGAAGAGGATAGATATCCACTCCCAGACCAGGATACTGATAATTTCTACCCTCGTTCATACGAAAGCACAATGTATTTGTATCCTCATATCTGAGAAAGAAGCCTGGAAAGCGTTTATTATCATACATAGATTCCAGAGCTCTCCCGGAACAGCTTCTCTTCTGGACTGCCAGACGGAATTTCTCTATGTCCGATACCTTCATTAATACACCACCGGCAAATGGATTGTCCGGCATGTGACCGCCTCTGACTGCATGGAGAGCAAGGCGTGGTGTCAGATAACATTCGATTCCATTCTGACCACAGATCTCATCGATTTCTCTGAGCAGTGTAAGGATTACTTGTTGTTCCCTGTTCAATTTAAACTCCCATTCCTTTGTCTGTTTATTGTATTTATCAAGTCCTGAATTTCTTCCAGAGTTCCATATTTTCCAAGCCAGGAATCCAGAAACTCTCTTGCATCTCCTCTGGCAGCATAAGCAGAAGCTCTTTTACTTCCCTCTTTCAAATCCTGCAGTATTATTCTGTCCAGCTCCTGTGCTACATACTCAGAAGCTGTTTTTCTTCCTTTCAGGAAAAAAGAAAATGCCTGGTTAGTAAGACCTTCTTTCAGAAGAATTTCTCCCAGTATAAGGCAATACTCTCCATCCTCTTTACTGTCAGAACAAAGCTTTCTCACTTTTGTTTCCAGTTTTTCCAGATCTTCTGTCTTATCTGTAAAAAGAAACTCTGCATAACTTTCTGCTGCTTTCGCAGAAAATCCCAGTCTTTCTCTGCCATTCACCATAGCTGTGTACAAAATCCTTGCTTCTCTGGATTCTGTTGAATAAGAAGAATCCTGTTTATATTCTTTGATCAGTCCCTTTAAATCCTCCAGTTCCCGGCAAACTGCTGTCTCATTCAAAGCAGCCATTACTCTGGCCAGGCTGCCATATCCCATTATTTCCATATCACCAGGCAAAAGTTTTTCCCAAAGCCCGGCCAGTGCTACGCCTTCCTTTGCTTCACCGTTTTCCACCAGGCTCTGACAGGTCTGCATTGCAGGAAGCTTATACTCCTGGAGAAATTTTTCCAGTTCCAGCCAGACAATTCCGTTGTTTGTGTTATCCCTTACCTCTGCATAGATTTCCAGCGCATCTCTGCACTGTCCCTCGATCCAGAGCAGGTCACCCTCATATTTATGAAAATATCCATCCTTAGGAAACAGCCCCAGACAATATTCCAGAAACTCCCTGGCCTTTGCTGTCTTTTTATCCTGCTTCGCCTGTTCTGTCAGAAAACGCACTTTAAATTTCAGGAAAGAGGGATGCTCCGGATACTTTTCCAACAGCCTGTCGATCAGCTCCTCCGACCTATCCATTTCCCGGAATTCGTAATGGCAGGCAGCCTCCCGAAACAGTATAATATCATCAAGAAGCTGCTTCTGTTCCGGCAAAAGTTCCTTTTCAGCCTCACGTACTCTCAGCATACGGTAAGCTTTGGAAACTCTCTCTGTATAGAAAAGTGTATACATTGCCGCCAGAAATGTCTCATCTTCCACCCTGATCAGACAGGGATGGTAGAAACTGTAAATGTGTACAAAATCTTCTCTTCCTATAAAATCCGGGCTGAGCTGCACCTGATAGTATTCTTTAAAAATGTGATCCAGTTTATGGAAATCCCGGTGTTCCAGAAGTTCATTCAATGAGACTTTACTTTCACAGATCTGTTTTTCCAGTTCTTCTTTTATATGCTCTCCCATCAGTTCCTGTCTTTTTCTCACCAATCTGTGGGAACGTTTGGCAGTAGCCATATAATATATTTTGCGAAATACCGCATCCTTACGAAGCTTAAAGGTATTGATCCCAGGCATATATTCCTTGCGGAATTCCTCGTAGTTCATATTTCTGCATTCTACAGAATCATGAGATTCCCTTTCTCCATGAGGTGGAATATAAGACCATTCATCTCCATAATGCCAGATCAGATAATCACTGACTTTATTGGGTATCATTACATCGATTCCCTCAAATTTCCCATATTTTACCGGAAACATCATATCTTTATCAAACATGAACGGACAGCCGCCCCATCTCATGGCATATCTGTCACATTCCTCCTCTTTATAGGAAAACATGATTTTTTCCAGTTTTTTCAGAGTTCTGTCTTTGCCCAGGATCAGATAAGACAGTAAATATTTCAAATACAGAGTAACCGGTACCTCATACCGGTTTCCATATACCACTGCAATATTGATCAGATCTGAATAGACCATCAGATGATTTCTGTATTTCTCATATTCTCTGTCATCGGCAGGTATGGGATCCAGTGTAAGCACATCAATGATCTCCCCTGCCTTATCCTTTCCAATGATCTGATGTCTGTGAATAGCACAGGTATCCGTAGATGCATATCTCGGAAAGGTATTGGTATAATTTCTGTCTGTATCTACACACTGCACTGCTCTGTGGGGCGGAAGTTCCTTTGGTGCCAGCTCTACCAGCTTATCCCAGTCCGCTTTGGGCATATAAATATCCACATCATCATCCCAGGGAATAAAGCCTTCATTTCGCACTACACCGATCAGGCTTCCTCCTGCCATCACATAACGCAGATTATGTTTTTTACAAATTTCATCAATCTCCCGAAACAATTGCAGAAGATGTTTTTGCTTTTCAGTCATTGAGTTTCCTCTCTCATTGTTCATACCATTTTATCGTCAAGCGGATATTCGCAATCCGCTTCGCTACTTGCTCATAACCGAATAACTGCTTCGCAATTTATCAGAAGGAGCTTGCACTCCTCCTGATACAAGCAAGTCCCCTCCCACTGCTTATTGCCTTTCGCAATTGAATCAGGGGACTTACTTGATTCGTTTAAATATTATATCATATTCCTATATTAATTTGAACTATTTTTTAAAAGTCCGTAAAATAGTTCCAATGATTTCTTATTATTTTCTTTACAATTAATGGTTAACGGACAAATCTCTTTTTCCATAAAACGGAGCATTCCACTGTAGACCCCTTCCACCGAAGGCTCCACAAGAACACCACCGTAATCCTCCATAAAGCAATGAGAACCTGAAACATCCGTTGCAATGGCCGGAACTCCCAATATTCCTGCTTCAAACAAAACTACCGGAAGTCCTTCATGATCCGATGACAGAATAAAAAGATTTCCTTTTTTCAGTACAGGCATAGGATTGCGGATGGTTTTGATCAGGATAATATGATCTGCACAGGACAATTTCTCTGCTGATCTGCAGGCTTCTTCATACAGATTTCCTGCACCTCCCATAATGATCAGCCACGAATCCTTATGCTCCTTCCAGAATCTGTCAAAAGCCTCCATCAGCCGGTCATGGCGTTTCTCAGCTGAATACCTGCCGATACTGATAAATTTTATGTCTTTTTTATCCAGTATCTCTGTCAGTCTGTCCCTGGAAACAGTACATCTGGTCTCTTTCTCAAAAGCAACAGGTTCCTGGGCTCTCAGTAAGATTCCACCATAATCCTGACAATTGGGGATTACCGTAATATTATCTTTTCTGCCACCGATCCGGCATACTGACCGGACAATATCCCTGCTGACTGCTGCCACCTGATCATAGGAACTGTATGCATCCTGCAAAACATATCTTGACGGATTTTTTTTCTCCTTTAATTCCTCTTCCATATCATTATGCACCCATATGATTTTACGGAAAGGTGCATGGCCAATGAGAGAAATCATATAATTTTCGTATCCATTATAATGAACCACTGCTTTAAAATCAGAATCACCAAAATGTTTTTTCCACTCTCTGTCATAAGCATGCCCAAGTCTTTTACTCCGAATTCCAAATTTCAGGTAAAGCATCTGACAGATACCTGTGAACACATCCATGTTCATCTCGCTGGCTATAGGATATACATTTGCATTTTTGGGCAGACAATCAAGCCTCCAGGGTGCATCTTTCAGGGAATTCATTCTGTAGGAGATAAAATAATTGTATTTATTTGTATCCAGCTCCTTCATCAGATTCAGAAAGGACATGGTAATTCCATTCTGCTGAAAATCACCTGCATAAATCAGAACATTTTCCAGCCCGTTAGAAGCCATATGGGATACCCTGCATTCTTTCTCACCCAGGATTACATGGCGGCAGATCCTTCCCACACCCTCTCCGGTTTCATACGTACAGTATTTTTCCCGAAATTCCCTGGTCAGATAATCTCCCGGACTGTCCAGAAGGCTGACAAGCTCTTCTGCTGTTCTTACCAGAGGAAAAGGATATTGACGGATATCCTCATACATTCCTCTGCTTCCTGTATAGTCTTCTATATCATAAGCAAACAAAATGATTCTTTTACCTGAGTTGGCAAAATCATACATTACACTGGAATAATCCGTAACCAGCACATCACACATATTCAGGATATCATAGGTATCATACACTTGAGGAAATCTGCGAATATGCCTGTAGCTGTGAAATTCCAGAGCATTTCCCACAAAAGGATGAAGCTTCACCAGAAGAACCTGATCATCCCTGAGAAGCTGATCACAGGTCTGAAGGTACTCCTTTACCCTCTCCACAGCACTGTCACTGTCTACCGCATCTGCTTTCCCTCTGAATGTAGGCATATAGACAGTAATCTGCTTTCCCTGCAGTCCCAGCTCTTTCTTTAATTTTTCGCCCTGTTCACTATGGAAAAATATCTCATTTCTCGGGTAACTGTCATGGATGATTTCTCCCTGGTAAAGGTTCTGCAGCATATATGCACCTGTCATCTTCTCTTCCATAAAACGGTTTGGATACAGAAGATAATCTGACATCAGAAGATTTCTCATAACATTCCCCATGCTGTATCTCTCATCCACATTGTCTCTTCCCATGCACTTCAGAGGTGTGCCATGCCACACATTCAGATAAACCTGTCCTTCTTTTTTTATAAATCTTCCCGGGAAAGTAGAATCATTAATGAGAAATCCTGCCCTTGACAAATACCGATAATAAGAAATACTGCCAAAAGGAATCATTTTGTCAATCTTCAATCCATAATGCTTTAGTTTTTCCCATACACCTGATTCATATCCTTTCCTTACAGCCAGGATCACAGGATAATCCTCATATTCCTTTTTATTCAGCTCCTGCAGAATGACAAAGATATTACTCTCCAGTCCACGTCCGCTGCGTGATTCCAGCAGGACCATTTTAGGATCGATTTTCTCTTTTTCATAAAAGCTATTATAAAAAGGATACCAGGTTCCGCTTTTCAGCTTTGTTTTTATTTTAGTCAATATGGACATATGCTTTTACCTCCTCACATATCTTTTGCATGCAAGGCTGCCTGACCTCATTAAAAAAGTCATTGCATCTTTGTCTCTCAGCAAAATAGGGATCCTTTCCACTGAATGTCTCATGGATCCTATCCATAAATTCCCTGAGAGATTCCGGTTTTGCACCGGGAGTAACCTTATCATATTCAAAATTCATTCCTCTTCCCTGCAGATATTTCTCTTTGTCATAGGGAAGGAAAATCATCGGTCTGTTGAGGATCAGATAATCAATATAGATACTGGAATAATCTGTGATCAGAAGATCAAAAATATTCAGGATTTCCATAATATCTTCCATCTGTTCATTTCCCAGATATACAACACGTCCGGAAAGATATTTTTCTGCAGTTCCCTTCTCACTGATATGAGTCCGCAGACAGATAAGCAGTTTTTCCTTTTCCAGAAATGCTTCCAGCTTATCCTTATCATAATCCTCAAAGGGAAACAATTCTGTAGAAGCATAATCCCTAAAAGTTGGAGCATACAAAATAATTCCTCTGTATTCCGGAAGGTCAGGATATATTTTTTTCAGGATTTCTTTTGCTGCGTTTTCTTTAAAGAGCATATCATTGCGGGGCTGACCCCAGACTTTGATTTTTTCCTGTTCAATGGCAAAGCTCTCTGCCATAATCGGAATCAGCGCTTTGGAACAGGTCAGGATCCAGGTATAATTCTCTGTAAATATTTTCCGGAAATAAACTCTGGCCATTTTACCAAGGTTGGGATCCATCAATGCTATTTTTTTCAGGGGAATCCCATGCCACAGATTCACGATCACTCTGTCCCTGTTCAGATGGGTACCATATACCGGCAATCCGGCAGAAGTAAACCAGACTCCTGCTTCCAGCACTTTTTGGATCCCCTGTCCGGAGTTTGTCTCTATAAAATATTTCTCCCCATATTGTTCTGACAGCTTTCTCCTGAGTTGATCATCATTGATCACAAAATAAGGAGTGATCTCCGGAAGTTCAGCCCTGACATATTCAAACAAATAACGGGAATTATAATTATAATGTGAATTATCTGTAGAAGAAAAAATCCACACCCTGGGATCTGGCTTTCTCTTTTTCTTATTTTTTACTAATTGTGTTTTTATCAAGCCACCTAGCTTTCCCATTCATGGTTCCTCTCTTGTCTGTCATATTTTCAAAAAATCCTGTCTGCCCTTTTGTGGGCTGGCAGGACCTTTATACTTATTATTTACAGTCTTCACGGCTTCACATTCATCATAATCTGATCAAAAATCGCATTGGAAATCCTGAAACCGTAATGAACTCCATCTTCAATTGTTAATTCCTTGGAGTTGAATTTTCTCATCAGATAAGTATTGGTATCAATATATTTTACCTCCAGTGAGAGCTGGCTGACCAATTCTCTGTTAAACTGATTGATCAGGCGATTATTTTTCGTTTTCAGCTTCTGAGAATGATGGATGTATTTTTCCTCATTTACCGGATTTACAGATACATAATAAACATCGCATTGATATTTATGGGCAAAAGTCAGCATATCCTTGTTCACAAAACGGATATATTTTTTGTAATTCAGAAGATCATTCACTCCCAGATTTATCACAATTGCTGTTTTGCCCTCCTCGGTAGAATTCATGATCTGTTCCATCAGCCGAGGCCAGGCTTCCCTCATCAGCCAGTCATACCCCTGTCCTGACGCTGCAATATATTCAGTATTATTCATTTTAATACCCATCCGTGATGTACGGGCAAATCTGGAATCCCCTATCATATATATCTTTTTATACGCCTGGCAGGTTCCTGTGGTACTGTTTTTTGTCTTGACCACTTTTCCTCTGTAATCAACATAACAGTACTGGCTTCCTTTTTTCAGCCATTGACTGGTTTTTGTATAGCCTTCCGCTGTAAAGCAATATTTGTCTCCTTTTATCTCCTTCCAGCCAGTCAGCTTTCCTTTCTGAGGATGGCAATAGTAGCATTTTTCATCAATTTGAAACCATCCGCTCAAACCCCGTCCACTGTTATCAAAATAATACCATTGATTCTTTTTCACATACAGCCATTTATTTCTAACCAGAGAATAATCCTTTTGTCCAAAATAAGACACAGAGCCATTAGAAGATCTAACAGTAAATAAACCATTTTTAGCTGCACCGTCGTCTCCAAAATAATACTTTTTTCCATTCAGCTTCAGAAAGCCCTTATGCATGGTTCCATCATTATTAAAGTAATAGGTTTTTCCTTTTATTACTTTCCATCCGGTTTTCTTTGCCGCTGCCACCGGAACCGTATAAAACATGGCTGCACATAACAACAGCACCCCTATGATCCAAATTTTCTTCTTTACTGTTTTCATTTATCTGTCCTTCTTGTTTTTATTCTAATCATATCGTTTTTTACTGACCTCCGGACTGGAGGCTACTCTTTTGATTTTTCGAAGGGAACCGCCCTGCAAGCCATGGAAAATACTGATTTATAATGGTGATCACACCACATTCCAAAAGCATCAGCTCTCCCAGAATTCCGGTAACCTCCAGATAATATCTAAGCCCAGGCGTCTCAGACAAGGTATAAAGTGCTGTCCAGCCTTCGATCACCAGACGTTTAAATCCCAACGTACCATGAGTAGCCATAATGATCATAGAGTTCTTTCCGCAGAAGCTGAGATAAGACATCTTCCACCATTTCTCCAGAAATTCCAAAATAAAGACTGCTCCCAGAGATCCCATGATTCCATCCAGATAAAACAGGAAATAATTCTCTCCCAGTTTCATGGTATTAATATCCACATGAGGATTGATCTGTGAAAAATAAACAGTAGCTGCAGACATCACAACTCCTATGAGAAATCTCAGCCATCTGTGCTGCAATTTCCGGAAAATAAAATATGCCACATATCCGGCTCCCACAAACCAGAATGCCAGAATCCCCTTACTCACTGCCAGAGTAGGGAAGGATACCAGCTTATACATACGTTCCGTCATGTTTTCTTCCCATGCCGGTAACAGCTGAAGAGAAACATACCTGCATAAAACTACCGGAACTACAGCACTGATCATCTTGAAAACCAGAGGCAGTCGGATGATCAGGATAAAAAGAATCTGGGCAATAAAAAGAGAAGGCAAAAACCATAGTGCACTGATTCCACGCAAACTTACAGTTGTGTATCCCTGAAGGATAAAACGATGCCAGATCCATTCATAATCCTTCCCCTTCATAAATCCTACCAGTATATTGTAGAGAATCACAATGGCACTGTAACCAAAATAGGGAATCATAAGGCTTTTAAAATGTTTCAAAACATATTGCCCTGTATTCATCTTTCTGAAAGACTGTCTCATCCCCAGCAGATAACCTGATACAATATAAAAAATAGCTAGCTTATATGCGCCAAACCACTGGTCTACAGGATTTCCCAGAGAAGTAATGTGTCCAAATACCACCATGGTTATTCCCCAGCCCTTAGCTGCATCTAAATATCTTTTTCTCTCTGTCCCCACATTTGATGTAATATTCATGATTCCATTCCTTCCAAATTTAATATCCCTTTGATTTTAGGAATTCCAGAATACGTTTACAGTTATTCTGATCATTATATGAAAAATATTCCTGTCTCAGTGAACCATACTTTTCTTTTTCCCTGAAATCATTCTGCACATATTCCCCAATCCCTGCAATCACTTCCTTTTCGGTGATATATCTGTCTCCGAATAATTCCTTTTTCATATCCAGATAGCTTCCGTTTGCCTGCATATACAGATCATAATCAAACTGATAAAACACCACCGGTTTTCCCAGATAATATACGTCCCAGCTCACACTGGAATAGTCCGTCAAAAGCATAGAACATTCCATGATCAGTTCATTTAAGGGTCTTGTCCCCTGCTCTATCAGTTCCACATTACTGTTTTCTGTCTGAAAAGCCTTCAGAAACTCCTTCAATTTTGGGTGAATATGGAAAATGATCTTCACATGGCCGACAGAAAGGATTTCCTGGAGCTGCCTGTTTTCCAAAATACTTCTGTAGCGCCTGCAATATTCACTTTCTTCAAACACCTGATCACTTTGTTCCTCCAGCCAGGGCCTCCAGGTTGGCATAAATAAAATATTTTTTTTATCTGCCTGCTCTTTATTTTTCAGCACATCCCATCTTGCAAATCCCAGAATCGGTACATTCTCTGCCGGATATCCAAAATGATCCGTCACTATCTTCTGTTCAAATTCTGATGTAACATTAAAGTAGGTCATAGGAGTAGAACCATGCTTTCCAAAAAGCCGGTCCACTCTTTTTAAGGCAGTGACTCCATGCTGCAAAAATAAAATAGGCCGTTTGCTGCTCTCTCTGGAAATAATATTAGGTTTTGGCTTCCAGGCAAATCCATGACTTCTGGCGTCCGAAGCCACATAAATACGGGCAGCAAGCATATACAGCATGTGTCTTGTGCTCATAAAGGGCACCACATTTTTTCCATACTTTTCCATGTGCCTCCACATAGGAGCCTTTTTATCTAAAATATAATATATATGCTTTTTTTCTTCCTGGGGAAGATTTTCCATGCAATATTTAAAGAAATAATATCCGTTATCCTGGGCTTCCGTGGAATATTTTTCGAAAATCACCCAGATTTTTTTCCTGCTCCATAAAGGTCTGGTAAGAGTATAAAAAACATATACCAGATTCTCTCTGACCGCCACAGCCCTTCCATCATAGGCAGAACAACGTCTGCAGCGAAATGTCAGCATATGATCTGTACTGGCCATAGGAAAAAGAATATGATTCTTTCCAATTTCAGCCTGATAATTTCCTAAAAGAAGCCTCATTCTGATTTGCGGCGAAAGGATTACCGGGAGATATTTTCCTTCTGTATCAAGAAGAAAAAGATCCCAGTCACCCTCATACAGATCCATAACCTGAAGATCTGCCTGAACTTTAATCTCAGAAGTATTTTTCTTCTTTATTGTTTCACATTTCAGGACATATTTTTCCGGACGCTGAATATTTCTGCTCATCAGCACAGCACCGGAAATTCTCCCGGAATCCATACTGGCATTCACTCCAAAACCTTTATCTGTAATTTTAATATCTCTGCAGAAAATTGTCCTGTTCATTTTTACTCCGTCCATGTTTTCTTATCGCGGCCATTTTTTTACAATCGCATCACAGATACGACGGCTGTTCTGGTCATCAAAATATTTATAAAAGCTTTTCTGCATTTTTTCATACTCAGGCCGAACAACAAAATGGTCATCTGCACATCTCTCCATATACGTCAGTAATCCGTCCACATCCTGGGCGCAGTCTCCGAACAATTCCCTGTCCATATCCAGATAACTTCCGTGTGCCTCCATATATTTATCTCTGTCAAACTGGAAAAATACCACCGGCTTGTCCAGATAAAACACATCCCAGCATACACTGGAATAGTCTGTCACCAGCATTTTGCATCTCATCATCAGCTCATTGGCAGGTTCTTCTCCAAATACGATCAGTCGGATCCTGTCTGATTCTACTGAAAAATCCTGTATAAATTCCCTGAATTTTGAATGAAGATAAAAGTTTGCCAAAAGATCATTTTTCTCCAGAAAACTATGAAAACGTGGAGAATTAAGAAGCGCCATATAATTATGGAAATAGTCACTCTCTTTAAATTCCTCCAGAGTTACATTCTCCAGCCAGGCTCTCCAGGTAGGCATGATCAGAATCTCTCTCAGTCCCTCAGACTTATCCTCAAGCACATCCCAGCGGGCAAAACCACTGTTTACAATTTCATCTTCAGCATAACCGAAATAATCCTCAACGATTTTTTTCTCAAAATCTGAGGTTACCACAAACAAATTACAGGAACCGGATTTTCCCTTTCCATAGAAAAAATCCACCTTTTTCAGTGCAGTCACACCATGCTGGAGAAATACCAGAGGTTTCTTTCTTAAATACCGTTTCAGGATACTTCCACGCTGGCGCATAGCGTACAGATGATTTCTGGTATCTGTACTTACCAGAAGCTCTGCTGCGATCATGTAGATCATATGACGGATACTCATAAAATCCACCAGATGGCTTTGGTAAGCATCCAGTTTTTTTCTGTCAGGAGCATCCTTGGTGATCACATAATAGATATGATTTTTCTGTCTTTTCTCTTCCTCATGGTCCATACAATATTTAAAGAAATAATATCCGTTATCCTGGGCCATCATACAGAATTTCTCATATACCAACTGGATATGTCTGCTGTCCCAATATGGCTTCAGCAGATAATAAGCAGCAAAAGCAGTCAGCTCTTTTACCCGAAATCCCAAATGATCATATTCCCCTTCCTCACGAAACTGAAATGCCAGCTTTTTGGAAGAAGTATTATAGGGGTAAAGGAAAAATCCATTTCCAGTCTTATAGCTGCCTCTGTAAAGAAAAGAGGTAAACAGGCGGTATGCCCTTGTCATAAAAACAGCCGCTTCAAACCCTTCTCCTGTCTCAGGATTTACAAACATTACTACAACATCCCAATAGAGACTTTTCAGATCCACATTTTTCAGATCCAGACAGGCATCCACATACTGCAAATCTTTTTTTATTTTAACAGTTTTGATTTCAAAATTGTAACCGCATCTTTCTTCCTGCAGCTTACTTCTGAACCGAAAAACCACCTGTTCCGGTTTATAACCATATTTGTGAGAATCTGTAACCAGATGTAAATTCAGCTTTCCCTTTCTCATAGTCAGATATCGCAGATGGCAAATCTGAGCCATTTTATAAATTCGCCACTCTGTGCCAAATCCCAGGAACCATCTTCCACCCTTATCCATGTATACACACAAAAGGGAATTTCCACCTTTTTCCCCATCTTCACTGGTAAGATATATCTTATCTGTACAGGGCTGTACACAGATCCATGATTTTTTACCTTTCTGAAGATCTCTGTCTCCATTTGCCCTTTTTATGTCAGAAAAATAATAGCGGTGATATTGTCCATCCTCTACCGTTTCCAAAAGGATTCGAGTACTCTTATTACGGCCGTGTTCCAATTCAGATACAAGATGACCAATTTCCAGTGAAAGCTCATTTTTTTTCTCTGCTGTAATTGCATTTTCAAAATAAATCTCCTGATTTTTCGCACCTGCCAAAATAATCCGCATCTGCTGAAACTCTGTCCAGGATCTGTCTGTCAGGATAATTTTCAGACGTCCGTTTTTCTCAACCTGTATATCCGCATTTAATTCCTCTTCAGCTGTAAGATTATACAGGGGGAGCCTTTCTGTAATAAGATTTCCCTGTGTATCCAGCTTCTGTATTTTGTATTCTTCTGTAGATTCTTCTATCTGACACTGATCCAGATTAATTTTTGTCTCCACCTGGCTTTCCTCCGATTCTTTTTATCTATATTATTTATATTTTTATACAAGCATATCATATTTATTATAAAGAAATCTGTGAGAAAGTCAATCTCTCACGGAATTTTTCGGCTCAAAAAAACCGCCGACTTTCATCAACGGTTTTTTCTCCATTCAGCTCATAAATTCCTCATATGCATCCAGTACTTTCTTTGTTTCCCCCTGCATACGAAGTTCTCCCTCATGGAGCCATAAAATACTGGTACATAATTCCTGCAGTTGCTGAGAACTGTGGGAAACGATCACTACTGTACGGTCCTCATTGGAAATCAGTTCTTTCATCTTATTATAGCTTTTCTTTTTGAACTTGGCATCACCTACGCTGAGCACCTCATCGATCAGCATGATATCAGCTTCCAGAATGGCTGTAATAGAAAAGGCCAGTTTGGAATACATACCACTGGAATAAGTTTTTACCGGCATATCAATAAATTTCCCCAGACCTGCAAAATTGATGATCTCATCCATTTTTGCTCTTACCTGTTCTTCACTGAATCCCAGAAGCAGACCAGACAGGAGAATATTCTCACGACCGGTAAGCTTTTTCTGAAAACCAACTCCAATGGACAGTAAAGATACACTATTCCCATGTAGATCAATGCTTCCCTCATCCGGAGAAAAGATTCCTGCAATTGCTTTCAGCATGGTAGATTTTCCACTTCCATTCTTACCTACAATTCCAAGGATCTCGCCTTTTTTTACAGAAAAACTTACCCCTTTCACTGCTTCAAATACTTCTGTATCCGTCTTTTTCAGCTGAAGCAGACTTCTCTTTATAGAAAAAGATTTCAGGCATTTATAACTGATATGCAAATCTTTTACGTCAATCGCATTTTCCCGTTCCATATTACATCACCTTTACATAACTGTTTTCATATTTATAAATTGTTTTTACTCCGATCCAGCAGAGGAGCACTGAGACAATCCCCCACAAAACGATCAGTTTTCTGTATGGCAGAGAAGAATAAAGCATACAACGTCTGGCTGATTCAATCAGCATGGATACCGGGTTACATTTCAGCAAAATACTTCTGTATGGCTCTGAAAGCTTGGTTCCTATAGAATAAAAAATACCACTCATATAAAACATCAGACGAAGCACAACATTCATAACATTATAA
Source organism: Blautia sp. HCP3S3_C4 (assembly GCF_052064095.1). Lineage (NCBI taxonomy): Bacteria > Bacillati > Bacillota > Clostridia > Lachnospirales > Lachnospiraceae > Blautia > Blautia sp. HCP3S3_C4. The sequence goes on from NZ_JBQHWF010000004.1 coordinate 127,455, forward strand.
AGGTCGTCCACAAAAACTCCGAAATGAAGAACAATACAGCTAAGTCCAAAAGTAAACAATGCCAGTACGATCATAACAGGTATCATATAAATGATATTCCATGTCAGTGGTACTCTGTAAATAATCAGCATAATAGCGATCAGGCCAAAAGATACCAGCATTTTAAACCCATTGACCATCATTCTCTGTAAAATAAGAATATATTTGGGGACATATACCTTAGATACAATAGAGCTGTTGTTTCTCACAAGCTTTACGCTTTGAATTACTGTCTTATTAAAAAAGTTCCACAGTGTAAGACCAACAAAAACAAACAAAGGAAAATATTGTACACTGCTTCGAAATACAACAATAGCAATAAAAGTATATACCATCATAAAAAGCAACGGATCCAGTACCCACCATAGCCAGTTCAGATAAGAGCTGGCAACTTCCGCTTTCAGATCTGCCCTTGCCGCAAATTTGGCATAAGCAAAATATCTTTTCATATCTTTGATAAATCGATTCATTTTCTTCGCTCCTGTTTTTACTCTTTTATCTGCAGATCATTTTTTATCTGCGTAGAGGAAATCTCAGGTGTTCTCGGCAGATAAACCACTTTACAGCCCTCCTCTTCCAGGAAGTCAAATTTGCCGGTCCAGTCATCACCCATAACAAAGGTGTCAACATGATATTCCTTTACATCTGTACGCTTCTGCGCCCAATTTTCCTCCGGGATCACCAGATCAACAAACCGGATAGCTTCCAGAAGCTGTTTTCTTTTCTCATAGGAAAAATAACATTTCTTATGTTTCTCATTCCAGTTAAATTCATCTGTAGAAAGACCAACGATCAGATAATCTCCCATCTCTTTTGCTCTTCTGAGCAGATTAATATGTCCATAATGCAGAAGATCAAAGGTTCCATACGTAATCACTCTTTTCATTTTATCCGAATTTCTCCTTTTTGTTCTTAACAAATACCAGAATCTTGATATTTACCGGCTATCCTTTCTCATAACAGCCTCCGCAATCTTTCTAAATATAGCATAGAACAAAATAGATTTCAATAAAAAACCCGGCCAAAGGCCAGGTTTTCTGTTTTACCTAATAATTTTCTCTTATATAAGAGTTTGCTCCAACAACATTACTATGTCAGAATGAACCTCCTGAGCCTCCATGAGTCTCTCCCGAAGAACTGGTATGTACGCTGCTGCCGCCGGAATCATCATCCTTGGGCTTTGCAGTCTTAGTCACCTGATGATACAGGAATACGTCATTGCTCCGGGTAATCTGCAGGCTTCCATCCACCATATAATCTGCCGCATCCGGTTTCATACGCACAGTTTTCATCTGTCCCCTCATAATTCCTGTAATAATCAGTGCAATCACCAGACCGATTCCTATGGAAATAGGCAGCGCCCAGGGTGATAAGGGTTTTTCCGGCAGATTACCCTTATCAAAGGGTTCTCCTGTCTGAGCCTGAACTAAAAACTCCTGACACAGATCTGCAAAGGTGGTAAAGCTGTCATAATAGTATCCGTCTGACAGATCAGATTGAAACTGCTCTGCCATATATTCCTGCCCTGCATCTGTAAAATCATAAATGGCTTCCCCATGAGTGCTGATCCACCATTTACGCTCAGACATAGTTATGAGAAAAAGAATTCCACTGTTGTCTTCTCCCATTCCATAGCCTTCATAATCGAAATAATCATCTGCATAATCCATGGGCTCTGCGCCATTGATGCTTTCTTCTGTAAGTATGACCACATCACAGTCATACTCCTGGCTGATCTCATCCAGTTTTGATTCCAGTTCCAGAGCCTCATCCTCATCCAGAAGCCCTGCATTATCCACAAGTCTGGCAGGGTGACCGCTCTCAGCCATAACAGTTACCGGCTGGACTGCTCCTATAGGCAGAACCCCGGATACGGAGACTGCCGCCGCCAGAAATAAAGGTATTATTTTTTTCTTCATATTCCCAGTCCCCCCTAATGTATCAGTAATGCAACCAGATAGGCAGCAATGGAAAATACAGCTGTCAGTCCCAAAAGCCATCTGGTATAGGCACCATTATCTACTGGCAGATCACCGGTCATTCTCCCGGTCTGACCGTTCATTGCAAAAATATATTTTTTACCTCTCCAGGTAGTATTCAGGATCCAGACAGGATACAGTGCATATTTTGCATCTCCTCCGGAAATACGGACATTGGTATTCTCCGGGATTACAGAAGCATATCCCTTTACCGTATCTCTCAATACATCCTGAGCACTTTCCTTCATTCTTTCTCTGGCTCTGTCTGTGCTCTGCTGTGCATCTACATCATACTTATCTGCCAGATATCCCGAGAGATAAGCGGTCTGAAATTCCACAGCGTCTGCTACCTTGTATGGTTCTATGGATTCCATAAGATCATCCGACATTCTGGAAGAGCCATCTACAGGCACAGACACAAAAGACATATTTCCGCTTCTGTCTACGGAATAATAACTTGTCTCTGTATAATCATAATCACTGTCACTCCATGTCCTGACCTTGGTTGCCTTATATCGCGCATCCGCTGCCACATCTGCATCAAAAAGCCAGAACGGAACATAAATGCCTTTAATCTCATCAATATGATTCTCTCTTCGGAAAACCTTTGGAAGAAGCGGTCTTCCCTTGATATGCTTATAATAGGCTTCTTTTGCCGCTTTTTTATCAAGCTTAAAGGGAATAACCATATCCGGCCGCAGAGCACCTCTGAATCTTTCCGTCAGAATTACAGGATTCCCACAATAAGGACAGCTTGTTGCACCTGTGTTTTCATCCGATACGATCTCACCACCGCAGGATTTACAGGTGTAAACATTCATTCCGTCTGTTTCACCCTCCTGCCACTGCTTTCCCGGGTCTGTCTGCCAGTCAGAAATATCATCCTTCTGCTCAGCTTCCTTTGACAACTGTTCATCATACTTTTTCAGAGTTTCCAAATCGAACTCTGTATCACAATAGGGACACTTCATTTTTTGTGAATGACTGTCAAATTCTATGGCCCCGCCACAGGAAGGGCATTTATATTCATTTATATCAGACATAGGCTTCCCCCTTGTTATTTTTCAAAATTACTTCCCATCAAAATAATAAGCTATATTTTCTGCTTTATGGTCTCGGTCTTCCACATTCAGCACAAAACTTACCTTTATTTACGGTTCCGCATTCACAGGTCCATTCTTCCTGTGGTCTTGGCTTTCCACACTCAGCACAGAATTTACCTGTATTCTGTGTTCCACAGCTGCAGGTCCAAACTCCGGCCTGAGGTTTCGGTTTTCCGCACTGAGCACAGAACTTACCTGTATTTTCAGCTCCGCACTCACATTTCCATGCTCCTGCCGGAGCCACCGTACTCTGCTGTGCTGCCTGATTCTGTGGCGCAGACTGTGCTGCCTGCTGTGCTCCCATCTGGTAAAGGCCCTGCATATTGGCTCCGCCTGCCTGCTGTGCCATTCCCATTCCCATAAATCCGGTCATTGCTCCTGCTGTATTGGAAGCTGCTGACTTCATAGCGTCTGCCTGAGCTCCGGCCAGTGTAGCTGCTGCCATAGTCGGATCTCTGAGAATTGCATTCTTCTGTGCGTCCTTGATCAACTGTGCATCCTCTTCCGGAAGAGTCACAGGATTCATTGCGATGGAAACAATAGCCAGACCTCTGATTTCCTTCCATTTCTGAGTCAGCTCCTTGTTCATGGCATCGCAAAGCTCATTCACATGTCCCGGAATAGCACTTGGACGGATTCCCAGCTCAGATATCTGAGCAAATGCCGGCTGCAGGGCGCTGACAAACTCTGTCTTTAACTGATCCTGGATCTGATCTCTGTCGTACTGCTGCTCCACATTTCCGCACACATTGGCATAAAACAGAAGAGGGTCTACAATTCTGTAGGAATATACACCATTGCAACGTACAGATACATCAATATCCAGACCAATATTTCTGTCTACTACTCTGAATGGAATAGGATTTGCTGTTCCGAATTTGTTTCCGATCAGCTCCTTGGTATTAAAATAGTAAACTCTCTGATCTTTTCCTGTATCTCCACCATATGCAAAACGTTTTTTCATGGTATCAAAAGTATTCAAAATACCTTCACTGAGATTTCCACTGAAAATACTTGGCTCTGAAGAAGCATCATATGTAAATTCTCCCGGTTCAGCACAAACCTCTACAACCTTTCCCTGTTCCACAATGATCATACACTGGCCGTCAGCCACTGCAATACCGGAACCATTGGAAATAATATTATCATTCCCCCGTTTATTAGAGGAACGACCCCCGATTCTTTTCTCACCTTTCACCACAAGTACATCATTATCAATTGCTTCACAATAGAAGAACTCTTTCCACTGATCAGCCATTGTTCCGCCAAATGCACCTGCTGCCGCTTTAATTAATCCCATAGTTTATCTCCTTTCAAGGCTTTCATTATTTCCATTCTTTTTTCTGAATTGCAAGAATCTTTATGTATAAATTTATCATATCACATTTTCTCAGTCCTGTCACTCGTAAAAACTCCTGTTTTCTGTCATTTTACAACATATATATTAACCGTAAAAAGCCGCTGTATAAGTTTTCTTTCTTACACATCGGCCTGTTAATTTCTGTTATTTATTTTTATTCTTTATTTCTCACCTATTCTGTTATACTAATGCAGCACCTAAAGCCTTGCATGCATCTGTAGCTTCATCATCCGGTTCTTCCTGGCAGATCACGCTGTCGCATACAAGATTTGCACCTGCTTCTTTACAGGACTCTTCCCAATTACGCATCCATTCGCCGTCTCCCCAGCCATAAGAGCCAAACAGAGCGATGTTTTTGCCCTTCAGGGCATCTTTGCATCCGTCAAACATTGGCTCAAATTCTGTATCTTCGAGAACTTCATCTCCCATTGCAGGGCATCCGAAGGCGATTGCATCATATTCAGCAACTTTAGAACCGTCAAAATCTTCACAGGTATGAAGAACAGCTTCGCCGCCTTTTTCCCTGATTCCGTCTGCAACTGCGTTTGCCATTGATTCTGTGTTTCCTGTGCTGCTCCAATATACAACTGCTACTTTACTCATGATTAAAATCCTCCTTAAATTTGCTCTGCCTTTTTCTTTGCCGCAAAGCCATGATTTATATTATAATAAAAAGTCATACGGCTTTTCTATTATACTGATTCTTAAACGAACTCTCCATGCCTGCTATATTACTGTATATAGCTTCTTCCTTACGCTGCCACCGTCAGCTGACGTACACTTCTTCCCTGATTCCAGAGACGTACATACACGCTGGTACATTTCTTAAATCTGGCAAAAGCCTTTATTGCCTCACATTCATTGCAATATACCTTCCAACAACCTACACATTTACAGTTCTGCCCTGCATTCTTGATAAATCCGATCACATCTCCCAGCGGATATCCCAAAAATAATCCGATTTCATGAGGAAAATCTTCTCTCTGGGCCAGGCGGCTTCTCAGTCTCTCAAGTGCATATGCAGGATCTGTACTCTCATACCCATACTTCTTTATAAAATTCGCAACACCAGGTTTCTTCAGATCTCTTTCAAGGCTTGAGAATCGGCAGATATAAATCAGCGCCTTTTTCTCACTCCTGCGAAGTACTGTGAGGGAAACGCCTTTTTCTCTTACACATTCATTAAAGTCTTCTACGCTTTTCCATAATTCTTTCTCAGATTCATATTTATATGTAAAAAGATTTCCGGTTTTAATAGATGCTAATGTAGGTGAACAATGTTCGATCACGAATTTCTCCAGCATGTTATGATCCCTTTCTCAATAACAAAATATTAGTTAGAATATACTAACCTTTTATCAAAAAATAAAGCTTTACAAAACATTTTATTGCTTTTGTTTGCTGTAAGGCTTAAATTTACTGCTGCAAAAAACCTTCAGCAGATTTGTCAGCAGTGTAAGTTATTTATATCTAACTTCATAGTTTAATATATACTATCCGAGATATTCTGTCAAGTTACTTTTGTATAACTTTTTTTATAACTGCCTTTTTTATAATTGCAGAAAAAACAGAGGAATACACAGGCTACATACCCTCTGTTTTTCTATTCTATTTCTTATTGAAAATTGTGAGAGCTGCCTTGCAGCGGAGCAATTCGTGGATATCAGGTTATGGAGAAAATGCCGTTTCTTTATAGTAATTCCATAAAATCTCAACCCTCTATACAGATCGTACTTCCAACTCCATCTTCTGTTCGTTTCTTGGTTACTATGATCTTCTTATCAATACGTTCTTTCAGTTCTGCTACATGGGAAACGATTCCAACCAGTCTGCTTCCCTGACTGAGATCCTTCAATGCGCGGATTGCCTGATCAAGGGCATCTTCATCCAAAGATCCGAAACCTTCATCCACAAACATGGTATCAAGCTGGATTCCGCCGGAGCTTGACTGAATTTCATCAGAAAGTCCCAATGCCAGAGACAGGGATGCCTGAAATGTTTCTCCGCCTGATAAGGTCTTAACACTTCGGACAGTTCCATTGTAATGATCTACTACATCCAGTTCCAGACCGGTTTTCCCTACCCTGCTCTTGTTTTCTTTCCTGCGAACTAACTCATACTGACCGCTGCTCATGGTCATCAGACGGATATTGGCACGCCCAAGAATGCGGTCAAAATACTGCATCTGGATGTAAGTTTCCAGCATGATCCTTGCCTTACCCGTGATCGTACCATTGGCAGTGTCTGAGAGAGATTTCATCCACTTCCAGCGGGTTTCCGTTTTCAGAAGTTCTGTCTGCTGTCTGCGGATTTTTTCATACATGTCACTGTTGATTTCCAGGCGGGCATGGATTTCATCACGATTTTCTGAAAGTGATTTCTTTTGCTGTGCAAAGTTTTCTTTCTGAGCATTCAGTTCCTCAACTGAAATACTTATGGATTCTTTTAACTGTTCTGTCAGAGATGCAATTACCGAATCCAGTTCTGTCATTCTCTTTTCTAATACTTCTCTCGCTTCTGTTACTGTTTTATAATGTATTTCAAGCTTCTTTTGTTCCTCAGTCTTAAGCTGGATCTGAGACAGGATTTCTTCCTTTGTCCTCTCACCCAGCTCTTTTTCCATGTTCTCTCTCTGCTTCTGCAGCTGCTCATATCTGGATTTCTCTGCTGCTGTCTGCTGCTGATTCTGATTGATCTGGTCTGTGATCGTTGCAAGTTCTGTCTGAGTCTTACCAATCTGCATCTCCAGAAGTTTTCTCTGTTCCAGAAGTGCTGTCAGATCCTTTTGTTTCTGTCCCAGAATATTTTGCTGCTGTTTCAGCCATTCTGCTGCTCTCTTTCCCTGTAGCAAATCCCGTGATACATTACAGGTTTCCTTTTGATACACGGTTTCACCGCTGTGATCCTGTGACAGTTCCGGATCAGTTTTCATTCTCTGTCTTGTATCTTCTTCATGGATCCATGTCAGTACAGGTTCCTCCAATTGGTTCTGCAGCTGTTCCTGGATACTCTCCAGCTGGCTCTTCCTTTTTTCAAGACTGATCTGTAATTTCTGAAATTCTTTTGCATGTTGTTCTGACTGTGTGATGAACTCTTCCTTTTTCTTCAGTAAATCCTGATGAACTTTTTTCTGTTTTTTGATTTCTTCCAATCCTGTCTGTACACTGCTTTCCTGATTTTTTACAAATAAACATAATTCATGATCAGGAAGTTCCTTTCGAAGTATCTCTTGTGTCTCCTCTTCTGGCAGAAACTGCGCTATATAGCCTTTAACCCCTTCTGTCAGTTCTTCCCTACAGCGCTGCACCAGTCCTGCTGCCTCTCCTGCCTGCACACTTGCGTCAGATGCCGCTTTTTCCGCAGCTTCTGTTAACTTTTTCTGTTTTTTCAGCTGTTCTTCTGTGGGAACTTCTTTTGGAATCTGCGTAAGCTTTGGATGAAGAACAGAGCCACATACCGGGCATGGCATCCCATCCTGAAGATCTGCTGCCAGAACACCCGCCTGCGCATCCAGATAGACCTGCTCCATTTTGTTTAAAATTTCTTTTATTTCTGTCCGTTTCTGAGAAGCGGTCAGATAACCCTTCTTTTTTCTCTCTGCTTCCTTTTCCAGATCCTGATACCGTTTCTGCTGATCTTCTATTTTCTCTATCTGCTGCAAACGTATGACCAGACTGTTCTCTTTGATTTCCAGATTCCCACCGGAAACAATTTTCTCTTCCAGATCAGTCAAATCCTTTTTTATCTGTTTCGCAAGTTGTTCTTCCTGCCCGGACTGTATTTTCAGTTCACTGATTTTTGTCTGAAGAAACTCCAGATTTCCACAGTTCTTATAAATTCCTGCATAAAGAGTATCTATTTTCTCTTTCCGGAAATCTGTTTCTGCTTTTTCTTTTTCTGCACCGTCTGTTGTCTGATATTCTTTTTGTTTTTCTTCAAGCACAGCTTTCATTTCTTTCTGACGATTCTGCAGCTCTGTACCGTCCGTTCCCAGTTTCTCTATCTGCAGGGAAGTCTTCTCTGTTTCTCTGAGCAGATTTTCCAGATTTGTATAACGCTCCAGATTCTCTTTTTCTTTCTGTATGGAAAGAATCAGGCGTTGGATCTCCTCAGGTTCCTTTGCCCCATTTTCTGCAGCTTTTTGTGCCTGTTCCAACTGCGGAAGCAATACCTCTTTCTCTTGCAGAAGCTGTTCCTTCCTTGCCTTTGCATCTGCTTCTTTATGAGCCTTTCCCAAAAGCTGATTTACTTTTTCCAGTTCTTTATCGTTCTCTTTGATCTGATTATTCAAATTTTTCAGCATCTCTTTATCTACCTTCAGAAACTGCTCCAGAATTTCCAGACCTTCTTCCAGATTTCCCTCAAAGCCATTCTTCTCCATCAATATCCACTGTTGTCCCAACTGGTCTTCTGTAGAATATCTGACCTGTTCCGTATACTGGCGAATACTTCTCAACAGCTCTTTATACGCCTTGTCCAGACCACCGGCCTCGAATTTTAATTTTTCCTGAATCACCTTATAAATATCCGTATGGAAAAGCTTTCTGAAAATGTTGCTGCGTTCCTCTGTGTCAGCCAGCAGCAATTTTCTGAAATCTCCCTGTGCGATCATAGCAATCTGCGTAAACTGCTTCATATCTAACCCGATCAGATCAGTAACTGTCTGATTCACTTCCTTCAGCTTTGTCACAGGAGCTCTTCCATCAGAAAAAGTAAGCAATGCTTCCCCTTTCTGGGTGGTCATTCCGGTACCTCTGGTCTTTGGGCGCTCATAATCCGGGCTTCGCTTCACTGTATACACTGCATCTTTATATTCAAAAATATATTCCGCATAGGTAGGTGTTTCCGGTTTTGCATACTTGCTTCTGAGCATGGATGCCTCCCGGACTCCTCCGCTTGTCTCCCCGTACAACGCAAATGTAATCCCATCAAAGATCGTCGTTTTTCCTGCTCCCGTATCTCCGGTCACCAGAAAAAGTCCCTGTCCTCCAAGCTGTGTAAAATCAATCACAGTCTCATCCGCATATGGACCAAATGCAGATAATGTCAGCTTCAATGGTTTCATACGCGCACCTCCTTCAGATTCTGGATCAGTTTCTCCACAAACTCTGTCTGTTCTTCTTTCATAGGTTCATTATTTAACAGTTCATAAAACTCCTCAAACAACTGCAGCTCTGACTTCTGTTCCTGAGCCTCCACTGCCTGAACCTCACGGTTCTCACGTGTTCGTTTATTATCATATTCCAGACGCATCAGGTTGGGATAAACAGTACGCAGCTTCTGAAGTGCCCCAGGCACATCTTCCTCATCCGTCAGGGTAATCTGAAGATAATCCATCTTATTTTCAGCAGTATAATGATCCTTCGCTGTCACATCCATATAAGTTCCCCTTAGCTTACGCATATCATGTTTGGGAATCAAAGGTACTGTACTGACCGTCACATTTCCTTTCTCCAGAAGCTCCACAATCGTTACTGACTTTTTATGATCTGCTTCCGAAAAAGAATACTTAAGCGGCGTCCCGCTGTAACGCAAGGTCTCTCTCCCCATTTTCTGAGGTCTGTGGATGTGTCCCAGTGCCACATAGTCAAAATCCTTAAATACTTCCGCACTGACATTGTCAAGACCGCCAACCCATGTTTCTTCTGAGTCACTTCTGTCTGCCCCAGTCACAAACTGATGTGCCACCAGCACATTTCTCTGTGTCCTGTCAATCTCGCACTCCTGCAGAGCAGCCATAACACCCTCTTCATAAGTATTAATATCATCCCTCTGCAAAGCATGGCGTACTGCCGCAGGTTTCAAAAAAGGCAGAAGATATACAGATATTGGTCCATACTGATCTTTTAACACAATCCTTTTCATCTCTCCATCATAAACCTGCGAAATATAAATATCACTGCTTTCAAACAGCTTTGCTCCAAAGGAAAGCCTTTCTGCTGAATCATGATTTCCACTGATCATGTACACAGGAATCTCAGCTTTAGCCAGTCCTGTAATAAATTCATCAAACAGCTGCACTGCCTCTGCCGACGGCACTGTCTTGTCATAAACATCCCCTGCTATCAGAACTCCATCAACTTTCTGTTCCTCAAAAATTTTGATCATCTGATCCAGAATATATCTCTGATCCTCCAGCATGGAAAAATCATGCACCCTTTTTCCAATATGCAGATCTCCAATATGCACAAACTTCATCCCACATCTCTCCAATCCAAATATCATTCCTGCCTGCTCTGTCTGCCGGCGGCATTTAATCCATTATTTATTTCACTTTCAGAATATTTTTGCTGTCCTCATACTCCTCCGGAATTTCTTCTGTAAGAATTTTAGCATCTGTAAACCCGCCGAATGTGACAGAACTTACTTCTCCAAACTTCGACTTATCTGTCAGGATATATACATCTTTGCACTGCTTCATTGCAGTACTCTTTACAATTGCTTCGCTGGTATCCGGTGTGGTAAAGCCTTCCCTTCTGGTAATTCCATTGGTTCCGAAAAATCCCTTTGTAAAATGATACATTTGGATCATCTGCATTGCCTGACTGCCTACGACTGCCTCTGTAGAACTCTTCAGTTCTCCTCCGACCAGGTAAACCCGGATTCCCATCTTTGCCAGAGTCTGGGCATGGGATACTGCATTGGTGACAAAGGCAGCTTTTACACCTTCCAGATATTCCAGCATCAGACCAGTGGTGGTTCCTGCGTCCAGATAAACGAAATCATCCGGTGTGATCAGACTGGCTGCATATTTTGCGATCTTTTGCTTTTCTTCTTTATTTAATTCTGATTTCTGCGCTACTGTCGGTTCATAGGCAGTTACTTTATGATTTAATGCTACTGCACCGCCGAAAACCTTGGTTAGTTTTCCTGCTTTGTCCAGTGCAGTGATGTCTCTGCGCACTGTGGATTCTGATGCATCCAGAAGTTCTCTCAGCTCTGTTACTGTAACACTCTTTTTTTCTTCCAGAAGCTTCAGAATAATATCAAATCTCTGTTCTGTAAGCATGTACTTCTGCCTCCATTGTATATTTACTTTGATTATTTTCTCCGATATCTACGAATTGCTCCGCTGCTTCGCAGCTCCCGCAATTCTGCAAACATTCGGAATCCGCAGATTTACTTCGTAAATCGCTACTTCCTCATGTTTGGCGGGTCCCAAGTTCAAAAGTCTTATCGTGCAAGCACGAACGACTTTCTGACCTTTTGACCCTGATATCTCATTATAACAGAAACAGGAGATGAATGCATCATCTCCTGTCTGTCAGTTTCTTATATTTAATTCTGTGAATTACAGGTTCTCCTGCATGAATTTGCTTACTGCTTCGTATGCTGCTTCTTCATCAGCACCTTCGATCGTGAATGTTACTTCATGGCCTTTCTTAACGCCAAGTCCCATCAGTGCAAGAAGTTTTCTGCAGTCTACTTTTTTACCCTCTTTTTCAATAGAGATAGTTGACTCAAAGCCTTTTACCAGTTTTACAAGCTCTCCTGCCGGACGTGCGTGGATTCCTTCGTTGTCTGTAACTACATACTTAAATTCTTTCATTTTGATATCCTCCATGTTTTTTATTTTAATTTTTTCATTATTGCTTTTTTATTTCACTGCTTATGCTGCTTTCTTCTTTAACAGGCCAAGCAGAACTGCAGAGATTACTGTTCCCACAACCAATGCAACCAGATACATAACTGCATTTCCAACTACAGGGAATACAAAAATTCCACCGTGTGGTGCCATCAGTGTACAGTCGAATGCCATGGAAATAGCTCCTGCCGCTGCGGATCCGATGATACAGGACGGAAGTACACGAAGGGGGTCAGATGCTGCAAACGGAATCGCACCTTCTGTGATAAATGCAAGACCCATGATAAAATTGGTAGGACCTGCATCTCTCTCTTCTTTTGTGAACTTATCCTTAAACAGCAGTGTTGCCAGTGCAATCGCACAGGGAGGAGTCATACCGCCGATCAGACCAAGTGCAAGTGCCGGTCTGTCACCGATTGCCATTGCAATGAATCCGGCAAGGATCGGAAGCATGAATCCGAATGCTGTATTACCGATTCCTTTAAACAGAGCTGCTACCGGAGTAATGGTACCGAAGTTTGCTCTCTGATCTGCCGGAAGTGCACTTAACAGTTCTTTGCTTTTGCAGCTTTTTCAATTCCTTCTGCTGATCCGGTATCTGCCAGTCTCTCATCAATATCTTTCTTTTCACTGTCTGCCCTGTCAATAATATCCATAAACTCATCTACTGAAGATGCATTGCGAAGAGATTCTGTAAACTCCTCATCCATCAGCATCACAGAGAGCTTGCTGAGTACATCCAGGTGAATATTATCCTCTGTATTCGGCGCTGCGATCAGGAATAATAAGGTTACAGGTTCGTCATCCAGTGCCTCAAACTCTACACCATTTTTGATGACCATTGCCGCAAGCCCAGGTTTCTTAACTGCATCACATTTGCCATGAGGAATGGCAATTCCCTCACCAATACCTGTTGTGCTCTCTTCTTCTCTTAAATATACCTGTTTACGATAAGCCTCACGGTCACTGATCTTCTCACTCTTTACATCAGATCAACTGCCATATCCAGAGTTTCTGACTTTGTTTTCGGAGCAGCTGTCAGCGATACGCTTCGTCTGTCAAGCAGATCTGTTATTCTCATCTTTTCTTCCTCCTTTATTATTTTTCGGTTATCTGACCATAAACCGCTTCTATTTCTTCCTTTGTTGCAAGATTTTCAGAAAATGCACTTGCACTTCCTGCTGCAATTCCCATGTGGAATGCATGTTCGTAATCCTTCTTCTCCATCCAGCCTGCAACGAATCCTGCTACCATGGAATCTCCTGCACCCACACCATTTATCAGCCTGCCTTTTGGTGCAGGTTCTTCAAATACCTGTCCATCCTCTGCTACCAGAACTGCACCTTCGCCGGCCATGGAGATCAGCACATTTCTTGCACCTTTTTCCTGAAGTTTCTTTCCATAAGGAATTACATCTTTTCTTGTTTTTAATTCTACACCGAAGATCTCGCCCAGTTCATGATTATTTGGTTTTACAAGGAATGGATGATATTTCAGGACATTGACCAGAAGATCCTTTGTGGCATCAACTACGATCATCACACCTTTTCCATCCAGCCTTGCCATGATCTGTTCATACATGTCATCCGGCATGGAAGATGGAATGCTGCCTGCCAGGAAAAGTACATCACCTTCTCCAAGCTCTTCCAGCTTCTTCATCAGTTCCTCTACTTTATCCTTGCTGATCACCGGTCCTGCACCATTGATCTCGGTTCCGTCAATAGATTTCAGTTTCAGATTGATCCTTGAAACCCCTTCACTGATCTGAATGAACTCAGATTTCACTCCCATCTCATGTAATCTGCGGATAATTTCTTTCCCTACAAACCCTGCGGTAAATCCAAGTGCAGTGTTCTCAATCCCAAGATTCATAAGGACTGTGGAAACATTGATTCCTTTTCCACCCGGAAGCATCAGCTCTGAACTTGTTCTGTTTGTCAGTCCCAGTTTAAAATCATCTACTGAAACGATGTAGTCCAGAGATGGATTAAAAGTTACTGTGTAAATCATCTCTTCTTTCCTCCCGTTTATATTGTCATGTCGTTTCTGCATGTTTATGACTGTTTTTGTTTATAGCCTTAGTATACTGTCATATTCATTCAAAGTCAATCAAACTAATTCATAAAAATTATGACCGATTTTAGTTGAGATTGCACAAAATCAATTAATTTCCAATTTTCGTCCAAATTCGGTCATTTTTTTCACAAATCAGTCATTTGCAAACATTCCAATAAATATTTAGTCAAACAATAACTGAACATCAAAAAACCTCTGACCGGAAGTTAAACTCCACAATCAGAGGATTTACTGTTTTCTTTTCTTTTATTACGTTTTATAATTCTTTACATTTTATGTTTCTTTGCATCAAAAAATGATTTTGTTTCTTTTACAACTACACCGCTCAGAGCGAACAATGCGATCATATTCGGAATCGCCATCAGTCCGTTAAAGATATCTGCGATCGTCCATACAGCACTTACTGTCATGTACGGTCCGATAAATACTGCCAGAATGTAAAGCCAGCGATATGTAAGGATTGTTTTCTTATGTCCGTTTGTCAGATATTCCAGACATCTTTCACTGTAATAATCCCATCCAAGAATTGTAGTAAAGGCAAAGAATACCAGACAGATCATTAATACAAATGCAGAAATCTGTCCAGGAATCGGAAGTCCGTGCTGGAATGCATAGGTTGTTACCTGAACACCTTCCAGACCTTCTACCTGCCATGCACCTGTCAGTACGATGGAAAGACCTGTCATTGTACAGATCACAATCGTATCAATAAATGTACCAGTCATGCTTACAAGACCCTGACGTACAGGCTCTTTTGTCTGAGCTGCTGCTGCTGCGATAGGTGCGCTACCAAGACCTGCTTCGTTTGAGAAAATACCACGAGCCACACCCTTCTGCATGGATACGATCATTGTTCCTACCACACCGCCTGTCACTGCTGACGGATTAAAGGCTCCCTTCACAACTGTTACGATAGCTGCCGGGATCTCTGTAATGTTTAAAAGAATCAGCGCAACACTGAAGATCAGATAGATCACCGCCATAAACGGTACAATAATCTGGCTGACTGTTGCAATTCGTTTCAGACCACCAATGAGGATTGCTGCAACACAGGCTGCAAGAATCAGGGAAGAAATTACAACTGCCCAGGAATACTCTCCAAGGAACGGAATATTTATGCAGTTTGATTTGTTCGGATCAAAGAAGTTCTGAACTGCACTGGAAATACCATTTACCTGGCTGAATGTACCGATTCCGAAAAGACCTACACATACACCAAAGAATGCAAAAATCTTTGCAAGCCATTTCCATTTTGTTCCCATACCTTTCTCAATATAATAGAAAGGACCACCAAGGCTGTGACCGTCTTCTGCTACCACACGGTATTTCACTGCAAGAAGACCTTCGGAGAATTTTGTTGCCATTCCGAAGAATGCTGCAAGAATCATCCAGAATAAAGCTCCGGGACCTCCGGCACAGACAGCAGTTGCAACACCGACGATATTACCGGTTCCGATTGTGGCGCTCAGTGCTGTACATAATGCTGCGAAACTGGAAATCTCACCATCGCCTTCTTCTTCGTTCTTAAACATCCATTTCAATGCAAGGGGGAGTCTTCGTATCTGAAGGAGTCCAAGTCTGGCAGTTAATAGGACACCACCTGCCATAATCAGGACCATAAGGGGCACACCCCAGACCAGATTGTCTACTGTTGTCAAAAAAGAATTGATCGCTTCCCACATAATAATAAATCTCCTTTTTCTTTTAAAAAGTGTAATATATTGTACAGCTGGGAAACAAAGTAATAACAGACCGTTTCAAACATCAGAAGTTCAGAAAGTACTGTTCATATAGTTCATATGAATCAGCGGGGATGATAAAGCATCCTCTGTCCTTTTGCCTGAGAGATTCAAGACACGGGTCAGATAACCAATTGTAGGAAGTTATCAGCATTCCATGTTATTTGCACCTTCGGCCCCCGATCTAACGGGTGTCTCCAGAGAAACGATCCATTTGCAGTTTTTCCCTGCATCCAGGGAACCTGAGAGTTTTACTCCTTCGGCGGGTATAGCCTTTTATGGCTTCCTCTTTCCTGCAAACTTCACCTCGTTAATTTGCTGTTACTGTGGTATACTATAGCTCTTAAATTTGAACTCGTCAATAGAAAATTAAACTTTTATAAAAAAAGTATAAAAATTTACACATCAACCATATCAGCCGCAAACAGTGCTGCGCCAAGTGCACCGCAAAGCTGAGCCTTGTCACTGATCACCAGCTTTGTTCCAAGCTTCTCTTCCAGCGTCTTTACCAGACCCTTATTCTTAGAAACACCACCGGTCATCATATATTTCTCCTCACCGCCCACACGTCTGGTAAGGGCGGCAGTCTTCACGGCAACCGCCTTATTCAGGCCATGAACAATATCATCTGTTGCCTTATTCTGGGCGATCAGGGATACAACTTCTGATTCTGCAAATACTGTACACATACTGGAAATTGTAATATCTTCTTTGAATTCCAGCCCACATTCGCTCATCTGATCCAGATTCATTTCCATGGTACGTGCCATCATTTCCAGAAATCGTCCGGTTCCTGCCGCACATTTGTCATTCATAACAAAGTTTGCAACTGCACCGTTCTCATCCAGTCGGATCACCTTGCTGTCCTGTCCGCCAATATCAATAACAGTGCGGACTTCCGGATCCAGGAAGTGTGCACCTCTTGCATGACAGGTGATCTCTGTGATACTCTTATCACCATTTTTAATAGCTGTACGTCCGTATCCGGTAGTAACCAGCGCATCAATATCTTCTCTCTGCAATCCGGCCTCTTTCAATGCCTCTGCAAGGGCACGGTCTGCTCCGATAGCAGCTCCTGCTCCTGTAGGCAGGATAATACTGGTCACAATCTCATGATCTTTATTTAAAATCACCACATCTGTACTGGTGGAACCACTGTCAATCCCTGCGAAATAACCTTTTCCCATTTTTCTCTCTCCTTTTGTGTCTCCATCTATGGTCTGCTCCAGTGTTTCAGGCAGAATGCTCTCTGCAAAAGCTTCCAGTCTGGTAAGAAGCTGACCGCTACTCTGAATAGTATAATCTGATTCGATTTTTAAAAGAGGTACATCTGTATGGTTCTTGATCTCAGCATATTCGAAGCTGTAAAAATCACAAAACTTCACTGTATGATAAATAATTCCTGCAACAGACGGATCATTATAAAGCTTTTTACGGCCTGTCGGGTCCATCATCCGCATACATGGAATCTGCCCCAGAAGCTCTCCTGCATACCAGTCCATCAGTTCATCAAAAGAAGCACCCTCCGGTGGAAGTATATTTCCCACAGAACGGTTATGCACACAGGTATCATTCTCTACAGGAAGGGGCATAGCCTTGCTGGTCATTTCAAATAATTCCTGCCCCATTCTGGCACCAAGTACTGCAATATGAGGCTTTGTGATTTTTTCCTGTACATGAAAAGCAGCCCGGAATTTTCCGGCATCAAACTCTGTGCCTTTGTACTGTGCATAAGCCTTGGCCAGACCTTTTAACTGTGCAGCCATACGCTCTCTGCTACAGGCACTGTCACAGTGAAGCACATCCAAAATATAAAGGAAATCCAGTTTACCGCTTTCCAGCAAAATGTCATACACACTTCGGATGGTATCACAGCAGCTCACCAGAACAAGTTCCTTGATTTTCCCCTCCATGACTCCTTCCAGAAGTGTTTTTCCAAAACCACAGATATTGGGATGGGAAACCTGATCTGCAAGGTCAAAGCCATCCGGCATATGGTTAAAGTTCTCACATTTCCCGCCAAGAGATTCCAGAAGCTCAATGGGGGTATATTTACAGACATAATAAGTTTTATTCATTCTCAGCACCTCCCAGCATTTCCAGAAAAGCTCCCAGCCTGGTGGAAGTCTGTCCTTCTCCTCCATGGCTTCGGTCACACCCGTCTCCATCCAGGATCAAAAGGGGCAGACCGGCTTCCTCAAATTTCTTTTTTGCAAGCTGTGCTGCACCAAGGGTGTGCTTGCAGCCCCAGTGCCCAAACCACACGGCACCATCTGCACCTGCCTGTTTCGCATGTCGGATACCGGCTTCAATCCTTCTAAGCGCACTTCCGTTCAGTGAATGATAGACCATTCTTTCTGCCATTGCTTCAAAGGGGTTCTCAGGATCAAAATCCGGCTCACAGGTTTCTGCAAGTTCACATCCTACGATCTGGGCTTTCTCACTGAAGCAAAGCTCCTGGCGCACTGCATCCGACCAGAATGGAATGGTATGCATCCAGTAAATATGTTTTCCTTTCGCTGCAGGTGCTTTCTTAATATTTTCAAGAAGCATCTGTGTATACTTCTCTTCTTCTGCTGTTCCCAGAAGGATATTGTTGGTCATTCCTGCATACAGCGGTGTGACCAGATCAGAGGGCACATATTTGTCTGCACGCAGCTGCTGATATTTTTTATAATTCTTCAGAGTCCGCTTACTGCAGGCAAGACGTTCCTTTAATCTGTCCTCAGAGATTGTTTTTCCTGTATTTTTTTCCAGAAATACTTTTAAATCCTTTAACTGATCTGCCACATACTGTATATTCTCTGTGGTCTGATTCCATGGTACATCAATGGCAAATACAGGTACCTGGTAAAAATCTGCCAGGGTACGGAAGGTGAGCAGGTTAGCATCGCAGGTCAGGTTGGTATAAACAATACATTTGGGCTTTGGCAGAAGTCCTTTCTGCGCTGCACCAAGAAATGTCTTGTGATAACTGCACAGTGTCTCTGCAATTCCCTGATTCTCTGCCTGCTGCAGAAACGCCCTCTCTGCTTTGCTTGCAGAAAGATAGCAGGAAAATCCTTCTACATTATAGGGATGTAATCCCACCTCCTGCATCATTTCGCAGGGTGTAAAAATACTTACAATAACAGAATCTTCCGGTTTCTGAAGGGGCCACAGCATGGTATCCATCATCAGGTTTGCAAGATGCCTGTCTGCAGGCATCAGTCTCTTGTCCTGCATATAATGGAACTTCAGATTCTGTGCTTCCCAGCCGGTTTTTAACAGCCAGCGGGCTGACTGAGGCTTTTTATCCGTCAGATTTTCCACATAATGACCAAATGTCTCAATAATCTCCATAGTCTGTCTCTTCCTCATTATGGTAATAATAATTTATCTATTGTCAACGCACAAATAGTGCCACGGAATATTTTAATAATATCTTTTTTGGAAGTCAAGTTGAATTTTCGTTACTGTTCACACACCACTATTCTGCGAGGTGTTTTGGCATGAATATGCCAAAATCCCGAGACATACAAGCCAAAATTCCATTGCCGCAGGCAATCTGGAATGAATTTTGGCTAAGTTACTGTGAACGGAGTGAACAGTAACGAATTTTCTCCAAAGTTCATCTGTTTTTGCACATTCTTCTTGACAAAAAAGTCTCAAATGATACACTTTTGAATGTATTATTTTTCAAAAAAAGGAAGAACTAATATAGGAAAGCTTTTTTACGAAAGGAAGGAATTTTTAAAATGCGTTCATTGGCAGTTTATTTAAAAAACTACAAAAAAGAAAGCATCCTTGCGCCATTTTTTAAATTTCTGGAGGTTGTATTTGACCTGATCGTGCCTATCATCATTGCACAGATCATTGATGTAGGTATTGCAAACCACGACAACGGATACATTGTCCAGAGATTTTCTATTCTTATACTAATGGCGGCTCTTGGTCTTGCCAGTACCATCACAGCTCAGTTCTTTGCAGCCAAAGCCAGCGTGGGCTTTGCCACTAAATTAAGACAGGCAGTTTATGACCATGTACAGCGTCTGTCCTTTACAGAGCTGGATACCCTGGGAACAGACACCCTGATCACAAGACTTACCGACGATATCAATCAGGTCCAGAACGGACTGAACATGGGGCTTCGTCTTCTTCTTCGAAGTCCGTTTATCGTACTTGGATCCATGGTCATGGCATTTACCATTGACTTTAAATGTGCCCTGGTTTTTGCTGTTGCGATCCCGTTTCTGTTTCTGGTTGTCTTTGTCATTATGTTTCTCAGTATTCCTCTGTTTAAAAAGGTACAGGGAAAACTGGACACAGTAACCGGACTGACCAGAGAAAACCTTACAGGTGTCCGCGTTATCCGTGCATTCTGCCGTGAAAAAGAGGCAGTTGCAGAATTTGATACCCGCAATCAGGAACTGACAAAGTTAAATCTCTTTGTAGGAAAGCTTTCCGCTTTGTTAAATCCGGTCACCTACGTACTGATCAACATTGCCACTGTCATCCTGATCCAGAAGGCAGGAGTAGAAGTAAATCTTGGCGGTATGCAGCAGGGACAGGTTGTTGCCCTTTATAACTATATGGCTCAGATGATCGTGGAACTGATCAAGCTTGCCTCCCTGATCATCACCCTGAACAAATCCGCAGCCTGCGCAGGGCGTGTGGCAGATATTCTGAAAGTGAAATCTACTATGAACTACCCGTCTTCCTCCGCATATTCCGCTCAGACATCGAAGGGCTTTGCAACAGCAACTGCTGATGCATCACTTTCTGAAACTTCCATCGCATTCAATGACGTAACCTTTGAGTACAGCGGTGCTGGTGCCCCCAGCCTTTCCCACATCAGTTTTTCAGTAAAGAAAGGCCAGACAGTAGGTATCATCGGTGGTACAGGAAGCGGAAAAACCACTCTGGTAAATCTGATTTCCAGATTCTATGATGCCAGCAACGGAACTGTTCTGCTGGATGGTCAGAATATTGAAAATTACACCAGAAGTGATCTCCGCTCCAGAATCGGCGTTGTTCCCCAGAAGGCAGCCCTTTTCAAAGGTTCTATCCGGGACAATCTGAAATGGGGCCGGGAAGATGCCTCTGATGAGGATCTGTGGCAGGCACTTACCACAGCACAGGGAAAAGAGGTGGTAAAGGGTAAACCGGGACAGCTTGATTTTATGCTGGAACAGAACGGTAAAAACCTTTCCGGCGGCCAAAAACAAAGACTTACCATTGCCCGTGCCCTGGTAAAGAAACCTGAGATCCTGATCCTGGACGACAGCGCCAGTGCCCTGGACTTTGCCACTGATGCAGCACTGCGTAAGTCTCTCAACAGACTTGACTGGAAGGTAACTACATTTCTGGTATCCCAGCGTTCCTCCAGCATTCAGCAGGCAGACCTGATCCTTGTTCTTGATAACGGTACTCTGGCAGGTAAGGGTACTCATGCTGAACTGCTGCGTACCTGTGATACTTACCGGGAAATCTACTTCTCCCAGTTTCCGGAAGAAAGAGCCAGATACTCCTCTGTATCTGCTGGTAATATAATGAAGGAGGTGACTGTATGAGCAGATCAACAGTAAAGGATCCTGCTAAAAGTAAAAGCAGCGAAACCTTTTTTAAAGTACTGCGTTTCATTGGAAGATACCGTTTCCTGTTGATCCTCAGTATCATACTGGCGGCAGTTTCCGTTATCCTTCAGCTGTATGTCCCGATCCTGTTCGGAAATGCCATTGACCAGGTCATTGCCCAACATCAGGTAAACTTCGAAATGATGTGGTATTACCTGTCACGTATCCTTGTAATGGTCATCCTCTCTTCTGCTGCCACGTGGCTTATGAATGTGATCAATAACCGCATGACCTACCAGACAGTAAAGGATATCCGTGCCAAAGCCATCCGACACATTCAGGTACTTCCCCTCTCTTACCTTGACGGACACAGTACCGGAGATATCATCAGCCGTATTATCGCAGATACAGATATTCTGTCTGATGGTATGCTGCTCGGATTTACCCAGCTTTTCTCAGGAATCGTAACTATTATAGGAACTTTGATCTTTATGTTTTCCAAAAATGTCTGGATTACATTGATGGTCACTGTTCTGACTCCTTTAAGCTTCCTGGTAGCCAAATTTATTTCTTCCCATACCTTCCAGATGTTCCGGAAGCAAAGCGATGCCAGAGGACGCCAGACTGCTCTCATTGAAGAAATGATTGGAAACCAGAAGGTAGTTCAGGCCTTTGGATATGAGGAAAAATCTTCTGAACGCTTTGCAAAGGTTAATGAAGAATTACAGGAATGCAGTCTGAAGGCTGTTTTTTACAGCAGTCTGACAAACCCTTCCACCCGTTTTGTCAATAATATTATTTATGCCTGTGTTGCACTGGTGGGTGCATTCATTATCCCTGGAGGCAGACTGACAGTCGGAGGACTTTCCGTACTTCTCTCCTATGCCAACCAGTATATGAAACCATTCAATGATATCAGTTCCGTTGTTACAGAACTTCAGAATGCTCTTGCCTGTGCAGGCAGAATCTTCGATCTGCTGGAGGAGGAACCGGAAGTTGCAGAGGCTTCTGAGACACTGAAAGATGTAAAGGGTGAAGTAGATATTAAGAATGTGTGCTTCCATTATGATGAGTCAAAGAAACTGATTGAGGAATTTAATCTCCATGTAAAACCAGGTATGCGCGTTGCCATTGTAGGACCTACCGGATGCGGTAAGTCAACCTTTATCAACCTTCTGATGAGATTCTATGATGTAAATTCCGGATCTATTTCCGTTGACGGCAAACCGATCAGAGACATTACCCGCCATTCTCTGAGAAGCAGCTATGGTATGGTGCTTCAGGAAACATGGATCAAAAACGGAACTGTCCGCGACAATATCTCCATTGGAAAACCGGAAGCTACAGATACTGAAATCATCGAAGCAGCCAAGCTTACCCACAGCTGGGAATTTATCCGGAGGCTTCCTAAAGGACTGGACACCATGCTCAACGAAGACAGCTTAAGCCAGGGACAGAAACAGCTGCTGTGTATCACACGAGTTATGCTCTGTCTGCCTCCGATGCTGATCCTGGATGAAGCCACTTCCAGTATTGATACCAGAACAGAATTACAGATCCAGGAAGCGTTTGAACGAATGATGGAGGGAAGAACAAGCTTTATCGTAGCTCACCGCCTCTCTACGATCCGCAATGCAGATCTGATCCTTGTTATGAATGACGGAAGTATCATTGAGCAGGGTACTCATGATGAGCTGATTGCAAAAGGTGGATTTTACCATACTTTATATAACAGCCAGTTTGCAAAAGTTTCTGAATAAAACAAACCAGATAATAAATCAAAAAGGAACAGCTGTCCATCACGGCTGTTCCTCTTTTTGGTTTTGTAAAATATTTTTTATTTTTATCAGATTGCCCGGGTAGCATCTTTCAGCCATTCTTTTTCTTCTTCGTTCAAATACGGAGAAATCTTCTCATATACCTGTGTATGGTAATCATTGAGAAGGTTACGTTCCCGGACACTCATCAGTTCCGGCACCACTCCATCCAGATCAAAAGGTACCATAGTTAGAAATTCAAAGCACATAAACTGACCATACTCTGTTTTTTCAGCTTTTTTGCAGACCATCAGATTTTCATGACGGATTCCAAATCCATCCTCTCTGTAATATCCCGGCTCATCAGAGGTGATCATTCCCTCCTCCAGCACTGCATTTCCACCCGGAACAATTTTCCATCGGAAGCTATTGGGTCCTTCATGGACATTCAGAAGATATCCTACTCCATGACCGGTTCCATGTTTAAAATCCTCTCCCATTTCCCACAGCGGCTGTCTCGCCAGAATATCCAGATTTACACCGGTACAGCCATGAAGAAATCTGGCAGCTCCCAGATTCAGAGTTCCCCGCAAAACTGCTGTGAAGTACTTTTTCTCTTCCTCAGTAGTCGGTCCCATGACAACAGTACGGGTAATATCAGTAGTTCCCTCTTTATAATGTCCTCCTGTATCTGCCAGAAGAAAGCCGGATGGTTCCAGAGGAATATCCGTTTCGGGTGTTGCAAAATAATGTACAATAGCAGCATGCTTTCCATAGGCAATAATCGGATCAAAACTGTTATCTATGAAATCCTCCTGTTCCGAACGGAATTCATACAGCTTTTCTGCTGCACTTAATTCTGTGATCGGAATCCTTCCAACATTCTTCTTTAACCAGTATATGAACTTTGTAACTGCAACTCCGTCTCTGATATGCGCAATGCGTTCATTTTCCACCTCAACAGGATTCTTCGTTGCCTTGGGAAGAAGTGTAAGATTTTCTTCATCCAGAATCCGGGTATCTGCCGGAATATTGCTAACCAGACGACTGTTGACTTTCTTTTTGCAGAGAAGAACTTTTTTGTCCTTTTTAAATGTTTTCACATACTCATAGATACTGTCATAGGGAAAAAGGGTCACACCATCTTTTTCCAGCGCTTCCAGTACATCTGTCTGAAAGGCTTTCTCATTTGCAAAAAGTCTGATCTCTGTTTTTGTCATTACAAGATAAGAAAGAACCACCGGACAACAGTGGATATCTCCCCCACGTATATTTAACAGCCAGGCAATATCATCCAGAGAAGTCAGTACAAATAAATCTGCACCCTTCTTCTCCATTGCTTTGCGGATTTTTGCGCATTTATCAGCTCTGGATTCTCCTGCCCATTTTATATCCAGCTCTGTAACCGGTTCACAGGAAAGTGCCGGGCGGTTTTCCCATATATCCCCTGCCAGATCGTGATCAACACTGAGAGACACACCGTTTTCATCCAGCATTTTCTCCAGTTCTGATGCCTCTTTTGCACTGACAGTACGTCCGTCAAATCCCAGACACATTCCCTGTGTCAGATTTTTTTTCAAGAATTCATGAACTGTGGGAACTTCCGGCTCACCCATTTTAAATAAAGTAATTCCTGTTCCCTCCAGCTGATCTGCAGCCTGGATAAAATAACGTCCATCCGTCCATAATCCTGCCATATCCTGCATGATCACCGCAGTGCCTGCAGAACCGGTAAATCCTGTGATATATTTTCTGCATTTGAAATATTCACCTACATATTCCGAACCATGGAAATCATCTGTAGGGATCAGATATGCATCAATTCCTGTCTCTTTCATGCGTGCACGAAGTGCTGTTATTCTCTCTTTTACTGTCATTCGTTTTTACCCTTAAGGCTGCTATCTGCAGTCGTTTTGTCATTTTCGCCAAGTGCTTCGTTCATACTTCCCATACGATATCCCAGAATATCCATGGTCACATAAGTGAATCCATACTCCTTAAATTTCTTTGCAATATCCTCTCGGACATTTTTTTCCAGAAGTTTCGGAAATTCCTCCGGCATGATCTCAATTCTTGCAAGTGAACCGTGAATACGGACACGTACCTGATGGAATCCATAGTCAAGTAAAAGCTGCTCTGCTTTCTCAACCATTCCAAGCTTTTCCTCACTGATGGTCTCTCCATAGACAAATCTGGAGGACAGACAGGCAAAGGACTGCTTATCCCAGGTGGGAAGTCCCAATTCCTTTGAGTATTCTCTAATCTCTGCTTTTGTCAGCTTTGCTTCCCGCAAAGGACTTTTAATCCCAAGCTCCTTTACAGCGATCAAACCGGGTCTGTAGTCTCCGTTATCGTCCATATTAGACCCCTCTGCAATATATTCAATTCCATTATTTTTCGCAATATCTCGGATTTTCTCAAACAGTTCCTTCTTGCATAAGTAGCATCTGTTTGGCGGATTCTGAGAAAAGCCTTCGATCTCCAGTTCCTCAGACTGACAGATCACCTGCCTGATTTCCTCTTTCTCACAGAATGCCTTTGCCTCATTCAGCTCTCTTTTTGGAAAAGAACAGGACTGGGCTGTAACAGCAATGGCTTTATCTCCCAATACATCATGTGCTACCTTTAACAGAAATGTGGAATCCACTCCACTTGAAAAAGCAACTGCCACACTGCCAAGTTCTTTTAGATATTGCTTTAAATATTCCAGTTTATTTTTCATAATCTTGTACTCCTGTTTTGTTTCCAAATTTCAAACACACTTAGATTAGTATAATAAATTCTCAATATATTTTCAATGACCATTGTGGTTTTTTTTGTTTTTTAGTATAGTTATGTTACAGAATTATCTACAGAAGGGAATCTATTACTATGCCAGATATTAAATTGATTGGTCTTGATCTGGATGGTACACTGCTTACCACCACAAAGGAACTTACCGAAAATACAAAAAAAGTACTAACCCAAGCTCTTGATGCAGGAATTGAAGTGCTGGTAGCTACCGGTCGTCCGTTCAGCGGGATTCCGAAAGAATTGCAAAAGCTGCCCGGTATTCACTATGCGCTTACCTCCAATGGAGCCCGAGTCCTGGATATCCGTACGGAAAAAGTCATAATAGAACAGCTTCTTCCTCTGGAAAGCGCAATAAAGGCTCTCCGGATCTTTGAGAAATACGATACTCTCTGTGAAATCTATTTCCATGGTCAGGGATATGCAGAAGAAAAAAAATTATCCCAGATCAGCCGTTACCACCACAATCCACATATGTGGGATTATTTCCGCACTACCCGCAAATTTGTACCTGACCTGTGGGAATTGATCCGTCAGGAAGGACAGGCCATGGATAAAGTCCAGGCTCTTTTTGCAGATATGAATGAACGGGAGTCTGCGTGGAACGAACTGACCCAGATCAAAGAACTGGAACCTGTAGGCTCCTTAAGCTACAATATCGAAGTAAATGCTGCCGGTGTAAACAAAGGGACTGCTCTAATCACACTGGGAAAAATGCTTGGAATCCCCAGAGAATCTATCATGGCCTGCGGAGACGGTGATAATGACCTGTGCCTGATCAAAGAAGCCGGTCTGGGCGTTGCTATGGCAAATGCAGAGCCTGCTGTAAAAGCTGCTGCTGATTACATTACCACCTCCAATGATGAAGAAGGCGTAGCTAAAGCCATTGAAAAATTTGCCTTAAAAAAATAGCAAAATAGCGTAAAAAAGATGTGTCTCCTTTTCTGCGGCAGACACATCTTCTTTCTTCTTATTCTACACCGTTAATCTCTACCTCAGCCTCAATATCCTGGGTATAATCAATATCTTCGTATCGGAATCCAAACATATGATAAAAATCTTCCCAGTATCCATCAATGTCACAATATTCCTTTACTGTATCCGTAGTGACCGCTTTCCAGCATTTTTTTACTTCTTCCTGTATTTCAGGCATTAATTCATAATCATCCATGCGGATAAACCCGTTTTCATCTGTCTGAAATCCTTCCGGTGTATAAAGCTTCTGTGTAAACAGTCTTGCAATCTGCTGAATACAGTTTTCATGATTTCCAGCCTTCTTCATAACCTTATAAAGAATAGCAAAATACAAGGGTACAACGGGAATTGCTGCGCTTGCCTGAGTTACCAGCCCTTTGTTTACAGAAATTACTGCGCGGACATCCGGATATGCCTGATTAATCTCAGTCATGGTTTTCTGCAAATGCTGTTTGGCTGTTCCAATGGTTCCATGGTAATAAATCGGATAAGTCAGTTCCGGACCAATATAAGAATATGCTACTGTCACTGCATTCTCAGTCAGTACATCTGCTGCCTTTAATGCATCAATCCAGTCTGCCCAGTCTTCTCCTCCCATAACTTTAACTGTGCTTAAAACTTCCTCTTCAGTTGCAGGTTCCACTGTCTTTTCTGTAATCTGGTTATTTCTCAGATCAAGGCTCTTTTCTGTAAATGCTTCCTCTGTAGTCTTGAGACAGGAAGACCAGGTTTTTCCCTCAGCATCTGTACGTCTGGGTGCTGCCAGACTATAGACTACCAGATCTACTTTTCCCATATCTTTTCGGATCAGTTCAATCGCTTTCTCTTTAATCTCCCTGGAAAAAGCGTCCCCATTAATGGTTTTCGCATAGGCACCTTTTTCTGCTGCCAGATGATGAAATTCTGCTGTATTATACCATCCCGGTGTAGCTGTCCTTCTGCCGTTTGCCTGACGTTCAAACATAATCCCCAATGTGTCAGCGCCACAGTTTTCCAATGCACAGATACGGGATGCAAGACCATAACCTGTAGAACATCCAATGATCAGTGCCTTCTTTGTTCCCTTTACCTCTCCCTGCTTACAGGCATACTCTGCCTGATTTCTTACACTCTCCGCACATCCCTGTGGGTGTGCGGTGGTGCAGATATATTCTCTTACTTTTGGTTCAATGATCATATTTTTTCTCTCCTCAATTTTACAAACCAATTGTTATCATTCCCATCAGATAAATCCGTCTGATTGGTTATACTTTGCCAAATATTTTGATTCTCAAAATATTATAGCAAAAAAAAAGCAGAACGTAAAGCAAAAATATTTCTTTCTTGCCTATGTTCTGCTTTTTAACATTCAGATTTCTCTTTTTTTATTATTTTGCAGTAGTACTTCCAAAGCCTCCATTACGTATTTCTGTAGCATCATCATCTACTGTGATCCCATACTCTACAAAAATGCCCTGCATAAACCCTGTATCTGCGGGAATTATCAGAGTTTTGTTTTCATTAGAATCATTTGTAAGCTTTGCAAAGATGTGACCTTCGTTATCTGAATAGAAATAGTCACTGTCAATGATACCTACTGTATTATTGAGCTGGAGGCGGTATTTAAATCCCAGTCCACTTCGGGGATAGCATTTCAGTACCCATTCCGGCTGCATTTCCACGCGGATTCCTGTAGGAATCTTCACTGTTTCACCTGGTTTCAGAATAAATTCTGCAGGTGCAAAGAAATCATATCCTGCACTGCCTGCTGTTGCTCTCTTTGGCAGATGGATTGCTTCATATATTTTCTCCGCTTCTTTCTGAGACTGTCCAAATGTATCTGTCCAGTCTGCTGTGAAACGTTCTTTACTTACTTTATAAAATTTCGCAATTCGTTTCATGTTTTTCATCATTCCTTTCTCATGTTCAAAACATTCTTTTTGCTTTTCCTGTTCAGCAAAAACAGGCAGTTCAGGTACACCTGAGCATACTTGAACTGCCTGTATATTTATTTCTTATTGGTGCAATACAATTTTTCCCTGACGAAGAGTCTCCGGAACATCAATCACTCTTTGATTGCTGGAACCCTTCCACCTCAGAGAAAGCTCTTTCTTGTCTGCTTCAAATTCACCGTCTACGCAGACATCCAGATACTCTGTAATTTTCTCTCTGCAGATTTCCTCCCAGAGAAAGCCTGTATAAAGCCAGATGGTTTTATCCGGATATTTCTTTTTGATCTCCTTTGCAAGAGCTGTTACCTCAGTAATATTTGCCGGATGCAGCGGATCTCCGCCTGAAAATGTAATTCCACTGACATAATCCTTATCCAGCTCTGCAAAAATCTCTGTACGCTCTGCATCTGTAAAGGGCAGACCGCCATTGGGATCCCAGGTCACAGGATTCTGACATTCCGGGCAACAATGATCACATCCTGCCACCCACAGAACTACACGGAGTCCGTCACCATTCAGCATATCGTCCTTGGTAATATTGTGATATCTCATATTTTACGCTTCTTCCGGTACATCTTTCATGCTGAAGCTGATTCTGCCCATCTTATCCTTACCAAGACAAACAACCTTAACCTTGTCTCCAAGTGTAAGCACATCTTCCACACGATTGATTCTTTCTTTACAGATTTTGGAAATGTGAACCATTCCCTCTTTTCCTGGTGCAAATTCAACAAATGCTCCAAATTCCTTGATGCTGACAACCTTACCTGTGAAGATCTGACCTGCTTCAAAATCAGTAGCAATGATCTTAACCATCTCAGCAGCCTCATCCATGCTCTTCTGATCAACTCCGCAGATAGATACTGCACCTTCATCAGTAATATCAATCTTAACGCCTGTGCGCTCAATGATCGTGTTGATAGTCTTTCCTCTCTGACCTACAACATCACCGATCTTCTGAGGATCGATCTGAATCTGGATGATCTTCGGAGCATATTCTCCTACAGATGTACGTGGAGCTGCAATACATTTCTCCATAACTTCTGTCAATATATATTCTCTTGCTTCTTTTGTACGTCTGATTGCTTCTTCTACGATCGGTCTTGTCAGTCCATGGATCTTGATATCCATCTGGATCGCTGTGATACCGTCATGAGTTCCGGCTACCTTGAAGTCCATATCTCCGAAGAAGTCTTCAAGTCCCTGGATATCTGTGAGAACAATGTAATCATCATCTGTATCGCCTGTTACCAGACCACAGGAAATACCTGCTACCGGTTTTTTGATCGGTACACCGGCTGCCATCAGAGACATTGTGGATGCACAGATACTTGCCTGAGAAGTAGAACCATTGGATTCAAATGTCTCAGATACAGTACGGATCGCATATGGGAATTCCTCTTCGCTTGGAAGTACAGGAACTAATGCTCTCTCAGCAAGTGCACCATGTCCGATCTCACGACGTCCCGGTCCTCTGGATGGTTTTGTCTCACCTACAGAGTAGGACGGGAAATTGTAGTGATGCATATATCTCTTTGAAGTTTCAAATTCGTCAAGTCCGTCAAGCTTCTGTGCTTCTGCAAGAGGAGCCAGAGTTGTGATGGTACAGATCTGTGTCTGTCCACGTGTGAACATAGCAGAACCATGTACTCTGGGGATAATATCTGTCTCTGCTGCCAGAGGACGGATCTGAGTAATGGCACGACCATCCGGACGTTTGTGGTCTTTTAAGATCATCTTGCGGACAGTCTTCTTCTGGTACTGATATACAGCCTCGCCCAGAACTGCAAGCCACTCTTCCTTGTCAGCAAAAGCTTCTTTCAGTTTCTCTGTTACCTGACGGATATTTTCTTCTCTTGTCTGTTTATCGTCAGAGAATACGGCAACTTCCATTTCTGCCGGAGGTACGATTTCTTTGATCGCTGCGAAAAGTTCTTCCGGAACTGCACATGATTCGTAGCTGTGTTTCGGTTTTCCGCATTCTTCTACGATCTTATCGATAAATTTGATGATCTCCTGGTTTACTTCATGAGCTTTATAGATAGCTTCGATCATCTTGTCTTCCGGAACTTCTTTTGCGCCGGCTTCGATCATGATTACTTTCTCTCTTGTGGAAGCTACTGTAAGCTGAAGGTCAGATTCATCTTTCTGTGCCATGGTAGGGTTGATGATATATTCACCATTGATCAGACCAACCTGTGTGGTTGCACATGGACCGTCAAAGGGGATATCGGAAATGCAGGTTGCAATAGCAGAACCCAGCATAGCCGGAATCTCCGGATTACATTCCGGATCAACAGACATAACCATGTTTACCAGTGTTACATCATTTCTGTAATCCTTTGGAAACAGAGGACGCATAGGTCTGTCAATAACACGGGATGTAAGAATAGCATGTTCGCTTGCTTTACCTTCTCTCTTATTAAAACCTCCCGGGATCTTTCCTACTGCATACATTTTCTCTTCGTATTCAACACTCAGCGGGAAGAAATCAATTCCCTCTCTTGGCTCTTTGGATGCTGTTGCTGTGGATAATACAGTAGTATCTCCGTAATGCATCAAAGCTGCACCATTTGCCTGTTTTGCCACACGGCCAATATCTACGGTTAATGTTCTTCCGGCTAATTCCATGGAATAACTTTTGTACATATTCATTCTCCTTTATATAAATTCATTATTATTGTTCATCCAGACTGTATCGCTATGAAAGGATGAGTATGGAAACAGGAGTCCGAAACAACTGAAAAAACTACTTTTACCATAAATTCCCCTGCATTCTTCTGCATCATAGAAATAATCTTTTCAGTAGTCTCGGAAATAACTCCTGCATTCACAGAAAAGCTGCTGCTGACAGCTTTTCCGACTAAAAATGGGGCGGATGGTATATCCGCCCCTTCCGCATACTAATTATTTTCTTAAACCTAATTTTTCAATCAGTGCACGGTATCTTTCGATGTCTGTTTTCTTCAGGTAAGCTAACAGTCCACGTCTCTGACCTACCATTTTCAGAAGACCTCTTCTGGAATGATGATCTTTGTGGTTGCTCTGTAAATGCTCTGTAAGCTCCTGAATTCTTGCTGTAAGAATAGCTACCTGTACCTCTGGTGATCCTGTATCGCCTTCAGTTCTTGCATATTCTTTCATGATTGCTGCTTTCTTTTCTTTTGAAATCATTTTGATTTCCTCCTATTTATATAATATTATTGATTGGACCGCCGCATATTAAGGGATGGTCGGAGTTTCCTGTCCCTGAACATGGGCTGAATTCACCTTGAATAGTATAGCACATTGCCCATGGTGTGTAAACTCTTTTTTTATTTTTCTTTTCGAAAGTATTCCTGACCTTTGACTGCATCCTTTTCCAACTGTTTTTTTAAAGCTTCCAGAGATGTAAATTTCTGTTCAGGTCTGAGAAATTTTTTAAAATCCACCCGACAGTACTTGCCATAAAGGTCTTCATGGCAATCAAACAGATAGGTTTCCACTCCAAGAAATTTCTCTCCTCCTACTGTAGGTTTATAGCCAATATTGGTGATTCCCTGATATGTTCTTTCCTTAAAATACGAAACTGTGATGTAGACACCGTTAGGCGGCATCAGTTTCTCTCCAGAAGGAATCAGATTTGTTGTGGGAAGGAGATATTTATGTCCCATTCCCCGGCCATGCTCCACTTCTCCCTCCACAGAGAAATCCATTCCCATAAGAGCATGAAATTTTTCCATATTGCCTCTGCTCAGTTCTTCCCTGATAAAAGTGCTGCTGATCTTCCTGCGTCCATCCATTTCTTTTGGCAGGATTTCCACATCAAACCCATATTTTCTGCCATATTCTTTCAGCATCTGCGGAGTTCCTTTTCGTTCAAAGCCAAACCGGAAATCCTCCCCGACAGCCACGTAGGAGGCCTGAAGGTCTCCTACCAGAATTTCTTTTATAAAATTTTCTGCTTTCATATGCCGGATCCGGTCATTCAACGGACATTCCAACAGAATATCTACGCCCAGCTTCTCTAGCAGGCGACATCTTTCTTCTTTGGTAAGAATGGTTCTGGAAGCATTTCCAAGAGCCAGCACTACTGCCTGTGCTCCCTCCTGCTTCTGTCCGATAATTTTCTCCACAAGCTTTCTGTGTCCGCGATGTATGCCATCAAACTTTCCAAGAGTTACCGCGCTGTGGGCAATCCTGGGAAAATCATTCTCGATTCTTATATATTCCATTGTGTCTCCTAATTATCGTAATGTCTGGATAATGTCTCAAAACATTTTCACAGGGAAATATAGAAACCGCCTTTCATCCCACTGATAAACTCCGGCAAATGCACCTCCACTGCTACACATTCTGATCCAGCCCTGCTTCTCACATCCGGAAACCACTCCCTGAGGAAGAGGATTCCCATTAGCAAGAAGCCTGTCACCTTCTTCTTTACAGCAAATCCGGGGATATTCTCCCAGGATTTCTTCTATACCCAGAACCTTATCCTGTATAGCTCCGGACTTTACAGCTTCCTCTGCCTGTGCAAGTGTAATGGCATCCTTTAATTCAAATTTTCCCACTTTTGTACGCACCAGAGATTCCATGGCAGCACCGCAGCCAAGCTTCTCTCCCATATCATGGCACAGTGTACGGATATAGGTTCCCTTGCTACAGACTACACGATACCGCACCAACGGCAGATTTATCTCCAGAATTTCAATCTGATAAAAGTGTACAGGCCGTGGCTTTCTCTCCACAGTCTTTCCCTCTCGTGCCAACTCATAGAGTTTTTTCCCATTTACCTTCAGTGCTGAATACATGGGAGGAATCTGAAGCTGTTCTCCAAGAAAGGATTCCGCTGCTTCTTTTACCTCCTTCTCAGTCACAGAAATCTGTTCCGTCTGTGACAGAATAGTCCCTGTCATATCCTGTGTGTCTGTCACTACTCCAAGGCGCATAACTGCCTCGTAGGTTTTCTCTTTATCAGTGATCAGATCCACCAGCTTTGTAGCTTTGCCCAGTGCTACCGGGAGAACCCCCTCTGCGTCCGGGTCAAGGGTTCCGGTATGCCCGATCTTTTTCATATGAAGAATTCCCCTCAATTTTGCCACAACATCATGAGAGGTATACCCTTTTTCCTTGCGGATCACTATGATTCCATCCATCAGCCCTCTGTCTCCTGAAACTGTTTGCATATCTGCCCTGTCACATTATTGATCACATCGTACACGGATCCTTGCAGATCACAGCCTGCTGCACGCATATGTCCGCCGCCGCCAAAGTATACTGCTATCTTGCTTACATCAATTTTTCCGTTAGATCGAAGAGAAACCTTGAAAGACTGCTGTTCAAACTCATAGATAAACATAGCAACCTCCACACCCTGAGTGAGACGAAGCTGACTGACAATACCATCCAGATCCTTACCATCAGCACCGTAGAAGTCCATATCTCTCTTTTTGAGATAGCCAACAATACATTTCCCATCCAGAAGCATAATGCTCTCTGCCAGAACTCGTCCCATAACCTGATTCTGGATATAAGTTTTCTGATAAAAAGATTCATCAATAATCTTACTGAAATTGAATCCTGTTTTCATCAGTTCTCCGGCAATCCGCATGGTATCCGGAGAAGTTGAAGAATACTGGAACACTCCTGTATCATGAACCATTCCTGTATAGATTGGTTTGGCGATCGTGCAATTTATTTTTTCAGGATCCAACAGACTATACAGCACCTCACAGGCAGAGCTTACCTCGCCCCGAATATGATTGATCTGGGCAAATCCAGGATTGCTGACATGATGATCAATACAGGCTGTCTTTTTTGCAGAGTCAAAATAGGGAGCTGCAATGGCCAGTCTGTCCTTTGCGCTCACATCGCAGGTAACAAAAAGGTCATATTCCTTCTCACCATCCAGTTTCATTTTAACCTCATCCATACAGTCAATATGACCAAAAACCGGTTTTGGATGATCCAGATACACATCCACCTGAATCTCCGGCCAGTAGGTTTTCACATATAAATATAATGCCATACAGGAACCGACGCAGTCACCGTCCGGACGAACATGTCCGCCGATTCCCATTGTTTTCACACCATCCAGTATCTCCGCAATATTTTTCATATATTTAACCTCTCAAATTTCTTCCTCATCCTGGAAATTGTCAATATCAGTTTCCTGTTTGTGAGACTGATCTTTCTTTGCAATATCATCGATCAATTTAGACATGGTCACACCATATTCGATGGACTCATCCAGGATGAAACGAATCTCCGGCGTATTCCTCAGATTCATATTATGAGCAAGCTGACGTCGGATATAGCCTTCTGCGCTTTTTAGTCCTTTGATCGTTGCTTCTTTTGCTTCTTTTTCCCCAAGCACACTAATGTATGCCTTACAGGTTTTCAGATCAGGAGCCACTTCCACAGCCATGACAGAAGTCATGGGATGAATACGCGGGTCCTTGATCTCATTACGGATGATGGTGCTCAGCTCTTTCTGAACTTCACCATTGATCCTTGTATTCTTAATACTGTTTTTTCGCATTCAGATATTCACTCCTATTTTATCAGCCGGACATTTCTATCCGGCTGTATCCTGATACCTATCTTGGTACCTCTACCATAATATAGGCCTCTACCTTATCTTCTTCTTTTACATCATTAAAGCCGTCAAATACAAGACCACATTCATAGCCCGTCTTGACTTCTTTTACATCGTCCTTAAATCTCTTCAGAGATGCAAGTTCTCCCTCGAAGATCTGCTCTCCTTCTCTGGAAATACGAACCTTACAGTTTCTCTGGAAGACACCATCCAGAATATAGCTTCCTGCAATTGTACCAATTCCGGATGCCTTAAACAGCTGACGAACCTCTGCATGGCCAATTACCTTCTCCTCAAATACAGGATCCAGCATACCCTTCATAGCAGCTTCCACATCTTCGATTGCCTGATAGATAACTCTGTACAGGCGGAGATCTACGCCCTCCTGCTCTGCCAGCTGTTTCGCTGTAGTATCAGGACGGACATTAAAGCCGATAATAATCGCATTTGATGTAGCCGCAAGACTAACATCAGATTCATTGATGGCTCCAACTCCACCATGGATAACTTTAACAACCACTTCCTCATTGGAAAGTTTGGTCAGACTCTGTTTTACGGCTTCTACAGAGCCCTGCACATCAGCCTTTACAATAAGCGGCAGTTCTTTCAGGTCACTTGCCTGAATCTGGTCAAAGAGATTATCCAGAGACAGTTTACCCTTTGTCTCCTCCAGCAGACGATTCTTGTTTTCTGATACGAATGCCCCTGCAAAATTCTTCGCCTCTTTATCACTGTCAAAGGACAGCAGAATCTCGCCGGCATTTGGAACATCACCAAGACCCAGAATCTCTACCGGCGTGGAAGGACCAGCCTGTTTAATACGTCGTCCCCTGTCATCCATCATTGCACGTACCTTACCGCTGCATGCTCCTGCTGCAATAAAGTCCCCTACATGAAGAGTTCCCTTCTGTACAAGAATTGTAGCAACAGGGCCCTTTCCTTTGTCAAGCTGTGCTTCAATAACCAGACCTCTAGCTGCACGGTTTGGATTTGCTTTCAGTTCACATACCTCTGCTGTAAGCAGGATCATTTCAAGAAGAGTATCAATTCCCTCTCCTGTATGGGCAGAAACAGGTACAAAAATTGTACTTCCACCCCAGTCTTCCGGAATCAGCTCGTATTCAGAAAGTTCCTGTTTTACACGTTCAATATTGGCACTTGGTTTATCAATCTTGTTAATAGCAACAATGATCTCAACGCCTGCTGCTTTTGCATGGCTGATAGCCTCTACTGTCTGAGGCATTACACCATCGTCCGCTGCAACAACCAGAACTGCAATATCTGTAGAATTAGCACCACGCATACGCATTGCAGTAAATGCTTCATGTCCCGGAGTATCCAGGAAAGTAATCTTCTCTCCGTTGATCTCTACCACAGAAGCACCGATATGCTGTGTGATACCGCCAGCCTCACCTCTGGTTACATTTGTTTTGCGGATAGCATCCAAAAGAGATGTCTTACCATGGTCAACGTGACCCATAACACAGACAACCGGTGGTCTTGGAACCATCTTGGATTCATCCTCTTCTTCCTCTTTCAGAAGCTCTCCGATCACATCCACCTTCTCTTCCGGTTCTGCAACAATATCATATTCCAGAGCAATTTCCTGAGCTTTTTCAAAATCAATCTCATGGTTCACAGTAACCATCATACCCTGCATGAAAAGCTTCTTTACGATGGCAGAAGGCTGCATTTTCATTGCCTCTGCCAGTTCGCGGATCGTCATCTTCTCCGGAAGGGTAATCTCCTTAACCTCTGGTTTCTTCTCTTCCTGCTTTGGCTGAGGAGTCGGCTTCTGCAGTGCCTTCGGTAATCTGGAATTCTTGTTAAAGCCTCCCTGATTTGGTCTGCGTCCACCATTGTTCTGGCTCTTGTCGAATTCTTTTTTCTTATTTTTATTCTCTCTGTCGCGCTCTCTCTTGCTGTCCTTGGAAGTCTTGGTCAGTTCAGGTGCAAATACCATGTCATCATTCTTTCTGGTATTCTGGCGCTGTCCCTGCGGACGGCCTTCGCCCTGTGGTCTGCCCTGGTTAAATCTGCCTCCCTGGCTTCTTCCATCTCCCTGCGGACGACCGCCCTGGCGGTTCTGGCCATCTCCCTGGCCTCTTCCCTGTCCAAAACGATTTCCCTGTGGACGGCCTTCACCCTGGAAACGACCACCCTGACGGTTCTGACCATCTCCCTGTGAACGGCCCTGGCTAAATCTGCCTCCCTGGCTTCTTCCATCTCCCTGCGGACGACCACCCTGGCGGTTCTGGCCATCTCCCTGTCGGGAGCCTCTGTTGCCGGCACCTGCACGGTCCGAAGTTGTCTGACGCGGAGACTGAGTTTCTGCTGTCTTTGTCACAGCTGGTTTTACTGTCTCATTTGTCTTTGGTGCCTCCGCTTTTTTTTCAGCTGCAGGCTTTACTGTTTTCTTTCTTGTTTTTCCTCCGTCACTTGCATTCTGTGCATGATAAACACGGATAATATTCTTTTTCTTTTTAGGTGTTTCAGCCTTTTCTCCTTCAAGATTTGCTGTTACAACCTTTTCTTCTGTTTTGGGAGTATCCAATTTCGCAATATGCTCCTTTCCCCTATTATATTTATCTATTTCTGTTACTTCTTTGTTCTGTCTTCCAAGCCCTTTGGCCAGCTCATGTGCCTGCAATTTTGACAATTGCTATACCTCCTTCATGATTGCTTTCGCAAAGTTTTCATCCTGGACAGCCAGGCAGGCACGGAATTCCTTTCCCATTGCCCTGCCAAGGCTCTCTTTATCTGAATAAAAAGAAATCGGAACTTCATAAAAGCTGCACATGTTTCGGAATTTCTTCTTGGTATTCTCTGATGCATCCTCAGCTACAATAACCAGCAGTCCCTTTCCTGTTTTTACTGATTTCTCAGTGGAAAATTCACCGCTTACAGTCTTGCCTGCTTTGGTAGCCAGCCCTATCAGTGACAGTACTCTGTTATTTTTCAATATCCTCCAGCTCCTTCTTCAGTCGCTCATATACTTCGTCCGGAATCCCTGCCTTCAAAGAACGCTCCAGGCCATGATTTTTCATTGCCTTTTCCAGACAGTCCCTGGAGAAACACAGGTAAGCACCTCTACCGTTTTTCTTTCCGGTAGTATCCAGTACAATTTCATCCTCTGTAGTCTTCAGGACTCTTATCATTTCTTTTTTACTTTTCATTTCCCTGCAGCCTGTACATTGGCGCATAGGAATCTTACTCTTCGTTTTCATGATCTGCTGCTTCCTGCTCCTCTGCAAAAGTCTCTTCAGTACCGGACTCTGCTTCGGAAGCATTTTCTGCATATTCGTCACCGGACTCCTCATCCTCATCATAATCATAGAAATCGCCGGACTCTCTTGCCTGGGTTTCACTCTTGATATCAATCTTGAACCCTGTCAGTCTTGCTGCCAGACGCGCATTCTGTCCTTCCTTGCCGATTGCAAGAGAAAG
This sequence comes from Blautia sp. HCP3S3_C4, assembly GCF_052064095.1. Classification (NCBI taxonomy): domain Bacteria; kingdom Bacillati; phylum Bacillota; class Clostridia; order Lachnospirales; family Lachnospiraceae; genus Blautia; species Blautia sp. HCP3S3_C4. The sequence continues at coordinate 166,368 of NZ_JBQHWF010000004.1, forward strand.
CTGGTAATCGGGTACAACCACCAGTGCTGTTTTATCATCCGGATCTGCCATAACTGCAATTACTTTTGCAGGACTTAAGGCATTCTCAATAAGAATTGCCGGATTCTCATCCCAATTGATAATATCAATTTTTTCACCGCGGAGTTCTTCTACCACAGCATTAACACGGGCTCCGTTCATACCTACACAGGCTCCTACAGGATCTACATCCGGATCATTGCTCCATACTGCGATTTTAGTACGGGAACCAGCCTCACGGGCAATACTCTTAATCTCTACAGTACCATCTCTCACCTCTGCAACCTCTGACTCAAAAAGTCTTTTTACCAGTTCCGGATGAGTTCTGGATACCAGAATACGAGGTCCCTTCGGTGTATCCTTAACTTCCAGGATATACAGCTTGATTCTCTCTGTAGGTTTGAAATGCTCACTCTTAACCTGTTCGTTTTCGCTTAAAACAGCATCTACCTTACCCAGATTAATGCTTACATTCTTGCCCATCACACGCTGCACAATACCTGTTACCACTTCTTTTTCAATTCCATGATATTCATCATACAGTACTCTGCGCTCTTCCTCACGGATTTTCTGCAGAATTACGTTTTTGGCATTCTGTGTTGCAATTCGTCCGAATTCCTTAGACTGGATGGGGACCTGGACGATCCCGCCGATTTCTGCTCTGGATGTGATTTTCTGAGCATCTGTCAGAGAAATTTCCAATGCCGGGTCTTCCACATATTCCACAACATTTCGCTCTGCATATACAGCAAAATCACAGGTTTCCGGATTAATGGTCACATGTACATTGTCCGCTTTGCCAAAATGGTTCTTGCAAGCCTGGATCAGAGACTGTTCAATTGCCTCCAGCAATGTATCCTTGCTGATATTTTTTTCCTTTTCCAGGATATTCAGCGCCTCCATTAATTCTTTGTTCATTTTTTTCTTATCCTCCCGAATTTATCACTAAAACTCAATTGCCTGACGTATCAGAGCCATATCCTTTTTCTCAAATGTTCGCTCCGTGCCATCTTCATCGATTGTCACACTGTTACTGTCAAACGCGGTCAATATACCGCAGAACTCTTTTTGTTTCTCAATTGGCCGGTAGGTACGGACCTCCACCAGTTTTCCCATGTTTCTCTGAAAATCTTTTTCTTTTTTCAACGGTCTGTCCAGCCCCGGAGAACTGATCTCCATGATATAGCTATCTTCAATAAAATCATTCTCATCCAGCTTATCACTGAAAGCTCTGCTTACTGTTTCACAGTCATTCACTGTGATTCCACCCGGTTTGTCGATATATCCTCTCAGATACCAGTTTCCGGCTTCCTTTACATATTCCACATCCACCAGTTCAAATTCATTCTGCTCCACAATCGGCGCCAGAAGCTCTTCTGCTCTTTTCTCATACTCTTCCCGTCTGCTCATTTTCCCACCTGCCTTTCCATTCAGCAAATAGGAGTGGGCTCACGCCCACTCCTATTTCAACAAGTTCTAATCTTTTCCTATTGTAGCACCAATTATGGGGAAATGCAAGGCTTTTCCGGCATTTTCTTTTTATTGTTTCAAATACGTGGCTTTGTGCCTTTGGTATCACGCCTGGAAAGCTTCACCTTATTCAGAGTATATGGTTTGTCATGATACTCAATGGTATACTCCTGCCTGGTCTCCAACATATATGCATGAGATACCCTGTCTCCTTCTGCCAGCTTCATCCCCCGGACACCGATAGATGTTTTTTTCATAGAAGAAACATCCTGTTTCTGGAATCGCAGGAAATATCCCCCTTCGCTCTGAAGGACGATCTGCTCCATCTCATCTGCAGATCCCACAAAAATCAAGCTATCCTCATCTCCCAGCTTGGTAGACACAATCGTTCTTTTTGCCACCTCAAACTCTGCGCCGGACACTAACTTGCACATAGAAGAAGCTGTAACAAACAACAGGGTTGACTGTCTGATCTCCGCCAGCGGCGCCACATAGAGCATTTGTTCTTCCGTACTGTTATAATTGCTCAGATTATCTGCCGGTGTCCCTTTATCCCTGAACCGTACCAGAGGTATATCTGCCACCTTAACACTGTGCATCTTGCCTTTATCTGTAAATATACAGATCTTATCCGTATTCATGCAATGGAATACATATTTATTCTCTGCAGTGGCAGCATCTTTATTTCTCTCATATGCAGATTTATCGATCACTCTCATATAACCAAAACGATCCATCAGGAATGTAACTTCCATCTCTTCCATTTTCTTTTCTTCGTATACGGCTTCCTCTGCATTTTCAATTATTGTACGGCGTCTGGAACCATATTCTTTCTTAATCTGATCCAGATCTTTCATGATCACAGCTGCCATAGAATCATAATTATTCAGAACATCCTCATAGAGAGCAATATTCTTCATGGTTTCTCCATATTCTGCCTGGAGTGCCTCCATCTCCAAACCAATCAGTTTATACAGTCGCATTTCCAGGATAGCCGTAGCCTGTCTTTCTGTAAACTGCAGTGTCTTCGCAGCTTTCTCGCTGGACCTGGACTTAAATTTAATTCCTTCTGTATTTCCCTCAACCAGACATTTTTTCACCTGCTCACGACTTTTGCTGCCGCGAAGGATCTCAATGATCAGATCAATCACATCACAGGCCTTGATCAGACCTTCCTGGATTTCCTTCTTCTCCTGCTCTTTATTCAGAAGTGTGGTATATTTTCTGGTTGTAACGTCAAACACAAAGTCCACATGGTGCTCTATCACCTGCTTCAAGCTCAAAGTTTCAGGTCTGCCATCTGCAACTGCAAGCATATTGACACCAAATGTATCTTCCAGCTTTGTTTTCTTATACAGCATATTGGTCAGGTTCTCCACATCAGCATCACGCTTCAGATCAAGAACTATACGGATTCCTTCTTTGGAGGACTGATTTGAGATATCCACAATATCTGTTGTTTTCTTACTTTCCACCAGAGATGCAATATCATTCAGGAATTTTCCTATATTCGCACCTATCATAGTGTATGGGATCTCCGTGATCACAAGCTGCTGCCTGCCGCCCTTCTGCTTCACTGTCTCTACCTTGCCTCTGACACGGAGTTTTCCTGTTCCTGTCTCATAGATTTTGAGCAGGTCATCTTTATTTACCACCAGACCGCCTGTGGGGAAATCCGGTCCTTTGAGATAACGCATCAGACCTTTGACACTGATGTCATTATTCTTCATATATGCCTTTACAGCATCAACTACCTCTCCCAGGTTATGAGGAGGAATGCTGGTTGCCATGCCAACTGCGATGCCGTCAGCTCCGTTTACAAGAAGATTGGGAATTCTGACAGGCAGCACCACAGGTTCTTTTTCTGTCTCATCAAAGTTTGGCATAAAATCCACAACATTCTTATCCAGATCCTCAAGAAAAACATCCTGTGTCAGTTTTTCAAGTCTTGCTTCTGTATATCGCATGGCAGCTGCACCGTCGCCTTCAATGGAACCGAAATTTCCATGTCCATCAACCAGAGTTTTACCTTTTTTGAAATCCTGGGCCATCACTACAAGAGCTTCATAGATGGAGCTGTCCCCATGGGGATGGTATTTACCCATAGTATCACCTACAATACGGGCACATTTTCTGTAAGGTCTGTCATATCGGATCCCCAGTTCATACATATCATACAGTGTTCTTCTCTGTACAGGCTTTAATCCGTCACGCACATCCGGCAGAGCTCTGGAGATAATAACACTCATGGCATAGTCGATATAGGATTTCTGCATGACCTCCGCATAGTCGGTAGGGATCACATTCTCCTGTTTTGTTTCCATTTATTTCATTCCTCCATTTATATCAGATATCCAATTCAGCATCCTGCGCATGCTCATAAATAAATTTCTTTCTCGGCGGCACATCACTTCCCATAAGAACCTCTGTCACGCTGGATGCAAGTCTTGCATCCTCGATCTCCACACGTTTCATCATTCTGGTTTCCGGATTCAGCGTAGTTTCCCAAAGCTGTTCTGCATCCATTTCTCCCAGACCTTTATATCTCTGCAGAGTGAAGCTTCCCGGCTTATGGGCGCGTCTGTATCTTTCCAGCGCCTTGTCATCATACAGGTATTCTTCCTGTCCTTTCTTTGGCATAACCTTATACAGCGGTGGCATGGCAATATACACATGTCCCTCTGTGATCAGGTCTGGCATAAAACGATAGAACAGAGTAAGGAGCAAGGTAGAAATATGAGCTCCATCCACATCAGCATCAGCCATGATCACGATCTTGTCATAACGAAGCTTTGTAATATCAAAGTCATTACCATATCCTTCGGAAAATCCACATCCAAAAGCATTGATCATAGTCTTGATCTCCGCATTTGCAAGTACTTTATCAATAGTAGCTTTCTCCACATTCAGTATCTTACCTCTGATAGGAAGGATTGCCTGATAATTACGGTTACGGGCAGTCTTTGCAGAACCTCCCGCAGAATCTCCCTCCACAATAAAGATCTCACACTGGGAAGGATCCTTTTTCTCACAGTTTGCCAGTTTTCCGTTAGAGTCAAAAGAATATTTCTGTTTGGTCAGAAGATTAGTTTTCGCTCTCTCCTCTGTTTTACGAATCTTTGCTGCTTTCTCTGCACAGGAAAGAATAGTCTTCAGAGTCTCCAGATTCCTGTCAAAATAAAGTACCATCTGCTCTCCCACCACTTTACCTGTGGCACGGGACGCATCCTGATTATCCAGCTTTGTCTTTGTCTGTCCCTCAAATCGAGGTTCCGGATGTTTAATAGAAACAACCGCTGTCATTCCATTACGGATATCTGCACCTGTAAAATTAGGATCTTTATCTTTCAGAATGCCAATCTCTCTGGCATAAGTATTCATCACTGTAGTAAAGGTAGTTTTAAATCCTGTAAGGTGTGTACCGCCTTCTGCATTGTAAATATTGTTGCAGAATCCAAGTACATTCTCCCTAAACTCATTGGTAAACTGGAGGGCCACCTCTACCTGAATTCCATCAGACTCTCCTTTCAGATAAACCGGTTCGTGGAGCACCTCTGCATTCTGATTCAGGTCCTTAATAAATCCGATAATCCCATCCGGTTCATGATATGTGATATCCTCAATCTCAGCACCTCTTTTATCTTCAAAATGTATCGTCAGCTCCGGATTCAGATAAGCAGTCTCATGGAGTCTGCTCTTTACTTCTGTCGCGGAGAATCTTGTCTTTTCAAAAATCTCCGGATCAGGCAGGAAATTAATACTGGTCCCTGTCTGTCTGGTCCTTCCCAACTTTGGCAGAAGTCCCTCTTCCAGTTCCAGAGTAGGAATTCCCCTTTCATAATGATCGTGATGTATATATCCGTCACGACTGATCTTAATATCCAGATATGTAGACAATGCATTGACAACCGAGGAACCTACTCCGTGAAGTCCTCCGCTGGTCTTATAGGCTGAATTGTCAAATTTACCGCCTGCATGAAGTGTGGTAAATACAAGTCTCTCTGCAGATACTCCCTTTTCATGCATATCTACAGGAATTCCTCTTCCGTTGTCTGTAACTGTACAGGATCCGTCTTTCTCCAGGACCACATGGATCAGACTGCAGTATCCCGCCAGATGTTCATCCACCGCATTATCTACGATCTCATAGATCAGATGGTTAAGTCCTTTTCTCGAAACACTTCCGATATACATTCCCGGACGCTTACGGACCGCCTCCAGACCCTCCAGAACAGAGATACTCCCTGCATCATAGGTTTCTTTCTTTGCCATATCTGTTATCTTTCCTTTCTTTCTGTCTTGGCATATTTTCTGAAATATATTCTGCCTTCACTCAGGTATGATCAGGTATAACGCCTGCAAACAATAGCTTCAGTCATGAACGTTTGTTCTGTATTATAAACGAATTTTAAATTTATTTCAAGCATACATTTACGCTCTGACCCACGCATTGCTTCTGGCAAAAAAAATGACCAGAATCGAAATTCTGATCATTTGTTTCCCACTATTTGTTAGCAGCCAGTACGGGAATCGAACCCGTGTTTTCGCCGTGAGAGGGCGACGTCTTAACCCCTTGACCAACTGGCCATTTCTTTGTGTCGTTTGCGTCTCTCGCTGTCGACTCATTTAATATACACCATATTTTTCTAAAATGCAAGTACTTTTTTTAAAAAATTTCAATTTTTTTATTTTTCGCGAATTTTCCTTGTAAAAACCCCGTATTTACAAGGTTTTCTCCGGGTAAAAGCTTTTCAGCATTTTTGCTTTCACCAATATCAGGGAAAGTCCATGGACTTTTTCTTCAGATTCCATGGACTTTCTCAATGCCAGCATTTTTATTACTGCCACATTTTAATCTTCAGTATCCTCCGCTGGTTCTGCAGGAACAAATACCCTGGATTTTTTTGTCTCGTGTTTCTGCTGAACAGCCCTCTCTGTAGCCTCCATACAAAATTCCATCTGGGAATTCAGCTGTACCTTTCCACGTTTATCCGGTTTGACATAAATTCCATCAGGCTGAAGGATATGAGCCTTTACATTATCCCTGAATTCCAGATCCAGCACATGCTCCAGTTCTTTTTTGATTTTTTCATCCTCCACAGGGAAAACAATTTCCACACGTCTGTCCAGATTTCTTGGCATCCAGTCAGCACTTCCCATATAAATTTCAGGATTTCCACCGTTTTCAAAATAGAAAATACGGCTATGCTCCAGAAATTCGCCTACAATAGAACGCACATGGATATTTTCGCTGATTCCCGGCAGTCCTACCTTCAGGCAGCAGATACCTCTTACCAGAAGCTCTACCTGTACTCCACAGGAAGATGCATAATAAAGGGCAGCCATAATCTTGGGATCGCAAAGAGAATTCATCTTTGCACGGATCAGCGCCGGCAGTCCCTTCTTTGCATTTTCAGCTTCTCTCTCTATCAGACTTACAAATCTGTCCTTCATCCAGATAGGAGCCACGATCAGTTTATTCCAACGCTTCGGTTCCGAATAGCCTGACAACATATTAAACACAGCTGTAGCATCCTCGCCAAATCTTTCATCACAGGTAAATATACCGCAGTCTGTGTAAAGCTTTGCTGTTGAATCATTATAGTTACCTGTAGCCAGATGCACATAGCGGCGGATTCCGGTCTCTTCCCTGCGCACCACAAGGGTAATCTTGCTGTGTGTTTTCAGCCCAACCAGACCATAGATAACATGACATCCTGCTTTTTCCAGTTTCTTGGCCCAGACAATATTATTTTCCTCATCAAAACGAGCTTTCAATTCTACCAGAACAGAAACCTGCTTGCCATTCTCTGCTGCCTGAGCAAGAGCTGCAATAATAGGGGAATTACCACTGACGCGATACAGGGTCTGCTTGATTGCCAACACATCCGGATCCTTTGCAGCCTGACGCACAAAATTAACAACAGGATCAAAGCTCATATATGGATGATGAAGAAATACATCACCCTCACGGATCACCTGAAAAATATCCTTATCATTCTGGAAAGCAGGCACAGGAGCCGGCTGGTATCTTGGGGTCTTATACCGGTCAAAGCCCTCTGCCCCATATACCTTCATCAGCATGGTCAGGTCCAGAGGTCCATTGATCTTGAAAATATCCGCTTCTTTGATAGCAAACTCCATTTTCAGAATATCCAGCAGTCTCTCATCCATTTTGTCTTCTATCTCCAGACGGATGACCTCTCCCCACTGGCGTTTCTTTAACTGTTTCTGAATCTCTACCAGCAGATCCTCTGCCTCATCTTCATCAATAGTAAGATCTGCATTACGCATAATACGATAAGGATGTGCACAGACTACATCATAGCTCAGAAACAGCTTATCAATATTTTTTTCAATAATCTCTTCCAGAAGAATCACCGAAGTATCTCCCTCTTTCACAGAAGGAATCCTCACTACTCTCGGAAGCACAGAAGGAACCTGTACAGTTGCAAACATAGGCTCTTCTTTTTCCTTTTTTCCTTTTTTGGAAATCAATGCACCGATATTTAGTGTTTTATTTCGAATAAGAGGAAATGGTCTGGAAGAATCCATAGCCATAGGCGTAAGCACAGGATAAACATTATCCTCAAAATATCTGTCCACATAAGCCTTCTGTTCCTCTGTAAGATTCTCATGGGCTCCTACCAGATGAAGCCCTGCCTTCTCCAGCGCAGGAATCAGAGAACGGTTCAGCGTATTATACTGCACATGAACCAATTCATGGGTACGCAGACTGATCTCCTTCAACTGCTCTTTAGCTGTCATCCCGGCAATATCTGTCTTATGATAGCCCGCATGCACCTGATCCTTCAGAGATGCTACACGAACCATAAAAAACTCGTCCAGATTGGAAGCTGTAATACTTAAAAATTTCAGTCTGTCAAATAAAGGAAGTGTTTTGTCTCTGGCCTCACTGAGAACACGTTCATCAAATTTTAGCCAGCTCAGTTCCCGGTTCACAAAATATTCACTTTTTTCAAATTTCTCAAGTTCCATTATTTTCCTCCTTTACGCCCTTCCTTTTCCTCTGATCACAAGGCGGATACCAAAAACCTCTTCAAAAAATGCAACCTTATCCTGCAAAAGTCCCAATTCCAGGGAAATATCCTGGCTGGAATCCATAACCATCTGCAGTTCTCTGTCCTTCAGCACAGTTTTGATTCCCTTTACCTTCTGACAGTGGCTTCTGTCCATGGCATTAGCCAGCCGCAGGATCGCTGTCATTTTAGCGATCTTTATATAACTCTCCCTGTCAATTCCGGCTCCCAGCATCTGAATTTCATCGTAATAGACAAAAGCTGTTGTATTATATCTGACAGCATAAGCAATCATCTTTCTTTCCAGAGAAGACAGGCCAATAATTTCTGTAGACATAATAATCTGATAGGAACACTCAGAAACATTTCCCATGCTTATATATTTACCGCAATCATGAAGTAAAGCCGCAATCTGAATGAGAAGTCTTTCCCGCTTTCCCATTCCATGCACTTTCTTCATACTGTCAAAAATGTTCAGGCACAGATTCATGGTTCCCTGAATATGACTTTTACTGCTGGAATACCGCTTTGCAATATTTTTAGAAGTCACCAGAATATCATTTTCAAAATTATGTACACTTCTTATAAATTTTTTCTTTTCTGCATAGTCATAAGCAATACCATCCAGAAGAGATACACCGGGAGCCCACAGAGCCTCTGCCTGAAAAATATCAATAAAGCTTCTGCACACTACCATGGTAGGCACAACCAGAGAAGCATATTCCGGATCGATCTCCATCTCCTGTGCAAGCACATCCTCTGTCTTATCTACCGTATCCTCATAACGCTTCATAAATTCATTCCTGGTAATGATCTTATCCTTCATCTCCTCCTGAAAGATCATATCGGTGATAAAATCTCCCATAAGGATAACATTTTTAATATCTCTGTCCTTCAGATACAGACGCTGAAAATTTGTCAGGTCATTACGAATAAATTCCTCCACCAGTTTATCATAATGAATGGTTGTTTTTTCCAGTTCCTGAAGACGCTGACGGATTCTCAGGCTTCCCATTTTAAGGCTCTGGGTAGTAACCAGGGCATCCTTATCAAAAAGAGAAACCTGCAGGCTTCCTCCTCCCACATCCAGAATAGCAGTTCCCTTCTGGATCATTTTCTTAAAGCCTCTTTCAATGGCAGCAATTGATTTATAGCCCAGAAAATGCTGTTCCGCATTACTTAATATCTCTACTTTAAAACCTGTTCTGCGATAAATCTGTTCTACAATAATCAACGGATTTGCAAGTTCCCTCAGCGCACTTGTTCCACAGGCACGATATTCCACTACCCCAAAATCCTGCATCATCCTTTTAAAATCATTTAAAGTCTCACACAGAACATCCAGCATCTGTGTGTCCAGCTTTCCATTGGAATATACGCCCTTTCCCAATTCCAGACTGTACCTTACATCATTTAATTCCCTGAATCCAATTTTTTTTGACAATTCAAAAATCTTCATGCTTACTTCATAGGAACCAATATCTATCGCCGCAAAAGTCATCACTGCCATATTTTTCTCCTTCCTGTCCGGTGTCTTTCAGCTATTCTTCCTGAATACCCAGCAGATGATCAATAAACTGCTGTGCTGTTCTTCCTGTCAATCCTCCATGAGACAGCTCCCATTTATTCGCTTCAAGCAAAAGTTCATCCTCCGGCATCTTGATACCATTTCTTTCAGCCAGAGCTTTGACAATTGTCTGGAATTCTTTTTTACCCGGCGCTCCAAAATAAATACGGACACCGAACCTGTATACCAGGGACAGCTTCTCCTGTACAGTATCTGAAGAGTGCAGATCATCATCGTCCATGACCTCCAGCTTGTCTCCTGCCCGTTCTCTCACCAGATGTCTCCGATTGCTTGTTGCGTAGATCAGAATATTATCCGGTTTCTTTTCCAGTCCACCCTCGATCACAGCTTTCAGGTATTTATATTCAATTTCAAATTCTTCAAAAGAAAGGTCATCCATATAAATAATAAATTTATAATTTCTGTTTTTGATCTGCGCAATCACATCATTCAGATCCTGGAACTGATGTTTATACACCTCAATAATACGCAGACCTTCATCATAATATCGGTTAAGGATTCCCTTAATGCTGGAAGACTTGCCTGTACCTGCATCACCAAAAAGCAGACAGTTATTTGCCTTTCTGCCTCTGACAAAGGCCTCTGTATTCTCAATCAGCTTCTGTTTAGGAATCTCATATCCGATAAGATCCTCCAATTTCACATGCGCAATTCTGGTAATGGGCTGAATCTCCACCTTATCATTCTCATCGCGGCCTACACGGAAAGCCTTATGCAGACCAAGCTTTCCTACACCAAAATCCTTATAAAACTGCACCATATCTGCCATAAATTCCTCGGTAGTCTCTGCCCCGGCCAGAGTCCTGCTCATCTCGCAGATACGGTCACGGATCCTTGAATTAAACATCTTGCTGTTGCTTCCTGTATTTATATAATCACAGATAACTTTACAGCAGGAAATCCCGAAAGCTTCATCCAGCACATTCAGGTCAAAATCATAAAGCTCTTTGAAAATCTCAAAATCATTTAAAACCAGTTCATTGATGCTTCCTTTTACAGCACCTCTGATTTCGCTTGCTGTACTGAAAGCATTTTCCTTGTTAACCAGCAGGAAGGTCAGATAGCAATGCCACAGGTTTCCTGAAAATCCATATAAACCTGCCATTTCCACCAAACCATTGACACATTCAAAGAACTGTCCCTCCTTTGATTTTAAATCTGCCGCATCCTTCTCCCATAAAGTCATAATTTCTGCCATTTTAGCCAGAAGATCTCCATGTTCAAAGTCACGATACAAAATACATTCATTTAATCTAGCCATTTTATTTATTTCTCCTAAACTAATTTTTAGTAATTTCCCAAAATGCGCATTCTGTCAGCTTCTGCCTCAATTCCGCGGAGAGCATTTTTCACAGCACTGTCCTGCAGATTCCCCTCGAAATCCACAAAAAACCGATATTGCCAGTTTTTACCCGGAATAGGCCTGGATTCAATCTTGGTCATGTTCAATCCGTTATAAATAATATGGGAAAGCATATGATAAAGCGTTCCGCTTTCATGATACAGTTCAAAGAAAACGCTGATCTTATTTGCATCCTTCACATATATAGGTTTCTTACTTACAATCACAAATCGGGTTGCATTTTTATCATTGCTGCAAATATTTTCTGCCAGAACCTTTAAACCATAAAGCTCTCCTGCCTGTCTGCTTGCAATGGAAGCCTGGGTAATATCACCGTCTTCTCTCACTTTTTTTGCAGAACCAGCAGTATTTTCCATCTCCTGTGTTCTCCATTCGGGATGGGCTTCCAGATATTTAGAACACTGAGCCAGTGCCTGAGAATGGGAATATACGCAACGGATATCCTCCAGCGAAGCCTCCGGCAGTCCCAGCAATACATGACGAGGACTAATGATCTGCTCTCCCACAATATTCAGATCATATTCTGTAAGAAGATCATAAATTCCTGCCACAATACCTGCAGTGGAATTTTCGATAGGGAGTACCCCATAGTCTGCCTTCCCCTCCACTACAGCTTCCATAGCATCTCTCCATGTTTTCACATGAAAGCTTTTAATATCATCATCGAAGTATTCCCTCATGGCAGCATAACTGTAAGCTCCCTCTACTCCCTGAAAAACAACTGTAACATTGTTCAACGGGAGAAAATCCACCATTTCCAGTTTTTCTTCATCCTCTACACCATGCTCTGTCAAAAGCTGATACTGCCGCTTCCGGCTGATGGCCATAATCTGCTCAAACAGTTCCTGAGTACCCAACTGATTAAATTCCCCATGGGCTCTGCCACGCAGAGCCTTCAGTTTCTGTCTCTCTCTTTCTGCATCCAGCACCTTTTTGCCTGTAGCGATCTTATATTCTGCCACATCCTCACATATCTTCATTCTTTCCTCAAAGAGCCGGACAATCTCCATATCAATCTTATCAATTTTATCTCTGCTTTCCAGTAAATCAATCATTCTGCTGTTCCTTTCGTTTCTTCTTTTCTTCCTCAACAGCTTCTGTCATAATACCGATAAAGGACAACGAACCAAAAGCCAGGATCACATCTTTATCCTCAGCAAGACCATATGCCTTTTCCACTGCTGCTTCCACGCTCTCTGCTGCTTCTACATGAGGGTTTATCTTCTCTATGGCCTCTGCCAGTTTCTGCGCAGGAAGAGCCCGCACATTATTCGGTGTCTGTATGGTGAATATCTGATCTGCAAGGGGTGCCGTCTTTCGGATCACACTCTGATAATCCTTATCTGAGAAAACTCCCATAATATAAATCAGTCTTTTCCCTTTAAAATAATGCTCTATGGATTGTACCAACATATCTGCTGCTGCCGGATTATGTGCCCCGTCCACCACAAAGAGGGGTTCTGTATCCAGAACTGTAAATCTTCCATTCCAGGACACCTTCTCCAGCCCTTCTTTTTTCTGTTCTGCAGTAGTGGGAAATCCCAGTCCATCCAATACTTTCAGTGCATTCAGAGCAGCCACCGCATTTTCCTTCTGATAAATTCCTGCCAGAGGAATTCTGTAACATTCCTTTTCGTAAATAATTGTCTGGCCTTCAACGCCTTCCTCTACTACCTGTGCCTGTGCTGCATCTGCTACAGTACATTCCGCATGATTGCTTCTGCATTTTTCACAGATAACCTCCATAACCTCCGTTTTCTGCTGTACTGTTACCACATGACTGCCCTCTTTAATAATTCCGGCCTTTTTCTCTGCAATTTCAGAAAGGGTGTTTCCAAGAAAAGACATATGATCCATACTGATAGATACCAGAACTGCAAGAAGAGTATTGTTGATAATATTGGTGGCATCAAGGTTTCCACCCATTCCCACTTCAAGAAGCACAAGATCACAGCCTTTGTTTTTAAAATACAAAAACGCCACAGCTGTCTCTATTTCAAAAGCTGTAGGATGAGGAAAACCATCTGCTGTCATAACTTGAATCGCATCTGCCACCTGGGTGAGATACAGGGCAAAACTGTCTCTGTCAATCATCTGTCCTGCCACAGCAATTCTTCCTCTGTAAGAATATAAAGTGGGGGAAACATACCTTCCCACACAATAGCCTGCCTGAGACAGTGCAGAATATAGAAAAGCAATTACTGAGCCCTTCCCATTGGTACCTGCTATATGAACATATTTCAGATCTTCCTGAGGGTTTCCCAGTCTTTTCATTAATTCCCGCATATGCTCCAGTCCCAGCACACTGGGAATCTCCCTCGTTACCCTGTCTATGTATTCACGGCTTTCCTGATAATTCATTGCTTCTACTCCTAAATTTTTATTTTTCTATTTTTACACTGCAAATCTGCAGCACACGAAAATCTATTTTCACAATTCACTTTATTATAGCCTACACCCATGTTTTTTTCAAGGCGGGCAATATCAGAAACAGATTAAATTTATGTAAAGAAAACGGTTCCTGCTTATGAAAAATACTTGTAAAAGCATCTTGAAAAAAGCACCTGAGTATTATATCATAATAGGCGAATGATGTATTCTTCATCAATAAAATATGGAGGTATAATATGAGACACTTAATGAGTCCGCTGGATTTATCTGTAGAAGAGCTTAACTCTATCCTGGATCTGGCCAGCGATATTGAGAAACATCCCGATAAATATGCGCATGTCTGTGATGATAAGAGACTTGCCACCTTATTTTATGAGCCAAGTACCCGTACACGCCTTAGTTTCGAAGCAGCAATGATGAATCTGGGCGGTAAAGTTCTTGGCTTTTCATCCGCTGATTCCAGTTCTGCATCCAAAGGTGAAAGCGTTGCAGATACTATCCGTGTTGTATCCTGTTACGCAGACATCTGTGCTATGCGTCATCCCAAAGAAGGTGCTCCGTTAGTAGCTTCCATGGCTTCTTCTATTCCAGTGATCAACGCCGGAGACGGAGGTCACCAGCACCCCACCCAGACCTTAACCGATCTTCTCACTATCCGCTCCCTGAAGGGACATCTGGATAATATCACCATCGGTCTGTGCGGAGACCTTAAATTCGGACGTACTGTTCATTCTCTGATCGAAGCTCTTGTACGTTATCCTAATGTAAGATTCATACTGATTTCTCCTGAGGAGCTTCGCATCCCAAGTTATATCCGTGAAGATGTGCTGATAAAAAATAATATTGATTTTCAGGAAGTGGAAAGACTGGAAGATGCCCTTCCGGATCTTGACATTCTTTATATGACCCGTGTACAGAAGGAACGTTTCTTCAACGAGGAAGATTATGTACGTATGAAGGATTTCTATATTCTGGATAAACAGAAAATGGAACTTGCAAAGAAGGATATGTACATTCTCCATCCACTTCCACGTGTAAATGAAATCTCAACTGAAGTGGATTCCGATCCGAGAGCTGCTTACTTCAGGCAGGTTCAGTACGGAGTATATGTACGTATGGCATTGATTCTCACATTACTGGAGGTAAAATTACCATGTTAAATGTAGGCGCACTTCGCGAAGGCTATGTATTAGACCACATCAAAGCCGGAAAAGCTATGACCATCTATCATGATCTGAAGCTTGACAAGCTTGACTGCACTGTTGCAATCATCAAAAATGCCCGCAGCAATAAAATGGGCAAAAAAGATATTATAAAAGTAGAATGCCCCATTGAAAATCTGGATCTGGATATTCTGGGATTCATTGACCACAACATCACCGTAAATATTATCAAAGATGGAAAAATTGTTGCAAAACAGGAATTAAAGCTTCCAAAACAGGTAGTTAACGTGATCAAATGTAAAAATCCCCGTTGTATCACATCTATTGAACAGGGTCTGGATCAAATCTTCGTTCTGGCAGATGAAGAAAAAGAAGTCTACAGATGTAAATACTGTGACGAAAAGTATACAGGAAAACTCAACAAATAAATATATACTTGCAAAAAGCTCTCCGTTCTATTTCAGTTCTACAGAAGGGAGAGCTTTTTAATCATCATTAATCACTATTCTTTTATGCGCAATCAGACCGATAAGCCGGGTTATGTCATTGGGTGATCATCTATCTAGGCCTTACGTTGCCATAAGGCTCAAGCGACCCACCTGAAAGCACGACGGGCAGCCGTATCGCTTTCTGTTCGGTCTTGCTTCAAATGGAGTTTACATGTGCCCGCCCTGTTACCAGGACGGCGGTAGTCTCTTACACTGCCTTTCCACCCTTACCTCAACATGTGAGGCGGTTTATTTCTGTTGCACTGGTCTGGGAGTCACCTCCACCGGACGTTATCCGGCATCCTGCCCTGCGAAGCCCGGACTTTCCTCGTCTGAACCCTTTCGTCTGCTCAGCCGCGATCACCTGGCCTGGTTGCACAATTGCTATTCTAACACGATTTTTCACACTTGTAAAGAAAATAAATCAAACATTAAAGCAGCTTCCTCCAATAAACTCTCGGAGAATAGAATTATAGGGAACCGCCTCACTGGGCACCGGCACAAAATAATCAAAAAATTTCAACAATCGTTTGGCCTCCACATACTCCGGTTCATTTTTGTCTATTCCAAACAAAAGAGGTTCTGCATAAACCTTCAGACATGCCAGTTCATAGATCAATGCCGAATTAAACATGGCATCTGCTTCTTCCTGATAGGGAAAAATATTCCGCTCCTCCCCTCTTCTTACAGAAGGCCACATAGCTATGGTATCCTTAGCAGAAGAGCCTCTGGTTCTGGCATCCCGGACAATCCTGCGGATCAGTCTTCCGTCTGTTGTAGGAATCCGATTATGTTCATCAATATTAAGCTGTGTCAGGGCGCTGATATAAATCTTAAACTTACTCTCCTTCGGAAGCGCATAGCTCAGTTTATCATTCAAGCCATGAATTCCCTCAATCACCAGAATATCATCCTGGGCAAGCTGAAGAAAATCACCTCTATACTCCCTTAATCCGGTTTTAAAATTAAACACAGGAAGTTCCACTCTTTTCCCATCCAGAAGTGCCAGCATATCTTTATTAAACCTTTCCACATCAATGGCTTCCAGACATTCAAAGTCAAATTTTCCGTTTTCATCTCGCGGTGTCTTTTCTCTGTCTACAAAATAATTATCCACTGCAATTGGATGTGGTTTCATTCCATGTGCTGACAGTTGAATAGACAATCTATGGGAAAAGGTGGTTTTTCCGGAAGATGAAGGACCTGCAATCATTACAATCTTCTTATTTCCGGCTTTTGCGATTTGAGAGGCGATCTCCGAAATTCTGGCTTCCTGCATAGCCTCCTGGATCAGGAGAATATCCTGGATTCCCTCCCTGGTAATCTTATCATTCAAATCTCCCACTGTAGAAATTTCCAGCTTATCACTCCATTCCTGGGATTCTTTCTGCACATGAAAAATCTTTTCTCTGGGTTTAAACTCCGGAACCTTATCTGGTTCTGTCATATCCGGAAGCTGCAGAACAAATCCTCCCTCATACAGAAACAGATCAAAATATTTGATATATCCTGTATAGTTTGCCATAAATCCATAAAAATAATCTTCAAAACTTTCAATACCGTAAAGGTTTACTCTGGACACCCGGCGGTAATTAAAGAGCCTCTCCTTATCATACATATGATGTTTGTGAAACAGGGCAATTGCCTCATCTGTATTCACACTTCGCTTCATAATAGGCAGGTTGGCATCTGCGATTTCATGCATTCTCTCTTTTACACGGTCAATAAACTCCTGGGTAAGGGCAGTTCCGCCCTTCATGGTAAAATAGTATCCATGACCCACAGAGTAATGGATCACTACTTTATCCGTGTTATCCTGCCCTGCCACATCATAAATCGCTTTCAACAGGATCAGGCATGCGCTCCTTTTATAAGTCTGGTTTCCTATGGCATCCCGGGTCGTGATAAACTGAATCGTACAGTCTGCCTTTAAGTGCTTATGAAGCTCTCTCAGTTTTCCATTTACCATCACCAGGATAATGGGGGCTTCTGCAGTATTTTCATAATCTTTTACAATCTCCCCGTAGGTTATTTTACAAGGATATTCTTTTGCCTCTCCATTTATGGTAACTTTAACTGTCCTTTGTTCCATTGTACAAGCCTCCAAAATTCACACAGGAGACTGCGTCTGCAGTCTCCCTGTCTCAACAAGTTTCAAATAAATTCCAAATAATGAATGATACCAGAGTCAGAAATTCTCTCTACAGAATAGCATAGGGACTCTTCACTCCAGCGCAGGAAACAGTCAGTTCCGGGAATGCCTGATTCAGTTCTTTCTTTACGGCATCCATAAAAATATACTCCGTACCGTAATGTCCGGCATCTATCAAAGCAAGCCCCTGAGCAACCGTATCAATGCCTGTATGATGATCAATATCTCCGGTCACATAAACCTCTGCACCTGCTGCAATGGCATCCTGAATCATACTTTTTCCGGAGCCTGTGCAGACTGCTGCCCGGTCTACTTCGCTGTCCAGATTTCCATAGACCTTTACATCCTTTAATTTCAGTGACTTCTTCACAAGCTGCGCATATTCCCGCAAAGTCATTCTGTCAGGAAGATCCCCTACTCTGCCAAATCCCTGAATCTCTCCTTCTCTCTCTTCTGTCACAGAAAGTACAGAAGGGTTCTCCAGCTTCATATAATCTGCACTTAAATCTGCCATTCCCAGCACATCGTAATTGGTATGCATAGCATAATATACAATGCCCTTCCTGATCAGTGTAAGAATCCTTCTCCCTGTAAAGCTATGATTATTTATCTTTTTTATTCCTGAAAAAATCATAGGGTGATGAGTAAGAATCATATCCGCCCCATTTTCTATAGCCTCAGCCAATGTTTCCTCTGTCAGATCCAGAGCCAGAAAAACATGGCTGACCTCTGTATTATCATCTCCTGTAAGAAGTCCTACATTATCCCAGTCTTCTGCTGCGTCTGCAGGATATTTTTTCTCCAGCCAGGAGATCAGTTCATATGCTTTCATATTTCTCCAATGCGGTTAAAATCACCCGCTTTTCCTCTCTTACTTCTTCCAGTCGCTGTCCCGGATCCGGTGCATTCTGCAGCTTTTCCAGAATCCTGTCCCGAATCCGAAGTTCTCTTTTCAGATATTCTCCAAGAACAGGATCCCGACGCTCCAGGAGCATTCCGCCAAACCATTCTGACAACGTGTAGGGTGTACCAGGCAGGAAATTCTCTTTTTCTCCGTGAACTGCTTTCATCATAGGATAAAACTTTCCATCTTCCCGGATAATTCTTTCCTCTTGGATCCTCCAGCCTTCCATCTTCAGAAATCTCCGAAAATGGGGGATATCCGACTGTGGCTGAAGTATCATCTCCTGAAAACTTTCCCGTACAGTTCTGCCTTCTGTGAGAATCCGCTCCATCAGTGGTCCTCCCATCCCGGCAATCACCAGAGTATCGCCCTCATCTGTTCCAAGAGCTGCAAGGCCATCTGAAAGTCTGGTCTCTATGTATTCTCCTAATCCATATTGCGCAATATGTTCCTCCGCCCTGGAAAGAGGCCCCGGTCTCACATCCATGGCAATCGCACTGGGAATCATATGATTCAAATATAAATATACGGGCAAATATCCATGGTCACATCCAACATCTACCAGTCTGTTTCCCCTGGTCACCAGGCCTGCCACTGCAGACAAACGTTTCGAAAGCTGCATAACAGGCTCCTTAATCCAGGTAATCCTTCAGCTTGCGGCTGCGGCTTGGATGGCGAAGTTTTCTCAGAGCCTTTGCCTCAATCTGTCGGATACGTTCTCTTGTTACATTAAATTCCTTTCCAACCTCTTCCAGTGTTCTAGCACGTCCATCATCAAGACCAAAACGCAGACGGAGCACCTTCTGTTCTCTGTCTGTAAGAGTACTTAAAACCTCTACCAGCTGCTCCTTCAATAAAGTAAACGCTGCGGCGTCTGCAGGTACCGGAACATTATCATCCTGAATAAAATCTCCCAGATGGCTGTCTTCCTCTTCACCGATAGGTGTTTCCAGAGATACCGGTTCCTGAGAAATCTTCAGGATCTCACGAACTCTCTCTACAGACATATCCATCTTGTCCGCAATTTCCTCCGGCGTAGGTTCACGTCCAAGCTCCTGAAGCAGCTGACGGGAAACACGGATCAGCTTGTTGATGGTCTCGACCATATGAACCGGAATACGGATCGTACGTGCCTGGTCTGCAATCGCTCTTGTGATCGCCTGACGGATCCACCATGTAGCATAAGTACTGAACTTATATCCCTTACGATAATCAAACTTCTCAACTGCTTTGATCAGACCCAGATTTCCCTCCTGGATCAGATCCAGGAACAGCATTCCACGTCCCACATATCTTTTGGCAATGCTGACTACCAGACGTAAGTTGGCCTCTGCCAGACGTTTTTTTGCAGCCTCATCTCCGTTTTCCATTCTCTTGGCCAGTTCAATTTCTTCCTCTGCAGAAAGAAGAGGCACTTTACCAATTTCCTTCAGATACATGCGGACCGGATCCTCAATACTGACACCTTCCGGAACAGAAAGGTCAATCTTGTCCAGTTCGATCTCATCTTCCCCGTCCAGCTTATCCATATCACCGTCATCATCCAGGATCATGTCATCCGCATTACCGTCTGTAATCCTAAGCACATCCACACCGCTGGCTTCCAGAAAATCAAAAACCTTTTCCATCTGCTCTACTTCCAAAGGCTGATCCTTAAAAAAGTCGCTGATCTCCTGATATTCCAGAACATTCTTTTTCTTTTTTGCCAGTTCCAGAAGTTCTACCAGTTTCTCGCTGAATTTACCCATATTCATTTCCATATGTGCTCTATACCTCCATATAGTGTTTATATTTTATCCTTATTCAAAAGAAATATGCAATTGCTGCCGCTTTCTTCGCAGATCCTCAAGATCCTTTTTGGCTTTTACAAGCTCCTGCAGACCTTTCATATCCGCAGGGTCCAATGTTTTGTTCTTCTCCTTCAGACTCTCATCTCTGATACGGAGTACCGCATCTGAAAAAGCCCTGTTCTGCTCCTCAGGTGTCTCGAGATGAATCGTAGCATTGAAAAGAGAAGAAACCTCCCTCTGCTCCTCGCTGTCAATAAAAGCATTCATCAGTCTGGCAGGATTCACATCTCCCTCCTCATGCTGCTGATAAAGCATCTCTGCCACCTGTCTGTAAAGAGGCACTACGAAGTCCGATGGCTGAATATACCTGACCACAGTATCAAAAATACCCGGATAAGTGACCAGCCAGGTCAACATCAGTTTCTGCGCCTTCTCGCTGGCACTGTCCCTTTTCTTCGGCTGTGCTCCTGTAGTTTTGGGCTGTACCCGCTGTTCTGCAGGAGTTCCCTTTAATGCCAGAGTATTCACACGCTTTCTCAGATCCTCCACGCTGATTCCGTATCCTCTGTAATCCTTTACAATTGCTTCTATGTACAGATTCCGCTCCAGTTCATCCGAAAGCTCCAGAAGCATCTGTGCACACCGCTCAAAGAAACGGTTCTGTCCCTGGGGTTCCTCCATTGCGAACTCCTTCTGAGCCATATGAATCCGAAACATAAAGCTGTCCATAGCCCGTTCCAACCGTTTCTCGAATTCCTCTCCGCCAAGGGCTTTAATAAATTCATCCGGGTCCTTATGGGGTTTCAGGCTGACCACCCTGGACGTAATCCCAGCTTCCCTCAGAATAGGAATTGCACGAAGAGCAGCTCTGACGCCGGCGTCATCACTGTCATACAACAGTAAAACCTCTTGGGTGTATCTTTTCAGCAGACTGGCATGTCCTGACGTAAGAGCCGTTCCCAGCGAAGCCACCGCATTGGTAAAGCCTGCCTGGTGCATGGAGATCACATCCATGTAGCCTTCACACAGGATCAGATAATTCTTCCTGGTAGTTCTGGCTATATTCAAACCATACAAATTCCTGCTCTTGTCAAAAATCTTCGTTTCCGGAGAATTCAGGTATTTTGGCTTTCCATCGCCCATCACACGTCCTCCGAATCCGATCACCCGGTTATTCACATCCATGATTGGGAAAATAACCCGGTTCCAAAATTTATCATACATCCCATGCCGCTCATCTACATTAAACAATCCAGACTCCCTGAGCAGATCATCGCTGTAATTTTTCGACTTCAGAAACTTATACAGATCATCACTGTATTTATCTGAATAACCCAGGCCGAATTTTTTAATTGTATCCTCACTTACCCCTCTGTTAATCAGATATGCATAAGCCTGACTGCCGTTTTCCCTGCGCAGCTGGTAATAAAAATAGCTTGCTGCCAGCTTATTGATCTCCAGAAGAGTAGCTCTTTTCTCAGCTTTCTCCTTGGCCTCTCTGGAATATTCGATCTTTGGAAGCTGCACTCCCGCCCTGTCTGCCAGATGCTGCAGTGCCTCTCCAAAAGTATAATTCTCATATTCCATTACAAAATTATAAACATTTCCTCCTGCCCCACATCCAAAACAGTAATACATCTGCTTAGACGGTGTGACAGAAAAGGACGGTGTCTTCTCATTATGAAAAGGACATAAGCCAAAATAAGTATTGCCTCTCCTATTTAGCTTTACATATTGGGATACAACGTCTACAATATCATTTTTCATTCTTACTTCTTCAATGATATCATCCGAATAACGCAAGCTTCGTCCTCCTTTTTAATAGACTTCCCATGATTTTGGTATGTAAATCTCCCGGAATTTATCCATAGAATACTGATCTGTCATTCCCGAGAGATAATCACATACGACCTGTGTTTTTTTCTCCCCTTTTGCGATCATTTCTCTGTATTCTGCTGACATAGCTTCCGGATGTTCGATATAATATTCATATAATTCTGTCAACATTTTTACTACCTTTTCCTCTTCCTTTCTGGCAAGAGGATTCTCATATACATTGGCAAACATGATCGCTCTAAGTGCCATCATAGCCTCATAGATCTCTGCCGACATTCTGATCATATCCTGTTCAAAACTATTATCAATTATATCATGAACAAAGGTATTCAGCCTCTCTCTGGTAGTATATCCGAGAAGCATCCGTAAGGTAATCGGAATATCATCTTCCGATATGATCCCAGCTCTCTGTGCGTCATCCATATCATGATGAATATACGCAATTTTGTCAGAAAGACGCACAATCTGTCCCTCCAGAGTAAAGGGATTCCCACTGGTGCGATGATTCAGGATTCCATCAATTACCTCCCAGGTAAGGTTCAGCCCTTCTCCGTTTTTCTCTAACACCTGTGCCACACGAACACTCTGTTTATAATGGGCAAAACCATCAGGATTCACCTTATTGAGTGCCCTCTCACCGGCATGTCCGAAAGGAGTATGACCAAGATCATGACCAAGCGCAATGGCTTCCACAAGGTCCTCATTCAGACTTAATGCTTTTGCTATAGTTCTGGCAATCTGTGACACCTCCAGGGTATGAGTCATCCTGGTTCTGTAATGATCCCCCTGAGGTGCCAGAAAAACCTGTGTCTTATCCTTCATCCTGCGAAAAGCCTTACAATGCAGGATTCTGTCCCTGTCTCTTTGATAAACGGTTCGTACATCACATTCCTCTTCCTGCCGTTCCCTGCCTTTGGAATGAAGGCTGTGGGCAGCATAAGGACTTAGCTGTTTCAGTTCTCTTTGTTCCATGCTCTCTCTGATATTCATCGGCAATTCCTCCACCAATAACAGCAATGACAAAATACCTCTTATTAAGTATATTCTACACAAAATTTCAAATTCCTCTTTTTTTCAAAAAAATATTGAAATTTTTTTATTTTTTTAATAAAAGGTGTTGACATGATGCATTTCATTTGATATAGTATCAGATGTCGCGAGGGAGAGTACAAAAATCCCATGAATGCGATATGCGGAAGTGTCGGAACTGGCAGACGAGCAAGACTAAGGATCTTGTGAGCATTGCGCTCGTGTGGGTTCAAGTCCCATCTTCCGCATTTTGAGCAAAGAACTGTAGGATATACAGTTCTTTATTTTTTTGTAAAAGTATTTAAAAATAAAAATCCTGTCAGCAGAAAGCTCTGTTGCATTTCCTGCTGACAGGATTTTTTGTTCTTCTGTCCGTTTATAAATTTTCTTTTGTTTCTTTTCTGAGCAATTCTGTATACTCTTCTTCCCTCATAGGTCTGGCATAAAAATATCCCTGGGCCTTATTGCAGCCGAACCCTTGAAGCATTGCTTTCTGATGTTCCGTCTCCACACCTTCCGCAATAATGGAAAGCTTCATATGATTCCCCATAGTAATGATCATATGCAGAATATCTTCTGCTCTTTCATATGGATCTGCCGCACTTAAAAAACGCATATCCAGTTTGATCTCATCAATAGGAGCTTCTTTCAGCATATTCAGAGAAGAATATCCACTTCCAAAATCATCCATGAGAACACGGAATCCTCCCTGGCGAAGCTTTTCCACAACTGAAAAGATTATTTCTGAGTCAGTGGCATATGCAGTCTCTGTTATCTCCAGCTCCAGATATTTTTTTGGAATGTGATAGCGTTCTGCAATTTCGCAAAGAGTCTGAAACAATTTCGGGTTATAGAACCCTACCCTGGATAAATTTACAGACACAGGATACAGAGGAATCCCCTCATCCATACATTTTTTCAGAAAAATACAGGTTTCCTCATAAATGTAGAGATCCACTTTTGCAATATATCCGTTTTTCTCCAATACCGGAATAAAAATCCCCGGAGAAAGCAATCCCTTTTCCGGATGCTCCCAGCGAACCAATGCCTCCGCCCCGATAATACGGTCAGTACGCATATCATACTTTGGCTGAAAAAATGCCTTAAACTGCTTTTCCTTAAGAGCATCACCCAGTTCATTAATGATCATCTGTTCCTGAATCAATTTTTTTCTGTGCGTATCATCATATACAGCAATCTGAGCCATATGATTCTTCTTAATACTCTCCGCTGCCAGATGAGCCCGGTCACACATGATTCTCAGACTCTTAGATCTGTCCCGTATTTCATAAATCCCGGCAGAAATCTCCACTGTAGTCTTCAGGTAATAATCCCTGATCCGATCACAAAGACGATTCATCTGTGCCTGTATCCTGCCCTCACTCTCCAATGTCAGGATCACAAAATGATCTGCCTCATATCTGCAGCTGATAGTATCTATTCTTCCAAAATTCTTCTCCAGCTCCCGGCCGATGAACTTCAGAAACTCATCGCCTGCATTCTCACCAAACAAATCATTGACCAGCTTAAAATTCTCAATATTGATATAGAGAATTCTGGCATCTGCCTCCGAATGTTCCTCCAGAAATTCACTGCCTCTCCGGTAAAATCCTTCTTTATTCAGAAGTCCCGTCAGTTCATCCGTCTCCATCCTGCTGCGGTATGCTTCCTGCGCTGCAGCCTCCACCTGCATCTGGGTTCTGTGCCGATTATTGGCAATTACAATCACAGTCAATGCCACTAGAAAAATCAGGATACATATCATCTGATATTTATATTTCCCCAGTAATTCCCATATAGAAAAAGTTTTCATCAGATTTATGGAATACTGCCTGATAATATTCTCCTCATCCTGGCTGCTCAGGCTTCCAATGCTCTTATTAATGACAGAAACAAGATTAGGATCTACATTATCTGCATATATCATACAGGTTTCTGCCTTGGTATAAACAATTCCTGACAATGCAAGATTATGGTACTTTTCATCCTGCAGATAGTAAGATGCTGCATAGCTGTCCACAACGGCCATGTCTGCCTTTTTATTTACCACCGCATCCAAAATCGCCTGGGGAGAATCACAATAAATCGCTTTATGAGAAAATCCCCTCTCTGGTCTCAGGCTTTTATATTTCTTAAATATACTGTTTATAGAAACGATCGGCATCTCCAATGTATTGATATCCGCTCCCCGTTCTGCTACAATCTGAAATTCTCTTGTAAAAAAGTTGCCTGTAAGATGAACTTCAGGATCATCGATCATTTCCTGACAAGCAGTAATTCCGGCTATAAAATCATAGTTTCCACTTTGTGCTGCCTCTATCGGATCTGTATCAACAGAAAGACTTTTAAACTCAAAAGGTATCCCGCTGATTTCACTGAATTTTTCCAGAAGTGCTATATAAATTCCGTCCAGCTTTCCTGTTTCTTTATCTGTATACACTAATGGCGGCTGATCACCGATACAACCTATTTTTATCGGTGTTCTGACGTTTTTAATATATTCCGTTTCTTCCCTGGTAAAAAGAGGCTTGGAATTCCTGTTTTTATCCATATAATACTGTTCTGTAAGCTGCTCCCTAAGATCCGGCACTTCTGACTCCAACTGTTCAAGAGCATTATTTACCCCATCCATGACCTCTGTATTTCCCTTTGTTGTCATGATATACATAGGTGCATCCCCAAATTTGTCCACAATCTTAAGTGAATCGTGTTTGGAGATACTTCCCATCAGGATCATATCCACTTTCTTCTGCTCAAGGGCCTCTATCTGCTCCTGTTCAGATTCATAGTATTTCTCCAGACAACGGAATTTTTTTTCACTCTGACGCTGTTCAAGTTCTTCGTTCTGGTAGCTGTCTCTCAGCAGCCCCACTTTTTTGCCATTCATATGCTCATAATCCTGAAAATAAATATCTTCATTGTCCTCAGATGTATAAAGCACTGCCTGTTCTGTGCCGATAGGTATACAGGAGAAATCATAGTCTTTTTCCCTGTCCTCTGTTTTCTGTGCATTACAGATCAGATCTATCTTCCCACATTTCAGATCCTCCAGCTGATCTTCCCAGGATTCATTGATATATTCATACTTCCAGCCGGTATACTGAGATATCTTATTCAGATATTCTACTCCATATCCTTTGTAAACTCCGCTGCCGCTTTTATTAATAAAATCAGCATCCTCACGATATGCCACCCGTATTGTCTTTGTTCCTGTTTTCGACTGTGCCCAGGCCGGAACGGTCAGCCCCAGAAGCAACTCAAACAGCAGCACGATCATCATCATATTTTTCTTCTTACCACTCATCTATCGTACCTCGCATCTCAGTCGATTATAACATAACAGACTGGAAAAAGCCATCTGTCTCTGCTACGAATTTTCCTTTTTTATTTTCCCGGACTCCCATACCCATGACTCATGTCAAGCGGATATTCGCAATTGAAGCAGGAGACGTACTTGATTCAGGTCAAGCGGATATTCGCAATCTGCTTCGCTACTTGCTCATAACTGAATAACTGCTCCGCAGTTTATCAGAAGGAGCTTGCACTCCTTCTGATACAAGCAAGTCCCCACCCACTGCTTATTGCTTTTCGCACCCCCGCAGGGGACTTACTTGATTCAGTTAAGTTCGGCAATCCTGCTTACTGCCACATAGATTTCCTGAATTTTATACCAGGTGGGATAATCTACAATCCCTGTTTCTCCCAAACCAAAAATGCCCTGAAAAATACGAACTGCATTTTGGGTTTCCTTACCGTATATTCCATCCACCATCACTTTGGGAAGTACCGGATAAGCATCCGCTATCACATTCAGCTGTTCCTGGATTTGTATCACCTTGCTGCCAGATACGCCCAAAGTCAGATCAAATCCCGGCCAGGATGCAGGAACACCCGAAACAGCTTCTGCCACATTGATATACATATCATTCCCATAAAATGCTCTCAGTATTTCGATAGCAGAATATCCCTGATCCCCCAGTGCTTTACTTCCCCATTGCGTCATCCATCCTCTGTTACGGCACTGAACCTGTTTTCCATCACAATACTGTGTCAGAATCGGCTGCCTTACATTTGGTCTGGAAAGATAATTTTCAAAAAGCTCATCCACGATCCGGTCAATGCTGTCAAATATATTCCTGCCACGAATCCATTTATGATCATAGGCAGTAGACGAAGTAATGGTATAATCCTTGCCTTTATTCCGGTACGTCGTGATAGTCAGTAATTCGGGGTAGGGTGAAGAAGTCATTCAGATTGATTTTGAAGCGGATATTGATATTATCTCTGGTAATATCAATTCTCTCGATCAGCTTATCTACAAGCACTCTCTTTGTTGTAGTATCTGCATTCCAGAACACATCCTGCCATGTGGGAATCCTGCTTCTGATGTTCTCCCAGTCATCCATGGAAACTTTCATTGCGTCCAGTTCTGCTTCCTTTTCTTCTACAATCCTTTTATGCTTCTTTTCCAGTTCCCTATGCTTCCTGATGATATCTGCCAGTTCCTCCAGACTTAAAGGATAATCTCCTGTCATGGCATTTGGAATGTTGCTCTCCATAACTGCAATCTTATTCTGGATATTTTTCAGTTCACTCTGCTCCCTGTCCAGTTCCGACTGCTTGATTACTTTCTGCCGGTTCTGATTTTCCTCAATCTGAGTAAATACATTCTCATTCTCCTGAAGCTTTCCGATATATTCAGCAAGTGCCTCAAATACCATAGGTTCAATCTGATCTGCGCGATACTGACTGGTTTTGTTATGGGGAACCCCGCTCCAGGCATTCTGGCATTTATAAATAGCTATCTTACTGGTACGCCTTTCTCCTGTATCCTTAATCGTCCAGTAATTATATCTGCTGCCATTTGTCATTTTTCGTCCACAGTAACCACAGTGAAGAACATCAATCAGTGCAAGCATCCCACTGTTTCTTCTTATTATAGTGACATCCTTATTTTCCGGAGATTTAATATATTTGTCACCTCTCTGTTTTCTGGTATCCTGTGTTCGGTTCCACACATTCTCATCTATAATCGTAATTTCAGGATCAGGCTTCTCGGCATATACCCAGTCTCTGCTTTCCAGCTTGTGATATCTGCCATCAATCCGTTCTCTCCGCTTATAGGCTGTATAGCCTGCATAAATTGGATTTGTAAGAATACTGACAATCGTACCACACTTCCAGACATCTCTGGGTGCTCTGTTCTTATAAACCTCATGCTCATTCAGAATCCTGGCAATCTTCGCCGCTCCAAATTCTTTATGTAAAGAAAGTTCATAAATATATTTTACCACTTCTGCCTGCTCCGGCACAACCACCAAATGATGCAAAGCACGGCCATGTTTGCTGACTTCCCCGGAAAGTTCCAGCTTATATCCGTATGGAGCCTTTCCACCCATGAATTTACCTTTCTGCACCAGCTTCTGTGCAGTATCCTTTACACGCATTCCTGTATCGGAACTGCTTTTCTGGGCATTTCCATATCTCAATGCCAGCATCATCTGACCCATGATATCATCAGATTCCGGGGAAATGCAGCCATCTTTAACTGTATAAATATCCACGCCAAAACTTTTCAAGCTCATAACATATGCGCCGATTTCCCACATACGCCTGCCCATACGGTCATCCTTGTATACAACCAGGATGTCATATTCCTTCGCTTTTGCGTCCTGCAGTGCTTCCTGCAGAATATTTCTGTCTGCCACTGCATTCTTGTAACCACTGTTACTGCCCTCGAAATATTCCTTTTCATCCAGTTGCCAGTCAGACTGGCTGAATATGTAATCTTTCACAAGCTGTCTCTGCACACTTAAATCTCCGTCCGCTTCCAGCTGCTGGTTGGAGCTTACACGGAGAAGCATTCTGACTCTCTTCATTGGATTTATCCTCCTAAAAAATACAGGGGCAGGAAAATTTCCTGCCCCATTGGCCTTAACTGATGTAAATCTTGCGGGATTTCTCTTTCAGTTCTCCTGAAATGATGTCTTTCACTTCCTGCTCGATCAGTTCATCTCTCGCTGACTTTGGTGGAAATTCAAAGCTGATCTGCATGCCGTTCCGCTTGATTTTAACTGTATCATACATCTTGTCTGTCATTGGCTTCCTCGCAGAGATTGCCTTTTCTATAAGCTTATTACCGTTCTGCTTGTCATATGTAATCCTATTCATATCGCTACCTCCTGATATCGTAACCATTCTTTTTTCTGTAGTCTGTCCGCACAACAATTGGTCTTTCAATATGCTTACCCGCAATCTCTAAATCACCGATTGCCACAGATTCTCCTACTTTTAAATGCTTAAGCGTTAAAATTAAACGTTCTACATTTGTACCGTCAATTTGCTGAGCAAGCATTTTTGTCTCACTTACTGCTGGGCGAAAATACAGTCTCACAGCTGCTTGATTTAAAGCAACTAACGTTGCTTTTGAAAAGGTTGCTAATGTCTGCGTTGCTAAGAGTATATCAATTCCGTATTTTCTGCCTTCTCGGAGTATCTGTTCAATTGATGATTTTCTTCCCAAAATCAGATTCTGAAACTCATCAATCACCACTGTGATCTTGTTTTCCTTCATTCTACGAGCTTCTTTCCAGAGATTTTTTAAAAAAATCTCCACTAAAACCTTTGTCAGATCTGTATCAAAGCTCTCAAAAGAAATTACATTCACCTTGCCTTTCTGAATAGTTTTTTTGCTTTCCCTAAAAACCCGGCATTTAAGCAGAGGCCAAATTTTATCACGAACTCCCAATGCTTTCTCTGTTCCGATCTCTTCGAGTCCAGTTTCGATAGCAGAAAAATCATTTTCAAAATTGTTTTTATGTTTCAATGCCCATAAAATTGTATCTCTGAGCAATGCTCTCTGTCTGTCCCCCGCTTTTGTTACCGAAAGTAAGAGATTTGCAATCTCTGCCTGATATTCTGAAATTTCATCTGATGGTTTGTTAAGAATTTTTACGTCCAAGAAATTCAGCGCAATTCCATCCTCACGAGCCGAGATGATGTTTTCATTTCCTACATTGTAATGTGATCCATCTAAATCTAATACAATCACAGTGCTTCCTTCAGCAATTATGTTTTTCTCAAGATCACAAATTCTCTGTGATTTTCCAGTTCCGCTGATTCCTGAGATAACAATACTTTTGTTTGGAGAATCTGAAGAAATTTTTACCCTATCTCCATTCTGTAAGTTTCCTACGTACCTTGTTCCACTCATCAAATTCATCTCCTTATTAAAATTCGTCGTCACTTGGCTTATACTCATAGCAATCTTCAAGCAGTAAACCCTCATCCGACATCAACGTATTTTTTCTAATTTTTATTGCACGCATGCGATCGTAATAGCCGAAAACCGTTGTGAATCTTTTTTTTATCGTGTAACCTGCTCCATTGCAGATGATAATATCCTGATCTTTCAGAAGTTTTTTCAACTCGCCAATTGACATTGTGTCCATCAATGGCTGAACCATTTTCTTTACCAAACGTTCCGAAAAATAGTAATATTCATCGTCGTACAGAATCGCCTTATTATCTCTCACTGCCTGATACATTTCCCTACTCACGGACTCTACAGCACAAGTTTGCACCGTTGATTGTTCCAGGAACTTCCATACAAGCGAACGAATTTCATCTTCTACGTCATAACAGTCCTCATAATCTTCCTGGCTTTCCATAAATCTGCTAATGTCCTGCCTGTATTTCTTCCAGAAATCTTTTGAGCATTCCTTACGCTGTGTATTGTAGTAATAATTGTCCCATACAAGGCCAATCGTTTCAAATGTCAGAAAAGCGGTTAGCTCTTTTTTATTCACATAATTTTTTATTATATTTTCAATAAATCCAGCGTTTGCAATGCAGAATTTGCAAAAGTATTCATAATCATCAGAAAATTCAGATATATTTTTTATATCTCTGAGTCTGATAATGTAATGATCTTCTCTTAAGGAAAACGGAAGAATCCCTCCTACTGCCAGAATTGGCAGAAATTTTCGTTCTGATAAAAAGTCTTCTACTGCATCAACGGTATCGCAATTTTTCAGTACATGCACACCTGCCTGATAATTCCTTGCATCAGACTTTCCTAATTCAGTAATCAGTTTCGCATCCATTCGATGTTCACATTCCAAAGCCCAAGCTCTTGCCTGTGCACCAGAGTCCAGCAACACAATAATCCCCTGGTCGATGTCGGCATTTACATCATTCAACAATGGTCGCAAAAATGCGATTCCAAAAACCATCCGTAATATGTTAATATCATCTATTTTGAGCATTTTTTGACCTCCTCCCATATTTTCTGAGATTGATCTGCGAATCTCCAACTTCCATCTCTATCTTTCCACCATCCATGGTTACATGGAATCATCATTTCGCATTTTCCAGTATTATGCACGGCACTCCATATCTTGAGCAGATATTCCTTCTGCAGTCGTCTGCTTCTTGCATAAATATCACAACCCGCTGCATTGAATTTTCGTAACAGATACTCTGGATCTCCCGCTGTACTATCTTTTATGTAAATCTCGACATCTTCTTCTTCAATCTTGCAGGTAAATTTCCATATTGTTTCTATATCCGCTTCAGAGATCAGGCGTGTCAGGTGTGGATTACAAAAATTACAAACCTTCCTGGCTGTCGTAGGAATCTGCAAATGAAGTGTTTCAATTACCAGAGTACCATTCTCCTTGATTGTCACCGCATCTACCTGTTTTTTACGATTTTCACTGACTTCCTGACGATTCAATTCTTTTATTGCGTCATAATCTACCTGGAGCTGTTTATTCGCAAACATTTTTGCAAACTCTCGATTGAAACGTGGATCATTCTGTGGTACACTGTTTTCATAACAATTATTGTTCATTTTTTCTCCTTTTCCTCATGTGGTTTTCGGTTACATTTACAAGATATCATAAAATCCCCCCTCCAAATGTCACATGCAGGTGCGACAATCTTGCACCCATTTTTCCTAGTATTTTCAAGGGTTTCAAACATCTTTTTCAAAGGAGAACATAAATGTCTAATAAAAACATTCTTGGTAAAATTTTACAAATTTTAAAACAATCTACGCCTTATCACATTTCCACAATTGACTGTATGAATTTTCTTCTTGGAGACAAATTAGAAGAAACTGATTTACGTGATAATAATGTCAATATTCCTCAACATTCTTCCAAATCATATGCTCAAGATGCCTTGTCTGAAACTATGCTTCAGGAAATAGCTAATGGAAACAGAACGCCTTCTCAAACTATTTTAAATTATCTTGCAGCTTCTGATGACTGGGGGCTTTCCAGACTTAGCCTTTTTTATGGTCTTGACAGAGATCTAACTACCTCTGAATCTGAAAGGCTTATTGCAAACATTTCCGCGTTATACACCGAATATTTTCCCCGCTCTCCCTTAAACAACTTCAACGATCAAATCAAGGCTTTGATACGTTTACATTTTTTTGGCACTGCTGATACTGCCATATTTCCTAAATATACACAAACGACCATTGATTACTATGTTCCTTGGTCTGAAAAGAATGACAAATTACGTAATAGCCTAAAAGAATCAAATATTGTATTTGTAAGTGGTTTCCCCGGCATGGGAAAAAAGCAACTGGTACGGCATTATCTCGATTATGCTCTATCCCATCGCAGCTATCTTCCATACAATATAGCATGGTTAGATGTAACTTCATCGGACTCTTCACTAAAGGCGGCATTCTCTAAATCTCTCACCTTTTTAGGAAATGAAGTTACTGATTTAAACAAAAAATGCGACCTTCTAAAGCAAAAGGTCACACCTGCTATCGTAATTATTAACTGCCCTTTCTTACAAAAGGAAGATTTTGACTTTATTAGTCAGTATTTGGAACCTACAAAAATTAAATATATTATCATTACGCGTACTCCAATAGATAACTCCAGAGTTTCAGTCCAACTTGCCAAATATGATGTACTTGTTCTGAAAAGAATATTTAGTAAACTGCTTCCTAAGAGCAAACTTTTTTCTGATGATGACTTCAAGACTCTTTGCTCCAGAGTCAGCTACAATCCTTTGGCAATCTCTTTAATTGCCAAAATGCTGAAAAAATCTGATTCAAATAAAAGGCTAAGTTTAAAAGCAGCTCTTTTAGATTCCAAGACATGGATTTGGCATGAAAAGAATCTTCCGAAAACACATAGTTTTTACAAATCTTCAGATAAAACCGGAGTGTATATAACTACAATATTACAAAGAATGCTGTCAGATTTCCCTGAACGGTTTATGAACAATAATTTATCCGAACTGGCATTATGGACAAGATATTCAATTCCTATGACATATTTAAAAACAATCGTTGATTTTAAAACTATACATACGGCAATAGAATACGGACTTCTTCAGTTTAACGATAAGGAACGGACAATAATATCTATGCCAACCATACTTGCAGAAACTATACTCAACAAATACCCCCTCACTTTTTTAGATTATGAAGAAAAATTCCGTAAAGTTATATATCAGTCCATGGCTATCAAAATCTCGGCTGAAAATTCCGCTTTAGTATATTGCGCTATTTATAACTCTCTTTTTCATTTTCAACATGATACTATTAAATTAAAATCACGTCCATCGCAAAACGACCAAATCCGCATTGATTCATGGAACAGCTTTCTTTCAGATGCAATCCTATACTATTCCAGTCTTGGACACCAAAAATTTTCAGATGACTTAAGTAAGGAATTATATATTACATCAAATCATAATAATGAAATAAGTCAAAAGCTTACGCCAATACAGACAGTGTCAACAGACTCTGTTGAACTCTCACTCTATTGTACATTTGGTGGTGATAAAGATCACATTACAAAAAGTGTAGATAAACAGCTTTCCAGCTTTGCGCAATTACCTGATTGGGTTAATCTTAAAAATCCTATAGATTTTTTTAACATAGGAAAACAGGTTTCTAATATATTTATGATTACATTTGACCGATTCATTATGCAGATTTATAAAGATATTAAATTACATCTTGCCTATAGTATTCCTCTGGATAAAGTATGCTCTTCTTACATAGCAACGCTTACTCAAATGGTAAAATGTTCTTCCCAGAACTCTTTACCGGAAACAACCACTTGTTATGTGAATATGATTTATCACTATCTCTCGGCTGTATTTTATCCAGAATACAAAATGCATTACATAAAATTCGGTGAAGAATACTATCACGTACTAAAGGGAAGTCCTGTGGCATCCTATGACTTAAAATTTAAAGCTGACCTGCAACGTTTCTTCCATATACTAATGCAAAGTTATCATCCCTTTGTATATTGTCACTTAATTCCATCTGCAGATACATATATCAATTTTTCTCATACTTATAATGAATTATATCTGGAATGGAAAGATAAAATATGCAGTAGTCAGAATATCCAGTTCCTTTTTACTGTTACTAGTTTCTATCTGAAAATGCTGGATATTCCCACTAACTATGTTGCATACAATCCTAATACTCTGCTTAAAATTCATGACGCATTAAATCGTTTTGAGAATCTGCTTACCAAGCATATTTCTTCATCTGAAGAAGAATATGAATCAGCCTTGACCGCACTTAATGACTGTCGTGAGCTTTTAAAATTAATGGATTTATCATATAAAACCAGAACACCTAAATAGCATCTCGTTGCTGATTGTGCCCAGTTTTTTGGAAACTTTTTTAAATTTTTCATCAAAAAGGCATGTTTTTTCCTGCTTTTTGTTCTTTTTCTATTTTTTATTTTCTAATTTCTGGGCACACTTGCTTCTACACATCACGTTATGTCATAACCTCTACCTTTTGATACACCAGTTTCTACATCAGTTCCGGTGTATCAAAAGGTCTGATTTTCTTTTTGAAATATGTCTCAAAACAAACTGACTTTTTGATTCATTTTTTCTCAAATTCTTTCACTTTCCGATAGAAGCTTGCGCTTTTCATTCCCAACATCTCCATCGCTTTTCGTGCCGTTATGTCTCCTTTTTTCCATCGAAAATACACTTCAGCAAAGTTATCTGGGACAGATAATACCGGTCTGCCAAGATGCTTCCCTGCTTTCTTTGCAGCGTCTATTCCCTCTCTCTGTCGTTTATGTATTGTCAGTCTTTCCTGCTCCGCGATACTTGACAAGACTTCTATCAGAACATTCTGTATCATTTCCAAAATCCATTGTTGTCCCTCTGGAACTTCCACCAATGATGTCGGCAGATCAAGGATTTTCAATCTGATTTTCTTCTCTTTGAACCATTGCAGTTCCTGCTTAATATCTTCCTTATTTCTAGACAAACGATCCAGTGAAGTCACATACAATGTATCTCCTTCTCTCAGCCCAAATATTCCCTTTAATGCCTGGTAGCCCTCACGATGTATATTCTTTCCACTTGCCTTATCTACTACAATATTCTCATCTGAAACAAACTCTTTCAAAGCCAGAATCTGCCTGTCGAGATTCTGTTCTGTGCTACTCACACGAGCATATCCATAATCCATAATTTTCCTACTTTCATTATAAACCCCGAATATATTCTTTTCCACTATCGTTTACAGTATTGAAAAAAATCTATCCTATTACATTTTCATATTTCCTTTACCATTTATACTTTCCATTTTCCATGAGCAATCCATTATCTGAAATATAATAAGTCCCAATACTATTGATATTCTCTGCATTTTCAATACATATATTCGTTGCTTCTTTTCAAATACTTTTAATCTGCAAAAAAATTCTTATTATCCTCTATGCAATATTCTCATCAAACATATTCCATACATTTTAATGAACACCACATGATAAAAAATACACATTTATAATGCTATTATGCGATACAGAACTATATTGTTCTGTATCGTATCAGACTGTAGACAAAGTTGGTGCTGGAGATAATCTCCAGCACCACTTTTTTTTAAAAATGTCTTTTCCTTTAATAACCGCTCAATATTATGGATAGTCGATATTCTTTCTTCCCTTTTGTCCAGTATCCTGGCCAGTTTTTTCAGGTTCATACATGCAAAAGTAAGCCCCGCTTTCATTTCCATCCGGGCTCTCCCTATGTATTGTGTATAACGAAATCCATGTTGTTCCTTGGCTGTTCCGAAAATCCTCTCGATTGTTTCCTTTCTTAGGTCATATATCTGTTTAGTGCCAAGTGTATGCCTGATATCCTCCGCTTTCTCCATATATTCTTCCCACACATGGCGGGTAACCACTTTTATGTGTTCTTTACTTTCCGTACATCTATGAAGATTGGGGCAACTGGCACATATTTCTCCGCAGCTTACGTATTCCCTATACCCCTCTCTGTTTGTCGTTTGATAGGATAATATATGGTTTTCCGGACATATGTAGCAGTCATAGTACTCATCATATGCATACTCATATTTTCGGAAAAACCCTTCCTTTGTCATTGGCCTCTTGTATGGGAACAGAGGCTCGATACCATCTTCTAACAATTCATGGGCGATTGCTGGTGTACGGTAACCGGCATCTGCAATGATCATAGCCGGTGAATAGATCTTTATCTTGTCATAAAGTGTTTTGAATGTCCGGCTGTCATGTTCATTCCCCGGATGAATGCTGTATCCCAGGATCCAGCCGTGTTTATCACAAGCTGTTTCCACTGCATAGGCGAAAACATGTTTATGCTCGCCTTTACGGAACCAGCCGCTTTCCGGATCACTGGTACTGCATTTCTGCGTTTTAATCCCTTCTGTAATTTTTCTTCATACCAAAGGGCCTGTTCATGTGCAACTCTTTTTCGCATTTTTTTGCTGTTTGCACATGCTTTCACATGAGTAGAATCCACAAAGATCTGATCGGTGTCCACCAGTTTAAATTTCATGCAGTCTTCTAATATTTTCGCAAAGATCTGCTCAAAAAGATCTGTGTCCTTAAAACGGCGGGTGTAGTTTTTCCCAAAGGTTGAAAAATGAGGGCCAGGATCCAGCATGTCTAATCCGAGGAACCATCTGTAAGCAACGTTTACTTCTATCTCTTTGATGGTCTGCCTCATACTTTTGATTCCATAAAGATATTGAATGAAGGGAATCTTAATCAGCATGACAGGGTCCATACTGGGCCTTCCGTTATCAGGGCAGTATTTTTCTTCTACAAGCTCATATATAAAAGTCCAGTCAATGGCTTTATCATTTAAACGCAGCATATGGTTTTGGGGAACCATATCATCCATACAGAGCATTATCATCTGTTCCCTTTTTTTATCTGAATTTTTTGTCATCATAAAAAACACCGCCCTTCTGATATTTGTATTATACCAGAAAAACGGTCGTAAACATAGAAAAGCCCGGCTTTCGCCGGGACTTTGTCTACAGTCTGAAACATCGCTGTCATGGCAGCGATGTTTTTCTTTTTCCTTAGATCATTTCCGACGTAGTATTGGTGCATTTAACCAACCACGTATCCCCTGCTCCATATGATTGGGTTTTCTCACAAATCCGCTTCCTACTTCTCATTTTCTCCTTAAAAAGCGACGATCTTTATTATTCCGCATAAAAGGGAGGACATTGACCAGTGATGATTTAAGGAGTATAATAATTCCGTGATAGAACAAAATCCCCAACAATCATGGAAGAAGTACGATGAAAAAGGAAACCATTGATGGCATGCTCAAAGACTTGAAAAATGGAAAAATTGTTCAATGCCCAGAATGTAAAGAAGGAAAGAATGTTCCTGTAAAAGAGAATGATATCCATTTCAAATGCAAATTATTGATTAAGAGACCAGCTATCGATAATGGCCGGTGGTATTTCTGATAACCTGCCAAAACGGCGCATCGATTAACATAGGAGGCATGAAAATGAAATGTTTCAGTGAAAAAGTATATCTTGAGATCACTCCTCCCACGGAAGAAGATACGAAAAGTGACCAGCATAGGATCTGTCAGACGTTGTCCGACGTTGGATATAAGAATGCCAAAATCCCTCTTCACATATTGCAAAAGCTTTACCCCCTGTGCAGAGAATGTGATTATCACATCACAGTAACGCTGGTATACAGGGAAAAGGACTGGATCGTGACCGATGTGGAGGCCGGAGACACACGGCAGATGCACTATGGACTTGCTGTGGACTACGGTTCCACCACTATTGTCATGCAGCTGGTCGACTTAAATACCGGGGCTGTCGTTGCACAGGTACGCGGCACCAACGAGCAGCGCACCTACGGAACCGATATTCTCACTCGCATCACGTATACCATGGAGGATTCCGGACATGCGGATGACCTTCAGAAAGTCACGGTTGAAACCTTTCAGTCTCTGATCGGACAGCTGGCTTCGCAGACCGACATCAAAGTCCGCAGCTGTCCGATCATGATCGTCTCCGGCAACACGACCATGATTCATTTTCTTCTAAAGCTGAATGCATGGACCGTATTTTCCTCTCCCTTCGCGCCGGTCACTACAGAGCCCGGATGGTTATGGGGAAGCGAACTGGGACTTGATTTTTCCGGAATGCTCTACATCATCCCCTCTGCCTCCAATTATGTGGGGGGAGATATTGTAAGCGGACTTCTGAATCTGGATATCCGCCAAAGTGAAGACACCCTCCTGTTCTTCGACATCGGTACCAACGGAGAACTCGTTATCGGCAACCGCGAATGGATGTTAGCCGGCGCTGGTGCCGCAGGTCCGGCTCTGGAAGGCTATATCAGCCGTTTCGGTATGCAGGCCGGGAAGGGTGCCATAGATACAGTGACGATCCACGGCAAAGACCTGACCTTTACCACGATCGACGGAAGCCGCCCGGTGGGCATCTGCGGTTCCGGCATTATCGATCTACTGGCCCAAATGAGACTTCATGGATGGATCAATATTGCGGGCACATTGAATCCAGATGTCACTCCGCGGATCATATATCTGGAGGAGGAACAGGAGTATGCCGCCGTCTATGCCACTGCCGAAGAGTCCGGGAGCGGAGAACCACTGTATTTCTCACAGACGGATATTAAACAATATTTGGATACCAAAGCCGCTGCCTACACCATGATGGACTGTCTGCTTGAGTCAGCAGGATGTCTGGAGACAGATATTTCCCATTTTTATCTGTCTGGTGCTTTTAGTGCTCATTCTAATCTGGAATCCGCCATCACGATCGGCATCTTTCCGGATCAGCCCCGTGAGAAATACACCTGTATCTCCAACGCCTCTCTGGACGGTGCCCGTATTCTGCTGCTTGACCGCACCAGAATGGACGATATTCAATATTTTACAGAAAATCTTTACTGCGTACAATTTGCATCCATTCCGGATTTTCTGATTCGCATGCAGGCAGCAAAATTCATCCCGCATACGGACATAAAGCGCTACCCGACGGTGGAAGCATCCTGTCGGAATCTCTCTTCCTGATTATAGCGATGGATACTCAGAATCAGTCATGCAAGCTCATGGAAGTGACCGGTGTCAGGCGCGGATTGACAGATAGATGCGCTGCAAAGCACCTGAATCAGGAAACCAGACCGCAGCCTGTGTCCAGAATCATACCGAGCTGACTTTTCTGACAGAAAGAAATCCAAAAAATCTTTGCGTTCAAAAAAGGCCAGGAGAACTGCTTCTTGGAATCTTTGCCAAAATAGACTTTGTCTACAGTCTGATGCGATACAGAACTATATTGTTCTGTATCGTATAAAATTTTCAGCAACCACCTTCTCCTTCCTCATGTTTTATGTTCCAATGTTCCAGTGTTCCAATGTTCTTATACCACTTATATTATATCTTGCTTTCATTTCACAATAGTAACACTGCAATATAATCAACGATATTTTTCATATCCTACTATATATCAGAATATATTTCGGAATCTTGCCAATAATATTCTTTATTGTTATCTAAAAAAGGGGGGTGCAAGGGGGTGCTCCCCCTTGTCCCTAATCACTATTAGAAATTATTATTCTCTTAATAACATCTCAATCTGATCTGTCTTTGCATTATAATAATAAATATGCTTAGTAAGCACATCATCTTCCGGAGTTGCTTCCTTTATGGTATCGTTCAGCACTGATGCCAGATCTTCTGGTTCTATCATCCTTGCATTATGTACCATCACCTCATGTATACTTGTGAATACCAGATACAGTTCATCTGTATTTATTTTATCGCAGAATAATCTTGCAACACCCGGATAGAATATTGCCACCGCTCCATTTGTTTTCTGTCCTGTACTCAGGCAGTTTCCCATTTCATCCTGAAACGGGATATAATCAGGAGCATCAATATCTTCCCCATCATATTCAGGATTCAGGAGCATCTTCATCATGTCATATACTTTTGGCGGCATCATTGATGCAGTATTCTTTAAGGCAGCCATAAAAACATCCTCATTCTCCAAATCCCATCTTTCCACACATTGTAATGGTACTTTAAGGCTGGTCATCATCCCATCTTCATCAAAAATTTTCATATACAGGGTGAGTGCAATATCTCCATTTCGCTTATAAAAAGCCTTTTCCAGCTCAGTTTTATTCTTCTCAAAATTGATCAGTCGGATAAACAGGTTTTCTTTTACCTGCTCATAATCTTTTAATTTCTTTAGCTTATCCGGCACGCACATATCATCAAAGTTTTTTACTGACTTCTTTACGTCCCTTATAAGCGCCGGGAATGTTGTTTTTCTCTGTATCCACTGGTTATAAGATTCTGCTGTAAACAGCCGTACAATATTGGAACTGCCATTATCTTCACTCATATATACCCAGATACTGTCCTGTGGCATTTTCTCATCTGATTCATGAAACTCTGCCTTTAATCCTGTCTCTTCTTTGATCTCTGTCATTAACTCTTCTACAAACTCTCTATACTCCATCATGTTCTGTTCCTCCACTTCTTTTTCTTTATGCTGCTGTTTTTGTTCTCCTTAATCCACTAAGTGCTCTTTTATAGGTATTCTGGTCCATTTCCTTTACACTTGTGATCCCATATCTGCTCAGTATCTTCTGTACTGTCACTCCGGTCCTTCCCAGTTCTGCATACAGGTTCTGGATATCCTGATCTGATATCAGCTCTGCCTGCTCTTCCTTCTGGTCTGTTTCTATTGACTGCCGGGATGCGGAAGCTGTCCGATATGTATATACTGTTTCCCCTCTCTGGTTTACGATCTCCAGATCTGTGATCGTCTTATCTGCAGTAGTGTGTATATTCTTCACAGAAAATCTGTCCTTTACATACTTCTTCCCATTTTTATCACCCACCAGAATTTTATTTATGGGAATATAAATAAAAGGAGCTGAATACAGCTCCCTTCCAATCCCGATATTAAAGCAGGCCCTCTTAAATGAATCTGATGCCGCACCTTTTGCTTTCTCGTAATCACTTTCTGTTCCCACATCCTCTTTTTGCACCCACTGCTGTTTCTCAGCATCCCAGATACTGAGGATGCAGTACAGCTCACTGCCGATCATGTTATGTCTCCTCTGCCATCCGCAGATTCCAAATACCTCATCCAGTATTGTCTGATCTACCCTGGCATTTTTATAAAGGAGCAGAGTAATCCCCTGCTCCATGACGGTTCCCACGCGGCATTCTATCTCTTCAGGATTTAGATTCCTGATCTTTTTTTCTGCCATAATGCCTTCCTCCTGATTTTCTTTTTATGCGATTGAAAGCTTTCTATAAAAACTGATATTACTGTACTCTGCAAATACCTCCGGCTGTTCTTTGCGCAGTCTTTTGCTGTCCAGAGATTCCCTGCTGATCTTCTTCCATAAAACAACAGTTCCATCCACCTCCCCGGTTTCATATTCTCCCATTGCCGCCTTGATCTGGTTTGCAAGACCTGTTTTCTGCTTTTCCAGCTCTTTTACCTTACAGTCAACATCCTGATATTCAGCCAGCACAGACTTCATATCTTCCTGCAGCTGGATAGAACCCTCAATGGGATCACTATATTTTTGATTCAGATAATCCCTGGTAGCATCGGAGTCATCCATGACAGGCTCCGTACCTGTAAGCACACAGCCTTCCCAGAAATCTTTTTCCCTGCTGACAAGGTTCCTTATCAGTTCATCGTCCCTGTAAATAGTATGAAACACAAACTTATTGCCGCCGATCAGTGCTGCAATGTATGCTTTGTCCATCCCACACACTTCCAGATAGTGCTGTACCTGTAAGATGTATTCTTCCGGTACCCTGTCTTCCCACTGTTCTGCCTTATACTGGCTTGCTGTCTTTGCTTCAAAGATACATTTCTCGCCACGTTCATCCGTAACAATCCCATCTACATCTGCAAACAGATATGGATAATCTTTATGAAAGATCATTGCATGTTTCTGACGTACCTTCAATCCGGTACGGTTCATAAATTCCTTACGGATGATCGGCTCCATCACATTTCCCCAGTAGGTATACTCATTCCCATCATCTGTGACTGGCAGTTTCCCAGTCTTCTCTTCCCAGAGCTGCAAGATGCTTCTGTATGGATTCTTCCCCATAATGACCGAAGCATCCGAACCTCCGATTCCTTTTCTTCTAAGCTGTAACCATTCTTCCCTTGTCATTTTTGCTGTTGGTATTGTATTCCGTTTCATAATCCTGTTCCTCCTGATTCTCTTCTTTTATTCTAATAACATTCTCCCTATGCGGCACATACCATCTGGTACGCTTTGTCAATCAACGGATTGCCTTCCACTGTTCTTGAAAATACATTTTCCTTATAATTCGCTGTCTTTCTCAAAGGGGCTGCATGTGTGGCAAAATCGGATACTGCATTGATAAAACGGTAGGCATTCTTTCCTACACCCTTTAAATCCGGGGCATCGAAATAACGTATCTTCATATCTTCCTGCAAACGGATAATGTTTTTCTTCTGCTGTGCTGTCATATTCTCATCCAGCGGCAGCAAAATCTCAATATAATCAAGTACCTGCTGATCTGACATTCTCTTCATTCTCAGGTCCTCAATTTCCTTTCCCAGCTCATCCATATAAGCTTCTGCCTTAAATAGCGTATCCTTGGCTTCTTCCAGTTTCCCCTGTATATCTCCGGTATGAATCATAGACCAGGAACGTTTTGCAGAGGATAAAGCAAGGTTAAGCGTGTTGTTGCACACAACCCTGATCGGAGTTAATGCTACCTTAATCGCACCGGAGCCGTCATGGGTATTGGAAAATACCAGATACGGACTGATCCTTTCCCCTGTGATAATGTAATCCTGTGGCATTCTGGCAAGGAGCCATACCTTTTTTCCTCCCTGCAAGGAACCTGCTGTCTCATAACGTACACCTTCTCCAAGCAGACTGTCCGTAAAACTGAAGGCTTCTTCATTCTGGATGACTTTGTAACGGTTTGTTACCACTCCAAGTACCTTCCGGTCACTGTCCCTTACATTTACCTTGTATCCCTCGATTAGTTCATTCTCTTCTGTATATACCGGCTCCTGGATTACCTTCCAGTTCAGCCCTGCTA
Organism: Blautia sp. HCP3S3_C4; assembly: GCF_052064095.1. NCBI lineage: Bacteria > Bacillati > Bacillota > Clostridia > Lachnospirales > Lachnospiraceae > Blautia > Blautia sp. HCP3S3_C4. The sequence goes on from NZ_JBQHWF010000004.1 coordinate 210,012, forward strand.
CTTCCAGAGCTTCTTTAGATGCTGGTGCCGTAAGAACTCTTGTTCCTAATCCATGCCATGGGGTTTCTCTTACATAAAACATTGTCTCAATATTAGCTGCCATAATCTTTTCCTCCGATTTTCTGATCTTGTATTTATTCATAGCTGTATTCTGTTTTTTCTTCATTTTCATTGAAGCTGTAAAATGCTCCATCCCCACCAATAATGATGTGGTCCCGCAGTGGGATGTCCAGATATCTTCCTGCTGTTTTCATTTTTTCCGTAAGCAGTCTGTCCTCCTTGCTTGGCTCTATACTGCCTGACGGATGGTTATGAAAACAGATGATACCTGCAGCATTGCTGATGATCGCAGTCTTGTAAATCTGCGCCATATCTACATGGCAGTAATTCACACCGCCTTTTGCAACCATTTCCATTGCCACCGGCTCACCATGCCCGTTCAAAGTACACACATAGATCATTTCCTTATCTGAGTCTTTGAAAAAAGAGGCAGCAAATTCAGCCGCCTCTTCTGGTGATGTGATCGTTCTCTTTCCATCCTTACTCCCATATAATACAGAACCTTCCCTCACCATACAGGTCCGTACACAAATGACACGCTTTTTCATGCAGCCTTCTCCTCTGTTGTATTCAACATTGCTTCAATTTCTTTCAATCCCTGCTCCATGCTGCTTTCCAGTTCCATCTGAAACGAATCCCCTGTTTTCATCCACCTACGGTAAAAGAAATGCAGGATATCCGGAATTACTAGCAGGCATTTCAGAATATCTGTTTCCATCTTCTCTGACTTCTCGATCAGCGTTTCATAAATGGAAAGCATACAGTTGATCTCATATGCCTTACCAAATACTGCATCTGGACTCATTTTCATCATCCGTTTTTTATATCGTTTCTGCTCCAGATTTAAACGCAGGCAGAAAATCTCTGTCAGTTCATTCTTCTCCTTTTGCTTCTCATTTTCCACTACTGTCACCTCTTTTCCTTATTTATTCTGATGGTCTTTGATTACCTCTCCGATCATCTTTGCAAGCTCAGTTACAATCTTTGCAATGCTTTCAGCCCAATCCATGATTTTTCTCCTTTCGCAAAAATTAAAAGAGAGAAGCAGTATGTCAAAACTACTTCTCTCTTTCACTATCATAATATATCATTTAAAATATTTACTTTTTCTATCCGACAAATCACTTTATACTGTGTCAATTACATCTTTATCAGTTATAATATACGTACCCTTTTTATAATCTAAATGCAAATGTTTATTATTACCTTTAGACACAAGTTCTAATTCGCTTTCATGTACTCCTTCTTTTTCACCATCAACAAACAAATCGGTTTCTTTACCACATATATACGGAAGTATACAATATGTCAGATTCCATACAGTTCTATTTAAACTGTTAATAGTTGGAGCACCACTTACAACATATAATTTATCAGAATATTGAAGCTTTACTATATCGCCTATTTTAAAGCTTGGATATTTTTTGCTATCTCCAATATCCCGCCTTATAGGTTCATATCCATAAACATTCTCATATCTTTTGCTTTTTCTTGTTTTGAAGTCATACCTATATTCCACATAATCTACATATTTCAGATATTCATCATTCGATCTAATATCATGGTCAAATGTCAGCATATCTACAGAATCTGGCTCATATCCGGTCGACTCAAATTTATCATTAAGTATTTTTATATAAATATCATACTCATCATTCACCAGTTTATATGGCCATTCGGTATTATTGATTTTCCCATACACTTCATTAAACACGTCTGAAATATACTGTTCTGCTTCTTCTAAAGCAGCAAATAAATCCTGACGTGATATCATAAAATATCTGTCATCTTCCGTCCAATCTTCTTCTGGATGCATAACTTTAAGTACACAATTAAATACGGCTAATATATTTTTCATATTGACTTCCTCTCCTTAGTATATTCATCATTATAATATACAACTGAATAAGCGCTATTAAACAATCTCTAAATTGCTTGTTTTTCTCTTACCTCCACAATTTTCCCTCTTTATAGTGTTTCCTGCAAAGTGCTACGTAACTTTCATTAGAACCTAGTATGATCTGCGCACCTTCTTTTACAATTTTTCCATCTGCATATCGGGTATTGCATTGTGCACGTTTTCCGCACCAACAGACTGTCGGAACTTCCTCTATGACATCCGCAATTTCCATAAGGCGCTTAGAACCTGGAAATAGATGGTTTAAAAAATCTGTTCGCAGACCATAACAGATCACTGGAATATCGAAAAAATCCACAATATCCGATAAGGTATCTACTTCCTCTTCCAAAAGAAACTGTGCTTCATCTACCAAAACTGCATCAACTTTCTTTCCATGGTACAGATATTCCTCACTTTTTCCATCCCAAGATTCTGAAATTTCTTTTAAAAAATCATCCACATATTCAGTAGGAGCAGACAATCCTATGCGAGACCGGATTTCGTGTTTCCCATCTCTATTGTCTGTCCTCGGCTTTAACAATACCGCATACTGTCCACGTTCCTCATAGTTGTAACGAACCATTAGAATATTTGCAGATTTTGAGCTTCCCATTGCTCCGTATCGGAAATATAATTTTGCCATATTTTGTAATCTCTCCATAACTGTTAATCTAACGTTCTGTAGTATTTATTTATCAGCAAAACGAATCCGCATTTGTAATATACATAATACTACCAATTAAATATTATGATTTCTGTTCCGTATAATTATATTTATCGAATGTAGAAAAATCAATCCTATTTAAAATACATCATTATAAACTCATTTATAAAATTGCTTTCACCATATAAAACATACATTTCTCTAGCAATAAAAACTCTCCAAATGCATTACGCATTTGGAGAAAAGGCCTTTTAACTAACAGCGGAACATACGACCCTTGTGCAAGCTATACGATATAGCCTGTACAACAATCAGTATTCTTATCTGCAAAATACTGATTCCCACCCGGTTAAAGAATCCGAATCACTTCTAAATTCTTCAACCAGCAGCTATGTATACAGTTCTTCAGCCCCATGAATGATACAATCATACATACCCGCTCCCTTGTTCGTATTTCCTAATTATATGTACTCAAATTATTAATATTAAATTTTGGTTTTATAATTCAGGAATGTCGGAAGAACTGTTTTCAGTAACTCCCGTCATTTTTATGTTATCCTCCAAATCATTTTCAATCTCTTCTTCTGAAAGTCTAAAATATGCATCCTGTTTTAACTCTGCCTGCTGGCAAGGATAATTTGAAAATACATACACAGTGCAGTCCTTTCGCAAAATTCTTGCTCTTCCTATAGCTTGTTCTATCTCTGCTTCAATACAAGCCCAGAGTTTACAGTCCATATTCCACAATGAAAAAATTTAAGACAAAAAAATAGTTTCTCTTTCTTAGATAAAAGCGGTGGCTGAAATAGTCGTTGCTTTTATCATGCGTCACTGTTGCATAAAATATCCTCAAATGCCAATTCTGAGCATTTGAGGACAACCGTATTTAGCATCCAAATATACACCACCCTTGCATTACCTGTTAATTTTAAGATAATGCAACAATCAGTGTTCTTCCTGTCATTCAGAAAAACACTGATTCCCACCCAGCCAGATATTACGTTTTCGTAAAACAGTAGTATCCAGCTTGTGCAGATATCAGCCGGCTTCATCTGATTTCTGCACCCTGGGTGTATATTCCTAATTTCATATATTCTCTATCATTTTCATTACGCATACATTCATTAATTTTAAAAGGATTTTTTACAATTCCCACCTCTTTCTGTCCTGCGGCTTTAGTAAATTTAAAAAATTAGGATGTGGCGAAAGCTTCTGTTAGCTTTCAGAAGCTTCCGTCACATATATGTTACTTTCTTGTTATTCTTTAATCTCCTCCTCATCTTCGGTTTCTTCTTCCACTGTAATATCAAGATAAGGCTCCATATTCAGCTCTGCCTGCTTGCAGGGATAATTAGAAAACACATAAACTGTACAGTCCTCTCTTAATACTCTTGCTCTTCCAATAGCCTGTTCTAGTTCAGTTTCTATAAAGAATAACTGGAGATTCCGCATGGATTTATCAGCAAACGTCATGATGCGAAATTCGTAATTGTTACGCTCCACTCTATGATTGGTGATGTTTCCTGCGGTATTATAGCCCAGTGCTTCACCCAACAACTTATACAGAGCAGGTCTGTTATGCGGTGTGCCAACAATTGCAATATCTTTCCCTTTCAGATTGTCAAAGCCTTCTGTCTTGCCAAAATGGATATCCAGATCAGTATCTATCATCTTAAAAGATATAACAGGCACATCTCCTGCAATTTCTTTGACTTTCTCCTGAACCTTTTCAGTTCCTGCAGTTTTTATACACTTGCGACTCATAGTATGGGCTGTATACTGGATAACATGACCCTTATATTTTGCTTCTGGAACATTCCTAAAGCGTACCCTCTCACCTCCACCAGATATATCTTCATATAATTTTTCATTAACAGAAGCCGATAAAATAATCATTTTTCTCGGAGGAAGTTCAAATTTTTCACAGAACATGATTTCCTCATGTACACGATCCATAACTACACATGAGCTTTCCAGAAGCAGCGGCAGTGGTCCATTAATCTCATTTGTTCTCTCATAGAGCTTTTCCAGCTCATATTTATTGGGTTTCACAAATGCAATTTTTTGAGTCTCCTGATCTTTCATATCCAGAATCTGTTTTAGTTTTTCAGTATTACGTGGTGAAAGTATTCTCTTTGTAATAATTGTTTTTACATCTTCCAAAGAAAGTGACCAATTTCTTTTAAACAATGTCACAAGAAAATCTTCATCAATAATGATTTCATAACTATCCAATGTATCTAACTTCATCATCTGAAAATAGGCATGAGTTGTCACAATACACCGTGATTGTTCTAGCTCCTGCTTTTTTCCTGTCAAACGGTTCAAGTTCTGACACTGATATTCTGTTAATTTATCATAATTTTTCGTTTTATATTCCCGAATCTGTTTTACTACAAATCGACCAAATCCATCATCATATAGCTTTTTCACCATAGCTTCCAAATCCGGCAGATCAAGTTTTTTAATATTTTCGTAAACACTCTCTGTCCATGTACACTCAATACCTTTTCCCTTAAGCCTCTGGACTATTTCTGCCTGCAGTTTGCAAGTTGGAACTGCAATGATAAACTGCTTGTCTGGTCTTTCCTGTATAAGATTACAGTAAGCTTCCGTTTTTCCGAGTGCAGTTTGAGCTTTAATTACATAAATATTCTCATCCTTCGCATCCACTGCCTCCTGCAAGCATATTTTTAACTGTTCCTGACTCCCTTTCAATGGCAAATAGGCATCAAGACTGGAAAGTTTTCTGATTTTTGAGCTTAAATTAGAGTAAATAGTCGTACATCCACATATATCTGCATAAGGACATCCTTTACTGCATTTCACAGGTGGATGAACTTTTATGTACGTTTCCCAGTCATATTCCCACTTCTTCTTATTTTTTTGTAAATGTTCAAAAAACCAGCTTTTTCCACCTTTTATATATCTGAGATTCGTAGCCAGAACATATCTTTCCATATGATCCAGTTTTCTTTCTTCTTTACTATACTCTTTAAATAAAGGGCAAGCTTCTTTTAATGTATCTTTAGTAATATTCGGCAATACTGATGGTAATTTTTTTATGTGAGCTTGTTCTTCTCCCTCTTTCTTTTTCTTCTGTTTTTCTACAGGAAACATCACGATATTACCGTCTCTAACCATTTTCCGATCTTTCAAAGAATCATCTACATAGCTTTCTTCAAAAATCCCAAGACGGTTATTAATAACTTCAACACTAAGACTTTTTGCAAGTGTCTTTAATCTTTTAGTATAATTCTCTCTCTTTTTATCTTTATAATATCTATGAAACCCGTCCACTACATCCATAACAGTTACTCTGGCACATGAATGTTTTTCAATTATTCCTTTCCCACCAAGAAACATTCGTGCAAGTTCCTTACAATTTTGGTCTGCCACTAGCTCTTTACCGTCTACTTTTTCATCATTAAACATTTCCAAAAGCAGATTATTCAACACATCTGCAAGTACTGGCTCTCTAATCCAGTCATCTAAAACAAAAACAGCTCGAAATTTAGGATTTTCGTCGCTGTTTCTTAAAGATTTGTAAGTAAATGTAAACGGAATACCATATTTTTTTAGTCTTTTCTTGATTTTTTTATAGTTTGGATTTTCATCAAAATCCAATACCAAAAATATCTGTTTTTCAAAGTGCTCCTTGTCTCTTATACCATCTTTCACAAGGGCTCTGGTAAATGCTCTTCCGTTTTCTCCAATTTCATGTATAATTTTACTCATAGAAAGATTTTCTCTATGCCTCGCAACTCGATTACTAATAACAGCAAATACAGGGTCGTTTTTTCCAGGTTTTTCGTTTACCTGCTCAGAATCAATATTAATCTGGTATTTTCTCATATTTTTTACCTCTTTTTCCCAATAAATGCACTCAATATTTCTTTCATCACTGCAAATTACGTTCTCTGAGATACTAAGATGGCAAAAAAATGACGATAGTGTAAATTTATTGATTTATAATATATACGATTATAACCTTTACACGTCGTTTTTTCTTTGCCACGCTCTCTCAAAATCCATAATTGTATTGATTAGCTTTCTCTTACTCTAAAAAACGTTCAATATTTGTACATTTATTTGTTATATTTTTTACAGCTTTGTTTAGCTCTGTGTTTTTTTCTATAAATGTAAAAAATATATAACCAAGAAACATATTCATAAAAAATATCAGAAAATAAGGGAGGACGAAATCTTGACAAATTCATTTTCATTTTATAAAAGCACATCTGATTCCTGCAGTGATCCAATAGACATTATGACTGTTGCTGAAGTTGCTGCATTTCTCGGTGTCGGCAAGAACCGTATTTATGAATTACTTAACAAGGGAACTATTAAAGGATTCCGAATGGGATCTACCTGGAAAATCAGTAAGATGGCATTAGAAGCTTATATTAGAGAAGCATCAGGACTATAATATTAACGCAAAATACCGGATTGAGTTTTATACGCTCAATCCGGTATCATTTTTTTATTGTTGATATTTTCATATAATACAGCCAGAAAGATAACATGTCTCTCTGGTCATTATTTTCATGTGCATCTAACTTAGGTAAGCATTATTGTAATCTGTCATAATACTTATAAATCCAGATTTCTAAAATCAATAGACAAATCCTTGTATATTGCTGTCGGTACAGTATCTTCAAAAGAATATTCATCAATACTGTTATGCTCAAAGTTATATACAATTGTCCGATTCTTCATCGGATCTACAATCCAGTATTCCCTGACACCTGTTGCCTGATATTTCAGTAATTTTACAAGATAATCAAGCTGTTTACTGGACGGAGAAACAATCTCGATAATCCAGTCTGGAGCACCCTTGCATCCCCGATCATCCAGCTTATTCTTATCACAGATCACGGAGATATCCGGTTCAACATAGGTATCAGATGTTTCATCCAGATATACTGCAAATGGAGCCGCATATACCTTGCAGTTGCCTTTATGGGAACGTATATACTCTCTGATAGTACCGGAAAGCTCCATGGATAAATCCTGATGTTTTCTGCTCGGTGGTGCCATATAATAAATCTGTCCATTAATCAGCTCTGCACGTTCGCCATCCGGAAGTGCATAAATATCAGCTATTGTATAAGTATGCTCTTTTGGTAAAGCCATGTTCTCACGCTCCCTTCCTACTTTCTATAGTTGTATTATAGTCGATTGTCTTAGAATAATCAACGAAAAAACCGGATTGAACTATTCTGCCCAATCCGGTATCATTTATTTTTCAATCATCTTCATTGTAAGAATTATCCTTCATAAGAACCATCTTCTTCGTAAGAATCATCTTCTTCATATGAATCATCCTCTTCATATGAATCATCTTCATCAAAAAGGAACCCCCAATTCTCCAATAAATCATTTCTTATATATTCCTCTTCTTGAGACAATATCATATCTGTCACTTCATTCATACTTTCTATTTCCGGAGTCCACTGGCTCTTTGGCAATGGTTCTATGTATTCTACACACATAATCCCAGTATTTACCATGCTGCCGTATACTGCAACCGGTGTATTAGCAAAACTTTGTGATGTGGTAATTCCATTAATAGACACTTCCCCTATTGCACTAAAATCATATGAAAGATTTAAATAATCAAATTTATTTCCTGAAGACAAATATGTTTGATCATCCTGAGGACTATTACAAAAACTTTCCAAAAATTCCTGATCTGAAGTACTTCTGTCCCACGCCTGCCATCTGCTATCCATTCTGAAAATGCCAATACATTTCACAATTTCTCCTATATTTTCTGGCCAATCTCCTGTGAAATAATCATAATCTACTAATCTGGCACTTGCCTTTCCTGAATCATTGCCGCCCATAAATATATGTTCCATATCAATTTGTGGTGCATTTCCTCCGGTTGTCAAAGTCCCCCATACAGTTACAGAAATAGGATGTTCTGATATCCCCTGATTATCTAATGTCTTATCATATTTATCTGGATCATAATTTACTGTAACATAAGGCATTTGCGGTCCCCAGACTTCTACAGAAAATGCACTTACATTATTAGCAATTAATCTTCCGCTGCAAATAACCTTTTCTCCAACATAATTCTCAAGATCTTCTATGGTATTCGCATTATATAAGTCTTCATACTCACTATCACCGGAAGCATCTTCCGAATAATTTTCTATGCATTCATTTAAAATGGATATATTCTGCCTTTCCGCATTATTTAGCATATCATCACTGAAATCTGCTTCATCTATGGTTCCCACATACCAGCTTTTACCTGCAAAATATGCCTGTACATCTGCATCACTAAATCGAACCCCACGCCGAGCATATATCTCTTTAATAGACATTTTTAACAAACTCTTGTCAAAAGATCCCACTTCATCAGCAGAAATTACTCTTGTTGCGCTGTCTGCAATCAAATATGCATCCGGGTCTGTTGGTAATGAGCCAGTTATAATTGATTCATCATCTGCCTGTCCTGCACCGGAATCAGACTGTTCTGTATCAAAATCTGTAGCCCAAATCGGTATTGTTGCGCCTTGTCCAATTATTAATATGGTAGATATTATTAATCCAACTATTTTCTTCTTCATTTTTGTACCCCATCTTTATATACATATTTTTCCGTTACAATATAGCTATCACAATTGTGAATGTTATCATTTCATCTGGTCTATTAGTTTTTCATATACTAATTTTTGAATTTTATCTTCACTGGGGACTTTCCTTTGCAACTGCCATGAGATATCATCAATTATTTCCTGAACTCTTTTCTTTATAGTAACAAGATAATACCCACCTTTTACTACACCACCAAGCACACCCCAAATATCATCATCTGAAATATTATCCATCTCTTCTACAAATTTTCCCAATTTTGACTGCTCAAAGATTTCATCAGTATCAATTTCAAGTAAATCTGACAGTCCAAAATCCTCGATATCATATGCTTGTATATAGCATCCCATACATTCACTATATAAATTATAAAAATCAACTAAAGGTTTTATTTTATTTTGATAATTCACATTTAATGTATCAATAAAGCTGTCCAGCTCTCTTTCTTTATCTTCAAAAACAGTGTCCCATTCCGAAAAAAGATCTTTTCTGCCAGATATATCCAGCAACGCTTTGACAGTATTTATTTGTCCTATAGACAAATCCAGTGCATTTTTTATGCGATAACATATTTCCATATAGCCATAATACAATTCTTTCGCGTATTCTTTTGAAATTTTTAGTGAAATATCCATCCATAACAGCCTAAATATTTCATCTAAAACTTTCTCCCTGCCAAACTGAACTACTGATTTTTTCCTAAGTTTTATGGCCACAGAATTAACAAAATAAATTTTTATCTCATTTCCTAACTGAGATTTCAGATATGTCTCCATGTCTCTCCTGTTTGAATCATTTGGATCCTCGTCACAATGTGTTATAATAATATGAACATTTTGTGCTATGTTTCCTTTTATTGATTTAATAAATTTTACTTCCTCCGGCTCCAAACGTTTTCTTTCTATATTAAGACAATAAAAAATAGTATGTAACCACTTAAAAACATCTGTATCATTACATTTTGTTCTTATAAATTCTATTATTTTGTCTTTTTGAGTAGAAGAATCCAACACCTCTAATCCCTTAGAATCATAAATTCTTAAAGGAATTTTTCCATTATCGTATTCATACGTTTCAAATCCCTGAGTAACTGGCATACCAGTTGCAACTTTACATACATCTTTTCCCACAAGATAATTAATAAATGAAGATTTGCCTACTCCTGTTCTGCCTAACAGCATTATATTAGCATATTTTTTCATATGTTATTCCTCACTTTTGCTTGCATTCTCTTTAGCAGCTTTCATTGCTTTTTCAACCATCTCAGCTGAAAAAGCCATAGTCCAATCTATAGATTCACCATTCATATACTTTTTCACATTCACATAACAAATTGCAGATATTGCTGTACCTAATATTCCGGTTATCGAAGCCGCCACGCCTGCGTTAACTACACTTCCAACAACCTGTCCAACTATTGGTATCATTTTTAGAATACTAGCTGATATACTTTTTCCAATTTGCGAAATTACAATATCACCTATTAATCCCTTGGAAATAGCTGCCAAATCACTTACACCGTATAAATCAATTATTTTTGCTACCATAGCCACCTGTATAGGCACTAATATAGCAGCATCAGAAAACGGTATCGGTATCGCCGCTGCAGCACCAGCAGCTGTAACAGCCGTTGCAATCGCTTCATTTGCCTGTTTTCTTTTGGCTTTTAGGTCATGCATCTGTGATGCTACAAACTTTTCTCGTAAATCTTTATCATCAATTTGATTTGCAGACCATTTTATCAGTTTTGGTATATCTAATTCTAATTCTGCATCATTGCATGTTTCAAAACAATACAAATCATCACACACTTTATCTCGTAATATTTTCTTTAATATAGCTGCTTTTTCACCATCCTCTGTGTCTAAATCACATTTGGTAAATACTACGCATACTCTATTCCGTATTTGAGCATTATTGCAAATATCTCTTAAAATTTTTATATCCATATCTTCTACACGTTCATTTGCTACTGAAATGCAATACCATATAATATGGATTTTCTCATTTTCCCCTGAATGCTCATTTTCAATACCATTTTCTAATATTGGTTTCACTGACTCATAATAGTCATTTCCTTGATTCATTTCATATCCAGCTGTATCTATCAAATTAACACTTAATCCATATTGTTTCCCATAATATATTTTCCCGTACCCCTTTGTCTCTGGTTTAACGTTGGAAACCTTTGCCAAATCTCTTTTAAAAATAGCATTTATAAGGCTAGATTTACCAGCACCACTTATTCCTAAAAGCATTATGTTTGGATATAATTCATTTTTCTTTTCTGACTGGTACTTTTCCCAAGCTGCATTCATGTTCTCTTCAAATTTGTTCATCATACGTCCTCCACATTAGTTTTATTGAGCATTTATATACCCATATATAAATATACCACCCTTTTATACGTCTTACAATATACTGATAATAAAAATATAATCAGAATATAAGGAGGTAGCCATTCAATGAGAAACAAAAAAGAAAACCCTTTACGCCAACTTCCTGTTAATTCTAGTGACCATGGTGAGATCAGGATTCATTTGAAAGAAATATTAGAAGAGCGCGATATTTCTCTGAATCAATTATCTTTCAGAGCTGAAATGCAGCGTACACAGTTAAGAAATTATAGAGATAATAAAATCCAGAGACTTGATATTGATATATTGAAGCGTTTATGCTATGTCCTCGACTGCGATCTGCATGATCTGATCGAATATATTCCTGCTGAAGATTCTTCTGAAAGGCAATAATATATTGTATTTTGCAATATGTATTACGTTACGTTTCGCACAGCATCATAAAAATTTATTCGAAATCATAACAATTCGAGAACATTCGATTTTCTTCTTCCTTGCAAAATCCATCAAAATCTTTTATAATAGAACTGTAAGTTCTTACAAGTATTATAGCTATATACCCTACAAAAGATAACTTGGTGCCTTACATTTATATAATACCCTTATAAACAATACTTAAATAAATCATGCCTATGCATGTCTCGGAAATATATTCACATATTTTGAACAAAACCATATGTCTCTTTTATTCATAGAGCGGCATAAAAATAATCTTACTATTATAAATGAATGTAGTAGACGTGGCATCAACTTCATAAAAATTTCGAGGAGGTAAGCCAATGTTATCTAATGAACTACTGGTTGACGCTATTAAAAGCGGTGCTACAAATGAGGAAATTTACGAACTTGTCAGGTCAATCTATGGAGAGGCCATGAAGAAAACCTATTATTCTTTACTTAATAGAGATAAATATTATCAATCGCTTCTTACTAAAACAGATGAAGCCGAGAAAAAGCTGAACCAACAAGAGATGTCTGTGGAAACCAGAAATGCTGTAGATCATTTTATTGATTTATCTACGGAAATAGATGATGAATCTCATGCCGTATTGTATCTTGCAGCATTTATAGATTCATACCGTTTTTTCAAGGCATTGGGACTTGTCATTTGCTAATAAACTTCAAAAAATAAAATATGTATGACGACAACAGGAGGAAAGGTATCTGCCTTTCCTCCTGTCATTTTTCTTAAAGATTATATTCTTTATATAACTGCTCACCTCTCACCTGTCCGATTGCCTCCCTTCTGCACGTCCAATTGCTTTTCCCTCAGCTTTAAGTCTTTCAGATTCCAGTTTCAGAACTTTTCCTCCCATAATTTCACCTATTCCTTTCCGAACATCTTCTTTTCGTAAGATATAGAGTACATTATATATTACCAATATTTCTTCACATAATTAACAGCATCTTCTTCAGATAAAGAAAACTCTTCCATTACATTTTTAATAGCTGCTTTCTGGTCAAGTTTAAATTTTTTACAGGTTTTAATTGTGCCAGCAATCATGCCCTCCTGAAGTCCTTCTTTCTTGCCTTCCTGCTTTCCTTCCATTTTTAATTCTTCCAACGCACTACACATATTAACCTGACCTCCTTTTTGTTCCAGTTCTAAAGCATGATCTATCAGTTCCTGCGACTGTGTGATCGCTCCGATCACCACTCCCAGTTCTGATGCAATCAGCCTGTCTTTATATACTGTATTAATTTTATTATAATCACGTTCATATATAGAACGGCTGATATCAAATACAGTATTGACATCCTGATTATGAAACTGAAGTGATCCGCTTGTCCTTAATTCGAGTAAATTCATCTTATAGTCTGCTACCAGAGGTTTTATTTTCTCTGGAACCTCCAGCATATCCATCAGGCACAAAGGTCCGTCCCATGGATTCTCTCCATAATAAACGCAAAGGCTTATCATTGGATGCAGTCTGTCTGTTTTCTTCATATTGGAAAGAAACTCATCTGATGATGCAAAGTTCTTATCTTTTCGGTTCTTTGCTGCAATTTCCTGATACTCTTTTAGATAGGAAAAACCATCTCCAATCATATGACGAAGTGGCATTGCATAATGAATTTTTGCCTGATTTTCCAGTCCCCAGATTACAAAATCAATACCATATGCTGTTTTCTTTACAACATCCAGTACTTTCTGTACTGTTTCAGCATGTCCATTAAATTTGAGAAATGAGGAAACATCCGTGTCTGCTTCTGACAGATCAGCTGGATTCAGTACCTGTTCACCGTCAAACAGTGCAGCATTAAACAAATCTGCAAAATGATGATTGTCTCTCCAAAAGTTCTTTAGTATGGTATCCGGTTTAATTTTATTTTGTTTCACCGTTTGCCATCCTCCTTTTCTAATATCACTATACCATAGGTTATTTTCGATTTCTATCAGAAAATTTTTCTAATCTTCCTTATCCCTGTTATTTTCTATGGTATAAGCGTTTTTCCCATGAACTTTAATACATAATTCGTCAAACTGAATGTTTCTGCAATACCGAATTAGTGAACATTCCGGTACCACTCCGTATAAACCCGGTTTAATGTAAAGGACATGATTGCCAGAACATTAGCCCTTATCGTATCCTCCGGCCATGTTGCATAAATTTCACTGCTGGCTACATTTTTAATATAATCTTTATATCTCACATAGTAATTTTCTGCTGAAGTATCTCCCACCGGTCCGTCATGTACGATCACATATTCCGGCACTACAACTTTACTTAGCACAATCTCCCCTGTCTCATTTACCGGTTTGATCTCTGCCTCCTCAATCTTTGGCGGATATTCATAAAACAATGTATGAGGCGGAATTACGATCCGCTGGTATTCTTCTGAAACAGATCTGGCAGCAAGCATCACCGGCTGACTGGACAGCACCTGTGGAAGCACCTCACTTCCAGCCACTTCCTCAGACTCAAATCCTTCTGCATCAATCTGCACCGTATATTCCGCATACGGTTGCTGTTCCACCGGTTCCATACTGTATTCCAGTGGCGGTGTTTTCAATTCAATCACCGGTGTCCGTCCTGAAGAATTCGTTACCAGCTCTTCGATCACAGAATCAGGATCCCCTGTATAAGAAATCTTTACCCGTGCATTCTCCACAGGTCGGTTACTCAACTGATCCACTACTGATACTTGATACCTCCCCCTATCCACATTTTCCTGCTGCATCCGTCTATTCTTATCCAAGTCCATACAAACTCCTGCAAAACTACTTTCCTGGTAGTTTATGCATCAGAGTTATATTTGCCACTGCCATTCTCTCAAATGCACGGACGTATTATGAATTCAATCTGTAAGGAAACACAATATCTCTACCTTCTTTTGCCACGATTCCATCCTCTTCCAGGCTTTTTAATTCCCTTGTCATAGCACTTCTGTCCACCCCAAGATATTGAGCCAATGCTGTATAAGACATTGGAATATGTATTTTGCAGCTGTGTTTTTCCACAGAAAGTCCATTCAGATACGCAAGCAGCTTTTTCCTTGTAGTAGCTCTGGACAAAATATAAATCCTCTGCATTTGCTGTCTGGACTGTAAAGCAGTCATCTGCAGAAGATTACTGATCATCTGACTGTGATGATGACAGGCCTTCTCGCACCTTTTAATCACATGTTCATAATCAATAAACATTACCTTTGTTTCTTCCTCTGCTTTCACATAATAATGCTGGGAATCTGCCGGAAGCAAAAAAGGTTCCCCAAAAACTGTATCTTTTTTCAATTCGTCAATCATATATTGATTGCCATCTTTATCACAACAGTACAACGTGGCCCTGCCATAAAGGATCAGTCCTATTTTATGCATAGTACTGGAATATTCCATAACTATCTCACCATTTTTAAAGACAAGTTCTCTTGCCTGAAAACAAACACGCATTCTTTCCTGCTCTTCGGGCAGAATATCTGTAAATAAAGTAATATGTGACATAATCATTCCTCCTGGTTCTTTTTAATATATCACATTTTTATCAATAAAGCATTCTTTTTGTGACTTTTGCAACAGAATTATCTTTTATTCCATGTTATCATATAAATAAATTCAAAACACCATTCATTCACTTAATAAAAATGGGAGGAAACTACATGAAAATTACAGAAACCATTAAATATGTCGGCGTAAACGATCATCGGATTGATCTGTTCGAAGGTCAGTACAAAGTTCCAAATGGAATGTCCTATAATTCCTATGTGATTTTAGATGAAAAAATAGCAGTTATGGACACTGTAGATGCAGATTTTACTCATCAATGGCTTGATAATATCCAACAGGTTCTGGAGGGACGTACTCCTGATTATCTCATCGTACAGCATATGGAGCCTGACCATGCTGCAAATATTGCCAATTTTTTGAAAGTTTATCCGAATACTACTGTTGTGGCTACAGCAAAAGCTTTCCATATGATCCGCAATTTCTTTGAGCTTGATCTGAGCAATCAGAAAATAGAAATGGAAAACGGCGGCACTCTTTCTCTTGGATATCATCAACTTACTTTTGTATTTGCCCCAATGGTACACTGGCCAGAGGTTATGGTTACTTATGACAGTACAGATAAGGTACTTTTTTCCGCTGACGGATTTGGCAAATTCGGCGCGCTAGATGTAGAGGAATCCTGGGATGATGAAGCAAGAAGATACTTTATCGGAATCGTAGGGAAATACGGAAAGCAGGTACAGAACCTCCTGAAAGTTGCAGCCACCCTCGATATTCAGATCATCTGTCCGCTGCACGGTCCTGTCCTTACAGAAAATCTTGGACATTATATTCATCTTTATGATTTATGGTCATCCTATACACCGGAAGCAGATGGAATTGTTATCGCGTACACTTCTGTATATGGTCATACCAGAACTGCAGTTTCTTTACTTGCCGATAAACTGAAATCCAGGGGATGTCCCAAAGTCCTGGTCTATGACCTTGCAAGAGACGATATGTCCCAGGCAATCAGCGATGCTTTCCGCTATCCCAAGTTGATTCTTGCAACTACTACTTATAATGCAAGTATTTATCCATTCATGAATGATTTTATCACCAGACTGGTAGAACACAACTATCAAAACCGCACCGTCGGTCTCATTGAAAACGGAAGCTGGGCACCTTTGGCTGCAAAAATCATGAAAGAAATGATGGACAAATGTACTAAAATAGACTGGTTAAAAAACTCCGTACACATCTGGTCTGCTGTCAAAGAAGAAAATCGCAGAGAAATCGATGCAATGGCTGATGAACTCTGCAAGGAATATATCGCAAAAGACGACTCTCTGGCAAACAAAAACGATATGACAGCTCTTTTCCGCATTGGTTATGGACTTTATGTCGTAACTTCCAATGATGGCAGAAAGGATAATGGTCTAATTGTTAACACTGTTACCCAGTTGACAGACAATCCCTATCGTGTAGCGGTAAATATCAACAAAGCCAACTACTCTCATCATGTAATACAGCAGACCGGCATTATGAATGTTAATTGTCTGTCTATTGATGCACCATTTTCCATCTTCCAGCAGTTTGGTTTCCAGTCAGGAAGAACTGTTGATAAATTTGCAGGTGAGAAAATCAACCGTTCCGGAAACGGTCTCATCTTTCTTGACAAATATATCAATGCGTTCATGTCACTGAAAGTAGAACAATATGTGGACCTGGGCACACACGGAATGTTTATCTGTAGTGTCACTGAAGCTCGTGTCATGAGCGATCAGGATACTATGACCTATACCTATTATCAGCAAAATGTAAAACCGAAACCTCAGACAGAGGGCAAAAAAGGTTTTGTATGCAAAATTTGCGGATATATTTACGAAGGTGATGAACTTCCGGAAGACTTCATATGCCCACTTTGTAAACATGGTGCTGTAGATTTCGAACCAATACAGTAAACCTTTCTGAAAAATAATCTGACAAAAGCCTCCCAGAACAATTCTCCGGGAGGCTTTCACTATGAGAAAAGCCCCCAGGATTAACTCCCGAAGGCTTTCATGCTACCTGATTCATTTCCGTTCTTCTCTAAAGCATATTGTTTTTTATCCATAAAATCACCTATAATTCCATACTTCCAAAATCAATCGCAAGATCATCATAGATTCCTACTTTGATAGAATCCTGTAAGGTATATTCATTGATACTTTCATCACCGGTAAAATTATATACTATAACACGATTCTTCTCAGGATCAACAATCCAATATTCCTTAACACCTGCTGAACGATATTTCAGAAGCTTTAACAGGTAGTCCATTTTCTTACTTGCTGGTGATACAATCTCAATAATCCAATCAGGCGCACCCTTACACCCTCTATCATCAAGCTTATCTAAATCACAAATTACAGAAATGTCTGGCTCTACATAAGTATTGCTTCTTTCATCCAGATAAACAGCAAACGGTGCTGCATATATTTCACACTTTCCTTTATGTGAACGGATATATTCACGAATGATACCAGAAAGTTCCATTGATATTTTCTGATGTTTTCGGCTTGGTGGTGCCATCATATACATACGACCATCAATCAGTTCTGCTCTTTCTCCATCTGGTAAAGCATATATATCATCTATAGTATAAGCTTCTTCTTTCAATAATGGCATGTTATCACCTCCAAGTGAGCTTAGCTATAAATATATTATAATATAGATTATGTCTATTCAGCAACCTGTTTTTTGATTCTGACAAAACTATATCACTTCCTGGTTCCACTCCACACCATTTGTATCTGTCCATGTGTCTTTTCCATCATAAATATAGACAGTATTAGTACAATCCATGTAACGGCCATCCACTAACTTATAAACGAATGCCTATACATACCATCATTGCACACACCAGAGTACATACATTGTACGCCCTCGAACCCATATGGAGTGTTAAACACCATAATATCGCACTCCTCTTTATCAATCTTTGTGAAGTGAATTAAAAACTTTATCCTCACACGACTGAAGTCGCGTGCTTCCAGACGCTTTAGGCGTCAGACTGAATATCGGCGGATACACCTGTAACTTAGATGCGCAGTTATGCGCATTTCCCATACCAGATATGGCAGGTTCCCACATTACAGGTAGTCCGCTGTATATCTGCCTGTATCTATGCTACTTTTAAGAGTTCCATTTCTGAATGGAGTTTCCTCAGATCTGCATAGACGCATGAGGTTCTACGCTTTACAGGAGGGACTTTTGCCTCCAGTAAAGACCTTTCCGTCGCCGGAAGGGGTTTTAAAAGTTCCCTTATAAAATATCTCGCCCCTATATTACAGGATGCTGACAGGTCACAATTATATCGTTTTCCTGTCTGGAAAGTACAGAGGCTGTGATTTTCCCAGTCACGTGTTACCGCCCCTGAACCATCATAAGCCAGTCTGCTGGTATTCCATGCGCAGATCCTGGATACCCGAATCCCTTTCCTGTGTGCCTGATGTTCACAACACTTCTGGATATCTCTTTTTCTCCACAGGTGCAGTTTCTGTTTTTTCTTTCCCGATATCTTCCCCTGCATCTCCAGATACTCGAACACGATCACATCTGCATGGTTTTCTTCCGCATATCTTACAATCGCACCTGCAATCTTTTTACCCAGTTCTGTGTTCAGACGTTTCGTATATGCCCATCTTCCCTGTGTCTGCGCAGAGCCATGTTCCCTCTGGAATCTGCGGATCCGTCCCAGTGTGCGGTACATCCGGTCTTTTTCACTGGGATGATCTATGAATCTTCTTCCCAGGACAGTTCCGTCTGCCCGCATGATAGTACAGACTGCATCGGTATTGATCCCTAAGTCCACACTGCAGATGATCTGTTCTTTCACAGGTGTTTTGGTAAGTGTTACTTCTTCTGTATAGGAAAAACGCAAAAAATACTTCCGGTGTCTCTTTTCCAGAGTTGGAGCAGATGCCTTTTTCCCTGACCAGTATTTTCTCAGATATTCCATATCTGTATGCTCCAGACGTACACAGAACCATTTCCAGTCATGGCCGTCATAGAGTTTCAGGTATGCTTCGTCTTTCCCTTCCGCTCCCTCACGGTACATGACATCACGGTAGAAGACCGGCATGGCGTGGTTTTCATATACAAGCCTTGTTTTCCCGCTCTTTCCGTCTGTCTTTTCCCATAGATCCAGCCGTGTTTTATAAGAGGATACGGTCCCCAGTGCATGCTGGATGGCAGATCTGCGCAGATAGGAAGGCATCTTTGGGAACCGGATATCAAAATCAAAACAGGCATGATTTTTCTTCGTAGTATGTACCAGATGTTCTGCAGCATTAAAACGTCTCTTTGCATCCGGGATTTCTGCTAATTCTTCCCATACCTGCACATAAATTCCAATCAGATAACTGACAGCAGAACGGTAGATCTCCAGTGTCTGGCGGATTGGGATATTATGTTTTCGTAATTCTACACCATAACTGGATATTATCTGCATTTTTATTTCTCCCTGATAACTCTTTTCTCAGATTCTGTTGTTTTTTCTACTACCCATGGCTATATTTTAGCACATATAGTGCCAGAAGTAAACATGTGTTCTTTCTTTGGGTAAAAAATTTGCGCGTCTAACTCATCACTACTACTTTTACTTTTTGCGGATCTTTCCAGATTTCACTGTGATATAGGCTGTTCCCTTTTTCTTTCCAGTGATCACACCACTGGAACTTACCGTTGCGATCTTCCTATTTGAAGAACTGTAGGTAACCTTCTCCTGGGAAGTGATCGGGCTGATGACCGGTTTCAACGTAAGTTTTTTATTTCTTGCAACGGTCACGCTTGATTTCAGTCCGGTGATCTTTGTTGTTCTTACCGTTGTTTTCTGCACAGTAACGGAAATGACCTGTTTCTTGCCGCTGGCCAGTGTAATGGTCACTTTGATTATTATTTGAATTCCAGCCCTCAGCCTTTTCATTGACAGAGGGCTAATTTGGGCTTAACAATTATTGAGCATCCCTTAACTGATCTACAATGCTGCATTTCGCTGCGTTATCATACATCATGCAAGGAATCAGCCACCCAAGCAGAAGAAATACCGGAATTGTCAGCAGGACAGGCAGAACGGTGAACCGATACTCAAAGAACCAGAACATACTGCCTAGCATTTTCCCCGCAAGAGGTCCCACCGCCAGTGAAAGCACAAAGGCCGCCGATACGGAAGACATTGCATAAAACAACCCCTCGTAGATCAGCATGGTTTTGAGCTGTCGGGGCGTCATTCCTACAGCCTGAAGCACAGCAAATTCCCGGCGGCGGGAAAGAATACCGGTCATCATGGCGTTGAAGAAATTTAAGAGTCCCACCAGCCCAATGATAGCACAAAGGATACCACCGATCAGAAGGAACATCTGCCGGAACTGAGCAAACTCAGAGCGAACCGTGGCTTTGCTTTCATACATCAAGGGCGAAAACTCACCGGCCGTGAGCTTTGACAGATATTGCTCTGCTTCGGCCTCGTCAGCTTCGTCCGCTGTGTCGAACAGGTAGAGCATCGGAACGACTGCACCACCGCTGTCCCTCTGTGCGGTGTCCACAGGCAAAACTGCGTTATATCCAATACCACCATAACGATAACCCATGGAGTTCGGAAGTTCTACCAAGGCGCAGACCGTGTACTCTACATCTCTGGCCCCATACAATTTTGCCTGAAGGTACTCCTCCGGTGTGTCTTCGTTGCACAGTTCCCCGGTGCGGCTGTCGATATATTTCACATCATCCGCATAGGTAGCCGTGATCGTGTCTCCCACCTTGGGGTAGTATTCAGGATTGGGCAGATTGCCGTAATCATCCAAAGAAACCGCAATGGCAATGGCGTTATTATCTGGCTCCAGCATAGGAGAAATATCTCCGTCGAACACTTGCAGCTTGTCAAACAGACTGTTATCCAGAGCCTCGATTCTGGTATCTCCCATCACCATATTGCCCCGGTGCTCCATGCGGCTCATATGGCTGTCCAACTGCTCGGCACTTTCGTACCTTGCATAGTCTTGCCGCAGAGCATCCTCCGTCATCCACAGGTATGCGGTTTTTAGCACAGCATATCCCGTGCCGGAAAGACTGGCCTTTGTGTTTGCTGCGATCTCCTCGATCTGTTCTGGCGTGATGAATTCATCTGCCGGGTTGAAACGGAAATAGTCGGGAGTGCTGACGATAAAATCGGCGCAGGTCATGGAGGATACATACTTCTCCATGCTGAAGCCTCCCACAAAGGCACACAGCGCATTGAACAGTGTCACCGACAGTGCCAGAGACACCACCACCAGCACCGTCTTTTTCTTGTTTCGTCCCAGATTGGCAAAGGCCATCTGATGGAGCTTGGCTCCCCGGGTGCTGCGCTGTTTTTTCTTAGTCTGTATCGCATCCGTATATTTGGTAGCCTCTACCGGAGAGACCTTGGCTGCCATTTTTCCGGGCTTGGAACAGGACAAAAGCACCGTCAACAGGGCAAACAGCATGGAACCAAGGAAGATCACAGGCGAAGTGCTGATGGTGGTGATGCCTGCATCCAACTGGGTGGAGCGCAAGACAACAGGTACCAGAACAGCGCCGATGCCGTAGCCCAGCAACAGTCCTGCCGGAATGCCGATCAGACAAAGTAGAAGTGCCTGCTGGCGAATGATACGTTTGAGCTGCCGGGGCGTTGTGCCAATGGTTTTCAGAAGTCCGTAAAACCGGATATCCCCTGCAACAGAGATCTGAAAAATGTTATAGATGATAAGATACCCCGTGAAAATCACCAGCAGCAAAAAAGCTGCTATGGCGATCATCAGCTCTGGATCGAGCTGTGACTCCAGCTGGGATGAGGTATATCCCCAGTTGACGCCGATCCGGACACTGTTGGGATCGGTATAGCTGTCCCATGTGTAGCCAAGATCGGTATCCACCTGCTCCATCTGCCCTTGAATATTTGTGCTGGAGGCCAGCATGACATTCAAATCGGTACGGAAAGGCTGTAACCCTGTTTTCACTGCCTGCGCTTCGATGTCATCTGCGTAATCACGGCTGATGTTGATGTAGTGAACAGGCATTAGTTCATCATATTCCCAATAGCCCACCAGCGTAAAGGTATCTGTTACAGTAAAGGCGGTTTGATCCTTGTCCGTGATGGAATAGGAAACCGTGACCTCGGCGCCCAGCTCCGGCGTTACGCCAAGCAGCTGCAACGCTGCCGTATCCATGGCTACTTCTTTGCCGCTTTCGGGCATCCGCCCGGTAGTAGGGGTGGCATAGCTCCATTTGGTGCAGTTGGCATCCATGTAGCTGATCTCTGCAGGCGTTTTGGAAAAGACACCATCCACAGTGATGCCGATCACCTTCCGTGCCCCCGCAGCCTTCACCTTTGGATGAGCAGCGATACGTTCCGCCTGCTCGGGGGAAACATCTTTAAAGGTACCGTGTGCATAGCCACCTACCTGCCGAAACTGGTAGGTTTCATAACTGGCGTTCAACGACAAGACAATGGTGAACATGGACGTAAATAGCATCGTTGTCAGCGCAATGGCAAAAATGGCGATCAGATTGCGGCGGCGGTTCGCATAAAGGGATTTTAAGCTGAGCTTTCGAATACATTTTCTGTTTTTGACATTCATCGTAGCCACCTCCCGTTAGTTCTGGGAGACGATCCGACCATCTTCGATACGGATAATGCGGTCTGCCATCTGCGCAATTTCTTCGTTGTGAGTGATCATTACGATTGTCTGGGCGAACTTTTGACTGGTGACTTTCAAAAGGCTCAATACATCCTGACTGGTCTTGCTGTCCAGATTACCTGTCGGTTCATCTGCCAGAATGATAGCGGGTGCTGCCGCCAGCGCACGGGCAATGGCTACTCGCTGCTGTTGACCGCCTGAGAGCTGATTGGGCAGGGCATCCAGACGGTCGCTCAGTCCAAGCGTCTGCACGATCTGCTGCACAAAAGCCTTGTTTACCTTTCCGCCATCCAGTTCAGTGGGTAGAATGATGTTTTCATATACATTCAGCACCGGAACAAGATTGTAGCTCTGAAATACAAAACCGATTTTTCTGCGGCGGAAAATAGTCAGAGCTTCCTCCTTCAAGAAGAAAATATCCTGTCCGTCCACCATGACCGTGCCGCTTGTAGGTCGATCCAGACCGCCCAGCATATGCAGCAGCGTGGATTTTCCGGATCCGGATGTGCCGACAATTGCAACAAACTCTCCCTTCTTCACACTTAAATCAACTCCATCCAACGCATGAACGGCGTTATTGCCGGAGCCATAAATCTTTTTCAGGTCTTTTGCCTGTAAAACCTCCATAAATGAGTACCTCCATGAAAAAATCTGTATGTATGAAAGGAAACGATCCTTTGATACATACAGATTATCGCATAGGATTCTTTCCACATTCTTTCCGGCGGAAAATGAAATCTAACAATTTTGATAGAATTGTTATTATTTCGGCAGAAATATGGAAAACGTACTTCCTTTTCCCGGAACGGAAGCAACCTTGATATAACCGCTCTCACCGGATATAATCTGTCGGGCAAGGTATAAGCCGATGCCAACCCCTTCTTGTTCCTGAACAGCATTTGAACGATAAAAACGGGAAAATATCTTTGCCTGCTCGTTTTCCGGGATACCTGAACCGGTATCCGATATATCGATCCTTGTAAACATTTCGTAACTTACGGTAGAAATCGTGATTGTTCCATGCTCCGTATATTTGATGGCATTGTCTACAATATTAGCCAGTGCTTCCGCTGTCCATTTGAAGTCAAATGTAGCGGAAATATCTGTATCGTACAGATATATGGATAATCCTTTTCCAGAAGCCTTGGCGGCATATTGTTCTACTACGCTTTCAAGCAGCGGCTGAAGTGATGCTTGCTGAGGGGAAAGTGAAATGATCCCATTTTCCAGTCTGGAAAGTTTTACGAGAGAATCAATCAGAAATCGTAGCTTTTCCGATTGTTTGTACAGTGCCTCCACATTTTCCTTTGCCGATGCAGGCAGAGTTTCCTCCATCAAAAGCTCGCTGTATAACAGCAGGTTTGCAATCGGCGTTTTCGTCTGGTGGGAAATGTCCGCAATCAAGGATTTGATTTTGTCTTTTTCCTGTGCCATATTTCGAGAAGATGCTTCTGCGGCAGAAAGATAGTGTGCAAACTTTGTTTCCAAAGCAGACAGCTGGCTTTCATCAAAAGTGATTTCAGAAAAAGAACCGGTCATGGCAGCGTCCAACATCCTTTCGATTTCTTCCATCGTTTTTCTGACCTTTCTCCGCTCCCATAATACAACAGCTACCGCCGCCAGAGAACACAGCAGTATGATCACAATGCCGGTTTTATTCATCTTTTATCACCCAGCTATAACCGATTCCATAGACGGTTTTAATGTATTTCTGTGCACCAAGCTTATCCCTCAGACGCTTGATCGTAACAGACAAAGCATTTTCATCCACATATTCTGCGCCATCTGTCCAGATCCGGTCTACAAGGTCTCCACGGGTCATGGTTCGACCACGATTTTCAACAAGCAGACGCAGTAATTTTTGTTCTGTTTTACTCAATTCCACTTTTGAATCTCCCACATAAAAGGTCATTGCTTCAAAGTGAAAAAGATCAATATGGATCGGTGCATTTTTATGGCTTGACGTTTGCTTTCGCAGTTGGGTATTCACCCTTGCCCGCAAAACCGAAAGAGAAAAGGGCTTGGTAATGTAATCATCAGCGCCCCTCTCCAGTCCGTCCACGATGTCCAGATCGGTATCATTGGCAGTCAGCAGAATAACAGGAATCCCGGGTGTGGTTTCCTTGACCTCCCGTAGCAATTCAAGCCCACTGCCATCCGGCAGATTGATATCTAACAGGATCAGGGATACACCGCCGCAAAGCAGCTGCTCCTTCGCCGTTTTCAGGTCTTTGCAGGAAATAACCTTCCGATCATCTACTTTCAGTGCTTTGCATAAACCTTGATTCAAACCAATATCATCTTCAACAATCAATAATTGCTCCATATATCTCACTCCCTCGTTACTCAAAGGTATTCGGCAAAGATAATAAAAAGACACAAAAATAACCGCTTCAGCCTCGCAAACTGAACGGTTATTTTCAATCAATTAAGTATGTGGACAAACCGTCTATCGGTAGCACTCTTTTTCTATAATCATATTAGCACGCATGTGTGGAAATGTCAAAATTTTTCTTCATTCTCTTGGTTATTAATCTCCTTGATCAGCTGTACTGCCTTCTCTGCATCATAGATTTTCACGAGTATATCCACACCATATATTCCAAATCCAGGTGCCCCATGCATTACAACATTCGCACCTGCTTCCTGCGAAAAAGCTGCTATTCCATTTTGCTTTAACATTTCTACTAGCTGTTCTGTCTCTACTATATTCTGTGCATTATAAATTTTTTTCCATTCTGTCTTAGATTGGGAAGTTTCTTTTCTCTCCTGAACATTTGGTGAATTCTGATCTCTTTTTCGATTAATAAATGCTAAGATCCTAAGAATAATAAATGACACAATAGTAATACCAGTCAAAAATCCCAATGCTAATCGTGTTATCTGTGTTTCTGTAGCTCCCATTCTAAATAAACATATACCATAGATGACTGTAAAAATTCCTGCACATATTACACTGGTGAGAAAATTTTGCCATATAGCAGCACTTTTTGGCAAACATTTATCCCATATTCCATTGTGCACCATAATAGAGGCATACAGGATTCCTCCTACTAAAGCAGCTACTGTCTCTCCTAAAATCAAACGAATATCCACCGTTAATAACATTTGAATAATAATCGCTAACACACTAATCACAAACATTGATGCAAATGCAACATTTCCAGCCTTTAATGCTTTTTGTTTCACCCATTCTTCATACACCGCAACTTTGTCCAGTGTTTCTTTCATCTCTTTATTCATAGTCTGGCTCCTTTCTCCGTCCAGGAGCTCTCTTATCTCAACATCGTAATACTCCGCAAGTTGAACAAGTATACTGAGATCTGGCATATTTATTCCTGTTTCCCATCTGGAAACTGTTCTTGCAGATACTTCAAACTTCTCGGCAAGCTGCTCTTGTGTAAGATTCTTTTCTTTACGACATTGCTTTAAAAAAGCTCCAATCTTTTTTGTATCCATGTCTCTACCTCCCTTCCTCTTACAACTTACCAATATGCACCAAAATTACCACGACATAAAACGAGAATCCGCTAATTTTCAACCGGACATCGTATGTCTAAAACAAATAAACAGCATTTTCACACCGAAAACATTCTATTTTTCTATAAATTATCTTTCTCTTTTATGTCTCTCCATAAGCAACAGAATAAACATAATAAACCATATCGCACATGCAATTAAACATCCGATTCCTGGTTTATCTGTACTCCTGTAATCATTTCCTGCAAAGAATCCTTTTATTTCAATTTTTATAATGTTTCAAGAAAACGCATGAATGCTTCTCTTCCCTCGGTCGTACATTTGTATACTCCTGCATCTTCCAGAACATGGGTAAATACGATTCCAATCTCTTTCTGAAGAATGCCATGGATGTTTTCTTTTGTGATTTCCGGATATTTCGGAAGGAACTTCTTAACCCACTCTGCATGTTTCTCAATCTGTTCATTTGAAGAAATATCTTTGCCTTCGAGAATATACTTTTCCAGAAGTTCCATCTCTCCTTTTAATCTGGCCGGAAGAACTGCAAGGCCCATAACTTCGATCAGGCCGATATTCTCTTTCTTAATATGATGATATTCTGCATGCGGATGATACACACCCAGCGGATGTTCTTCTGTTGTAATGTTGTTTCTTAATGTCAGATCCAATTCGTAGGTATCCCCTACTTTACGTGCAATTGGTGTAATTGTATTATGAGGCTCTCCATTGGTTTCAGCATAAATAAATGCTGCTTCATCAGTATAACCTCTCCATACTTCCAGCACATGTGTTGCCAGGTCCACCAAGCGATTGGAATCTTTATGACGAATACGAAGCACAGATAACGGCCATTTTACAATTCCAGCCTCTACATCTTCAAATCCCGGAAGTACCACGTGCTGCTCAATTGGTGCTTTTGCCATTGCAAATGTATAATGTCCACCCTGGAAATGATCATGGCTTAAGATCGAGCCGCCTACGATCGGCAGATCTGCATTAGATCCAAGGAAATAATGCGGAAACAGTTTTACAAAATCAAACAGTTTAATGAATGCATTTCTCTCGATTTTCATTGGAGTATGCTGGCCGTTAAACACAATACAGTGCTCATTGTAATACACATACGGAGAATACTGGAATCCCCAAGTAGTATCATTGATTGTGATCGGAATAATCCTGTGGTTCTGCCTTGCCGGATGATTAACACGTCCTGCATATCCTTCATTTTCCGGGCAAAGAAGACATTTCGGATAGCTTCCGGATTTTACATTCCTTGCCGCGGCAATTGCTTTTGGATCTTTTTCCGGTTTGGACAAATTGATGGTAATATCAATCTCACCGTATGGACTGTCTACCTTCCACTTTTGATCCTTCTCTACGCGATATCTGCGGATATAATTGCTGTCCTGACTCAGTTTATAAAAATAATCGGTCGCTTCCTTTGGGCTTTCTTTATATTTATCCCAGAATTCTTTTTGCACCTGGCCCGGACGCGGCATCAGACAGTTCATTAATCTGGTATCAAATAGATCCCGGTATACAATACTGTCTTCGATCAGTCCTCTTTTTACGGCTTCGTCCAGCAATTCGCCCAATGTTGCTTCAAGATTAACTGGTTCCTCAATGTTGTCCGGTTTCTCATAGTCATCCTCATGAAAAACGTCCAGCAGAAGATTTGTTGTGTAATTTCTTTCACATTCTGGTGTCAGACCTGTTGTAATCCCATACTGTACCAGCTTTGCAATGCTTTCACTTAACATTTTTCTTCCTCCTGTGCTTCACTTTTAAATTTATATTTTGGGTAACATATATACCGATTTCCCTGATAAGTCAGCATACCTTGATCGCCTTTTTCCAATTCACGAAAATCTCCCTGTTGCATTTGAAATTCCATCAAACTTCCATCTGTCATCTCAAATACAACGCGAAACCAAGGTACATGTGCTTCAGACTGCATATGGGTATAGATTCCTTGCTTCTTTTCAACTACAGTCGCATCAACAGATTCAACTGCCGCACTGCTGTTATTGCCAAAACTTAACAACATTTTGGTAAATACAAACATCATGATTATGAGTGCTGCTATACAGATTATAAATGCCATCCTATTTCTCCTTTAGACCTCAAATCCTGCATCCATGCAAATGTCTGTGATGCTCTTATCAGTACATTCCAATTAATCTCCTGCAAGTTTTGTCTACTTTTTCTTCCCATTTGGCAAGTAATATACGTCTTCTGATATTATAATGTGCTTGTAAGATAAAGAAAGGAGGAAAACGAAATGAAAAGATTTAAAGCATACGTCAACTACCTCATGAACTTCTATGCAAACTACTTCAAAATTTATCGCTATATGTAAAGGACACTCCTGCCATCACAGGAATGTCCAATACGGAAACCCAGTTTCAATGGTTTCCCTTATTATACTCTAATTTAGTTGCATTTGTACATGAACAGGATTCTCGAAAACATAGACAAAATTGAACAGAATTATGAAAATACTCTTACCACGTTTTTTGATTTGTAAACCACTTATTAGCAGACGGATCCGCCAATGCTGAAAACGGATAGGCCGTTTTCCCTTCAGCTTTTAATTTATGTGACATTTCGTTTCTCTTTTTGTGGTATAAAAATAGCTCATTAACCATTTGGATAAAATACTATGTAAATTTGTTATTAAACTGTTCGTGAATCAGGTAAATAGAAATTTATAACTTTCTCCAAATAATCAGTTTTAGGATAATACATACGACCACCACAACAGCCACCAAGGCACCATCCAACAGTAACTCTGTGTACCACGGTGCAGATTGCATGACATATAGATTTGGATAGGTTTTAAAATGCCAAAACTTATAAATTCCGAACCCAATGAAAACTCCTATGAATGAACCGATAACGATGTTTAAAAAACAATTCAACTTTCTCAGCATGGCAGTGCCCCCCTTTCCAAATTTCAATTTATTTCTTCTCATTGTTTTTGATAGCTTTTAGAATACAAATTCCCATTGTCCAAACAGGAAGCAGCACCCTAAGAGCCAAAATCCTTGAGGATCACCAAAATCACTCTTAGCATGACCATCAAATAAAAAAAGCCAAACAAAAAAGTAAAACTTATTATGTTTGGCTAGGTCAACTTGTTATTTTTTTATCACTTCTTATGGTTGTATTATACTATATATTCCTCTATAGTAAAACATTTTTTTATATCATTTTTTATTTTAATATTATATTTCTACTATCATCAATTTTTCAGATATTTTCAACGCATAAACAATGCTATTAGCTACAATATTTCCGTAAAATTCATCATAGGTTTGTGTAAACGCAAAGAAACGGCGGCTCTGAAATCAAAGCCGCCGTTCCAAATTGTCTGCTTTTTTCTTTTGCCGTCGTGCGGCAGATAATCAATTCATTCTATTTTGAACTTCTTTTATGCTACCTGATGTCTGCAATAGGAATGAATCGCCAAGAATGTATGCACAAATAATTCAATTCCTGCCGAACTCTCCTTTTTGCTTATACTCGATTAAGTATAACAAATACAGCATCTAAATTCACAATGGATTGCATGCGAAATTATTAAGATTTTCCTAACTTTCAAATTTAGGCAACTCAAAATCGCTAAAGCAGATTACATATCAGTTTTTTATGTATACATTGTACATATATAAAGAAATCCGTTTTAAAAAACGGTTCATCATATAATTCTGCGTCAAAACCTGTGCATCTGCGGATTTTTCCTCTCAATGTCATAAACCGGAACTGAATGTCCGAATGATGTCTGCATAGCTATGATTCCTATTTCATGTAAATCCTTTTTTACTGTATACACTTGAAAACCGTTTTCCTGCAAGCGACTTGGAGTATATCCAGTTCTTACTATTATGATATATTTCAAAGGCTCTCTGTCCGTTAAATCATGAAAAAGCAATGCAGTTCATGAGAAAATACAGCTTGACCACAACATAAATGCAAAAGGTATATCGCATCTGTCCCGTATCCGGTGATACGTACACACCATGAGAAGCTTGTTTTATCTCATTCATTATGGAATACTATTGAAAGTAGACATCTTTTTTTGTATAAAATCACGAACTTGTCCATTTATAAGAAAAAGAATAAATTATTAGGGATATTTTTGATTTCTGCACGTCTAATAGATGTAAAGAAAATGCTGGCTGGCAAAAAAAGAGGTGGTGTTTAAATGACAAAGGAACAACTTGGATCTCTGATCCTGGATTCAGAAAGGCAATTATACTCAACTGCAAAAACGATTTTATTTAGTGACCATGACTGTGCAGATGCTATTCAAGAAACAATTGTGAAGGCTTTTTCCAACGTCGGTACATTAAAAAACGATAACTATGCCCGAACCTGGTTAATCCGTATCTTAATCAACGAATGTTACAGCCTTGTGCGTAAATCCAGTAAATTTATCCCATTGGAAAATCTGGCTGACAGACAGGAACCGGAATCAGAAAAAACAAAGAATTACAGTGAATTGTATACAGCTGTAAATTCCTTAAAAGAGGAACTGCGTTTACCCGTTATTCTATACTACATAGAAGATTTCAGTGTAAAAGAAATCGCCCAGATCCTTGAAATATCGGAAGGTGCTGTTCAAAAGAGACTTGCAAGGGCAAGAGGAAAATTAAGGCAGGAATTACAGGAGGTGTCAATATGAGATTAGA
Organism: Blautia sp. HCP3S3_C4; assembly: GCF_052064095.1. NCBI lineage: Bacteria > Bacillati > Bacillota > Clostridia > Lachnospirales > Lachnospiraceae > Blautia > Blautia sp. HCP3S3_C4. The sequence continues at coordinate 241,404 of NZ_JBQHWF010000004.1, forward strand.
AGATATGAAAAATGATATTCCCGAAACACCGGATTTTATCCATAATATGATTCAAAATGAGGTAGCAAAGCAGCTGGCGGATAATAAAGTGGCGAATCTGCGAAGAAGAAAACGATGGACAGCTCCGAAAGTTGCCGCAGTGGCAGCTGCGTGTGCGCTGGCAGTTTCCACAGCAGTATATGCAGGAGTAAATCTGTATCACTGGTTTTTGGAAAAACAGGGTTCTTATGGTGTTTCAGTCAAAATTGATGCTGGTGATGCAGCAAAGAAGACCGTGCTTCCAGATGAGGTCCCAGAGGTAGATCTGTCTGCTAAATATGTTCCGGAGGGCATGCGCTGGATTGACGAGTACCATCTCCAATATCCTGAGCATGACATGACTGGTGGGTTCAGTTTTTCATTTGTCCTGTTGGATAAAAATGATCTGGGACAGGTAGTACAGGATCAGAATGTTATTGATAGTGAAGAGCGTACATTTGGAAAATACCAGGGGATATATCTCAAATATAATAGCATTACCGAAAACGGGGCTATTAACCAGAGAATTTACCTTGTCTGCCCGGATTTATATCGTGTGCTTATGATCTACATCGGAGATGATGTGTCAAAGGATGAAGCCATAAAAGTTACAGAAAATCTGGTGATTGAGGGAAACACGACTATGGTAAAGACCGCCGGATTACCTACATGGAGCGGAGAGATGATATCTGAAAAGACAGAAGATGATAATGATGAAATAAGTACTTCTGTAAATGAGAAAAAACTACCCATTTACCAAATTGGTGACACCTTTGATCTGGATGTGATTGGTGAAAACACAAATGGTGAATATCTGGAAAAAACGATTTCTGCAAAGGTAGATTCTGTTCAAATTTCTGATAATCTTCAGCTTCTCGATACGGACAAAATACCACAAGAATGGGCGGAAGCCATTGATGCTGATGGAAATCTATCTACAAACACATTGAATTATGTGAAATCTGGCGACGGAATTGATTCCCTGGATGAAATTGTGAAGTCAGAGGAGGTAAATCAGAAACTGGTCTATGTTACAGTTACCTATACCAATCATTCAAATGAGGAAATCGACCATATGCTTTATCTTGGTACTTTACTGACCCTGACTAAGGAAAATGGAAAAATACAGCTTTACATTCCAACAGAACAGGCCGGCGATGGTTATGACTACATTAGTTGGACCGGCGTGGCAAAGACTGGAGAAATGGTATATTATAGTGTCTCTGAAAATTATGGCAACGGTGGAAACTATATTTCCTCTATAAAACCAGGCGAAAGTGTACAACTGAACATGGCCTGGATCGTAAATGAAAGCGACCTCAAAAATTTGTATCTGAATATGACTGGAGACGGAGCTTCATATGAGTTCTCTGAATATATACTGAAAAAGGGACTGGTAGATATTCGCAAATAATATGCTATCGTTTATGATTCCATTTTTTTATATGTCATATATGAAAAAGCGTTTTTCGATTCCTTTTGGTTTTGAAAAACGCTTTCTTTTATTCTGTATAGATGTTCCCATTCTCATCCGTCCAGGTACCGTCACCATTGTCTGTGTATCCGACCCCCTCTGCGTCACGATAATAATAATCTCCGTTTGTTGTTTCTTTTACATTAACAGTACCGTTACTGCCCTGGAGTTCATGCTGTTCCAGTTGGTTTCCGGAATAATAATCTTCGTCATTCCAGGTACGATATGAATTTCCATTGGCATCTGCCCAGTTTCCATCTCCCTGATAACTGTATCGGCTCCCATAATCATCAGAATAGGTCCCATCTCCGTTATCGTAAAGAACTCTGGATTCTTCATCTCCTCCATCCGGTGCTACAATTGATGCTACACCGGAGGCAGTACTGAATCCACTGGTATATGGTACGCCTGCTGGCAGACTCTCATAAGATGAAACAGACCCGTTGTTGTCAGAGGTAATTCCATCATCGGTCGTTTCACTTACCTGTCCGCTGTTTTCCATGGCAGGTTCATCATTTGTTTCCGCATCCGCTTTTTCCTCTTCATCTACAGAATCCTCTGTATCTGTATTCTCTGTCACTCCTCCTTCGTCCTGTGTTTCAGCAGTTTTCTGCATAGTTACCATTTCAGAAAACGGTGCATAATCCGGTACATTATTTTTCTCTGGATCTGCATTTTTTTCAATACCAGACTTCTCCGTCTCTACTGAAACTGTATCTGTCCCGGCAGAAACATTAAATACCAGATTACCGCCTGCAAGTAGCAGCGTCACAAGAATTCCCGGAAGAATTCCTTTGCGGAGTTTCCGAATGTTCACCATATACAGAATCCGATCTTTAAACACCATTTCGCTGTCATTAAGACTTGCTGTCACATATGGAATCTTATTTTCCATGGCCACTGTCCTGAGAAGCAGCTGTCGATATAATTTATGTTCCTTTTTATTAACTCTGCGAACAACCGCTGTATCACACAGATTTTCAATATCCTTATCCGCTTCTTTCAGCATGATAAGAAGAAAGGGATTGAACCAGTATATCGATGCACAGATTCGAAGGATCATCTTATACCAGAGATCCCGATGGCAATAATGTGTAAGTTCATGGTAAAAGATAAGTTTTCTTTCTTCTGCTGAATACCCAGTTGCTGGTAGATACAATTTTGTATGTAAAAGTCCTGCAAGAAGCGGTGTGGTAAGACCTGCGTTTTGCCTGAGTTCCGGTATTCTGCGTACGTGCTTCTTTTGACAAGCTGCACGGTACATCTGAATACTCACCGTATCACTTACCTGTAGACTCATCCGTTCCAGATTCCTTATAGAAAAATAATATGCCAGCAATTCTCCTGTCAGTTTAAGTACCGCTACGCTCAGCCAGACAGCAGCAAAAATCACAGCCACAATTCCCAGCCATTTATCTGATTCGTACCTGACAGTTCTCTTTTGTTCCGGGATTTCTATCAGATTTTTCATGTCATTGCTCGCAGATGATACGGTTTCTGTTATCTTCTGACTTTCCTCTGGTCTGACTGCGTAATCCGTTATCTTCGGGTTTTGCGTATTCTGTTGACTGCTTCTAAGTACTTTGAAATCCACCAGTGCCAGATTCTCCGGAAGGCGCACCGGAACACAAAGGCTTATCGTAATCAACAGCCAGATAAAGTACTTCCATCTCGCTGATACACGTCCTTTAAACAGAGTCGCAAGCACTTTTACCAGTAAAATTACTACTGCTGCAATAATATTCAGTTTCAGAATGTGCAGAACAAGAACATCCATAATTCGCTATTCCTCCCTGTCCTCCAGGTTCTTAAGAAATTCACTGAGATCCTGGACTTCTTCCGAGCTGATCTTCTTTCCATGATAAAGTGAAGTTACAAACTTTTTTAGTGAATTCCCATAAAGTTTCTCAAGAACACTCTGGCTTTCATGTGCCTGATAATCTGACTGCGAAACCAAGGGTGTATACAGATTCATTTTCAACGCTTTACTCTTGTCTTCTGCAAAGGCATTTGCTGTCATGGCTATAATCGCAACAGCAGATGCATCACTTCTGTTCATTGTGCGTATTTCTCTGGTGGCTTCCAGACCATCCATAACTGGCATCATAATATCCATCAGAATTACATTAATCTCACCAACACCTGATTTTGCAAATGCTTCAACAGCCTCCTTGCCGTTTGAAGCCCTTATAATTTCTGCTCCTGCATTTGTCAGAAGGAATTCCGCAATTTCCATGTTCAATTCATTGTCTTCGACCAAAAGGATTCTCATACCTTCAATTGATACATCGTCTTCCTGGCTTTCTGCCTGCTTCATATCAGCAAAAATAAGGAATGGAAGCTGTACCATGAATACTCTTCATTTTTACTTTTGCCAGTTTTATTTCCGGTACTCCTTCAGAAATGGGCATAAAAAGCGCCATAGGTTTTCGATACCTATGGCGTGTAAATAATTTTCTACTCTGCAGATATCTTGTTTATGATTGTCTACCATCCGAATGCGTCCCGGATCAAAGCTCCGGTTTCTCCGTCTATATAAAACAATTCCTGTTCTTCTGGCGAATCCTTCCATTGGTAAGGACAGCAAAAACTCCATACAGGCCTGTAAACAAGTCCATCTGCGGTTTCATCAATATAATATTTCAGGCAGATTTTCGTAACTGGAATCGTGATTGGTTCTGTTTTCTCCGTCGTGTCCTCTTCCGTAAAAAATCCGATTTTTCCTTCTTTTACATATTGTTCCACCGATTTCATAATTTCTTCCATGGGAAGCATAGTAACTGTTTCTTTCTCTTTCACCTGAAGCGGGATTGGTATTTTGAAATAGCAGTCTTCAGGCTTGAGACCAAATCCTGTGCTTCCCTGATAATGATACTGAGAAAGTCCACCTGCCGGTATTCCATTCAACATAACTTCTGTGTCGTAATAATCATATCCTTCCGTCATGTCGCTAATTGATTTTCTTACAGAAGTTCCAGCTAAATCAGCTTTGGAAAACAGTTGATTTATAATATTTAATTTCTCATCTTCCGTATTCTCGCCTAAAAATCCCAGATCTTTTTCACTTAATCCATCACACTCTATCATCCCATCCGAAATAAATAACTGCAGTCCTTTTTCTTTATTTTCCCAGACCGTTTCATCTGTTACAGATTTTTCCCATCCATCTTTCCCGCCAAACCAGGAGCAGATATCTTTCTCTGATATATTGCATTTTTTCAGAACTCCCTTTGAAACGTCATCAGTATTCCCGGTAACATCAGCTTCTATTGTAAGGGTTCCTGATTTTCCTGGCAGAGAAGCTGTTACATAGTTTTTCTTTACCTGTAACATTGTTTTCTCCGGATCATATTTTTCATTTACACTCGTAGTATTTGACGAACTATCCAAATCTGTTGTGTTCTGCGTACTCTCACCCGAAGATGGTTCTATTCCGGTGTCAGCAGCCTGCAATTTCCCTTCTTTTCTATATTTTTCAATGATATCCCTTACTTCATCCTTTAATGGAAGGGTTAACGTAAGGGTCTGAGGCGTATATCCTCTGTAAACGTCCTCCGCAGGAAGTGCATAAGAAGCCCTTCCTTCTGAATCTGTAAAAGAACCAGTTTTAAAAATCTTTTCGTAAGCTTCAGCGTCTTTCCAGGTATAATAAATCTTACCGTCATAAACAGGATATGCCTGAATAGTCATGGAAAGTTCTACTTCAGAATCTTCATTTAATATTTTCTCAATCAAAGCGTCATCATACAAAGTAATATGCCCATAATAAAGATCTTCTCCTTCTATTTTATTTAAAGAAGCCAGTGCATCTTTTCCATTCACCGTTGCATGATCACGGCAAGTGATCATATAATTCTTTGCCTCATTGGAAGGTTCTCCCACAAAACTTAAACCGCCGCCATCAAAATACGCTTCTTTAACAGTCAACATGGACTGGTTCCAATCGACCGCCTCGGGAGTTATTGGATAAGAAGTAATATTTTCCACATTTTCTGCAGTTGACTCAGGTTCTGTGACAACCATTTGAGCTGCCTCCTGTTCAGCGACACCCTGTTGTTCAAGTTCTTTATACAGTCGTCCGATATTTGTTGCAAGTACACCAGTACTAACTCCTAATATAGCAGCTACTGGAAGAAGAATCCGAATTATTTTTTTCTTATTTCCTGAATTTTTCGTTCTTTCTCCATCTGTTTTTTTACTTAAAGCCCCCGTTGTTTTCTCGTCTGGGGAATTTAAAATTCCACTCAGAACATCTTCCATGGCTTTATCAATATTTTCCGGTATTGCAGTTTCTTCTTTTAAAATCCTTCTGATTTCCCTCATATAGTCTCACCTCCTGATCACCTTTTTTAATTTTGCTCTTGCCCGGGAAAGTTTGGTTGATACGGTATTGCTGTTCATTTCAAGAAGGGCACTGATTTCCTTAACTGAAAACTCATCAAAATAATAGAGTTCCACGATTTTCCTACTTTCTTCATCCAGGCATAAAAGCAATTGTTTCCATTCACAGAGATTCAGTTCTTCACAATGTACACCTTCTGCAAAATCATCCAGTTCTGCTGCATGGTTCTTTTGGCGGAGAATGTCCTTGCACTCATTTATAAGGATCCGCATCAGCCAGGTTTTAAAATACTTCGGTTCTCTCAGTCTCTGTATGTTTTCATAGCAGGATAGAATTGTATTTTGCAGGGCATCTGCAATATCCTGCTCATCCCGAAGATAAATCCAGGCAGTTTTATACAGGCTCTGCTTATTCATCCGGATTAATCTGACAAATGCTTCTTTATCTCCATTTTTAGCCTCTGTTATTAAAGCATCCATAAAGTACCTCCCTTTCTTCTTATAATTATTAGACTTGAAAAACAGCCATTTGCTTTCAAGAAAAAAATTTTATAAAAAACGCCATAGGTTTTCGATACCTATGGCGTGTAGATATAGGGAAAAGCTGCCTTTTTTATCGGCAGTGGAATGTTTTCTGTGTTTGTGCCAGATCATCCAAATCATATGAGTGAATTCCTAACGCTTATAAATCCATTATCCATTTCTGAACTTCATATCCCAAAATATCTGCGAATATTTTTTTCAATATTCTTCGTCTTATCAATTATCTTGTATATGATTCGGTGTCTTTTCCGTCATACACAAATACTTTTATATCCGTATTTTCACCAACATCAGCATGAATACCTACCGTGTGTTCTTCATCTGTAACGTTCAGAAAAGAATAGCAGCCACCCGCAGGAATACTGCCAGATACGAGTTCCTGTTTTCCTTCGCAGAGCAGATGCACAATAATGTCAAAATCGTTTCTGTTCTGAACCGTCAACACGCCTGTTTTGGATAAAATTTTTGCATCAGAATATGTAATTACATAAGAATCAGGCGTTGACTCTTCCGCACAGGTTACAGAACAATCCCACTGTATCGCGGCATTTGCTTTTCGACAGGCTTCTGAAGACTTATATGTTGAAAACATAATCATTGTACTTATAGCAACAATACTAATAATGACCAACACTATTGTCACTTTTTTCTTCACGACCATCACCTCCACACACAGTTCAATTTGTTACCCATATGATATCATATCTTTTCTTCAATTACATTACCTAATTTTAATACACAGCCATTCGACTTGCTATTACTTTGTTTTCTTCCATGTATAAAATCGCAGATTTGAATATATTTCCCGGTCACAATCTTTTAAAAGATCCTGAAAAAGTTTTGCCCACATCACAGGTATTTTTTAATTCTTTAAAAATGAGGTCTTCTTTTCCAAAAACAAATATCCGGCGGATTGAAAATATATTAATTAAAGCCGTCTGGCAGAATAATATAGAATTAGTAAAAACAAATTATCGGGACATCATACTGAATAAGACTATAAAGCTGCCCGGCATTTTCCGGGGGAAGATTGATACATCCATGAGAACCACCTGTAAGATATCTGTCACCACCAAAATACGGCTGCCAGTCTGCATCATGAAAGCCAATTCCTCCATTGAATGGCATCCAGTACGTTACCGGCTGTTCATAAGAATAGGTTCCATTTGCTGTCATTTCACCTCGCAGCACAGACGGACTGCTCTTTGAATTCAGTGTGAATATTCCAGGAGGTGTTTTTCTATCCGGATCACCTGGCAGTCCGGATACGATTTCTGATTGAAAAATAATATTTCCATTCTGATAATACCACATATACTGCTCTGTAAGATCTACCTCTATATATGTATCTCCGAGATCATTAATCCCATGTGCATTTGCTCTCATAGAATATACCGGTTCCCTGGTTATCTGAGTTCCTGACTGAATTTCCTGCATGAGCTGTGCTGCTTCCTTGTCCTGATCAATCTTCCATCCATAAGCTGAGCCATATACATACACAGCCCTTCCGCTTGTGGTCTGAAATTGTCTTTCAGTGCCAACTGTATCATGATCTGCTGCAAGCTGTGCCACATAATCCACTACATGCTGCCGGAAGGCTTCATCATTCTGGAGCAGCTGCCCTTTCTCGTCAAACTGCAGCCAGTTTTTGATGGTATTTGTTACTGATCTCATGAGCTGTCACCAGACTGCTCACACGAATTGTCACCGGTTTGCTTAAGTTCTTGTCATCGGTAACAGCGAGTTCGCC